>DAOUGM010000001.1:0-11327 GCA_034428895.1 Anaerolineaceae bacterium
TTTGTGTGATGTGAAATAATGAGGGAGGGTTTCAAACCCTCCCTCTTTTCAATCCCCATTTTGTTTTTACAAATTTTAGTGCACGCTTATTCATACCTCAATGCTTCCACGATGATGGTTCTGGCTGCCTGGCGCGCCGGAACCATGGCGGCAAGCACGCCGAAGAGCAAACCCACCGCGACGGCGATGAGGATGCCCAGACCCGGGAAGTAGAATTCCAAAACAAAACCGCTGAGATTGAGGGCTTTCAGCAGATAATAGCTCAGGAACAATCCCACCATGATCCCTAATGAAGTACCCAGCGCCGCGAGCAGCAGGCTTTCGGTAAAGACCATCTGCCTCACCTGCTTCCGGGTCGAACCCACGGCGCGCAGCATGCCGATCTCGCGCGTGCGTTCGATGACGCTGATGCCCAGCGTGTTCGCCATGGCGATCAGCCCGGGGAGCGCCAGCATAATGACCAGCGCGTACATCATGTTCATCGCGCTCCCGAACACCTTCATCTGCGATTCCTTGAAAGATTTGGAATCGAACAAGGTGAATGCCGGGTAATCCTTTGCCGCGGCTTTAAGTTCTGCGTCCACTTTGGCTGCATCGGCACCCGAGGCACGATCCGCCATGATCAAGATATCCGTGGTAACGTGGAAATCTTTCTCAAGGTTGGCTTGCGAGATGTAACCGGTGGCAAGCTTGGCGTTCAGGTAATCCATGGCGATGCCCACCACGCGGTAATCCTTTTCGCCCTCGGCGGTTTCAAGGGTCAGCACGTCGCCGATCTTGATGGAGGAGGACGTGGAAAAGATGCCGTTGACGATGATCGCACGTTCATTGGCCAAAGCCCGGAAGCTCTCCTGAGGGTCGCCCTTGCTGAACTCCAGACCCGAAATGGAAGGGTATTTCTGCGGGTCGATACCGATCACGTTCAATGCGGCACCCTTGGTCTGCGTTGAAGAAATTCGCAGCGTGGTCACGCCGCGGATGCCGTCGAGATTCTCCAGCTTCTGTGCAAATTCGGGCGCAGCACCCAGGTTCCCTCCGCTCAGCACCAGGGAGGAAGGCATCAGCAGGTAATCGGAACCCAGGCTTTTATCGAGATATTTGAGAAAACCGTTGAATACACTGGTCACCAACCCGATCATGGCGATGGTGACGGCCAGCCCGATCATCATGGCCGAGGCGGTGATTGCGGCACGCCCCGGCTGGCGGTTGAGGTTCCCCTGGGCCAGGTTTCCCTGGCGGGCAAAGATCAACGCAATCAACCAGCCAAAGGTATTGGCGATCGGCCGCACCAGGACGGGAATGACCAGTATCAGGCCTACGAGGAAGAGCAGGGTGGAGAAGGAGGCGACCGAGAGGTCTCCCACGATCAAACCGATCACCGAGACCACGATCAGCAAAAATCCAAGCACGGCGCGCACCACCCGTTTCCTGCGCTCCACCACCAATGTGACCGGGCGCAGGGCTTCCATGGGGGTAATCTTCATCGCGGTGCGCGAGGGGAGATAACTGCTGCCCACGGTGAAGCCGATTCCCAACAAAACGGACGCGACCAGGTTCTGCATGGTGATGATCGGAGCCCCGATCCTGGTTCTCATGAAGGTTTCCACGACCGAAGCCAGGCTTTGCAGGATGCCGTAGGCCATGAGGTATCCCAACACCAGACCGATTGCGGTGCCGATGATGCCCTGGATGAGGGATTCGGTCAGGATGATGCCCATCACCGTTTTGCGCGAGGCGCCAATGGCGCGCAGCATGCCCAGGTCGCGCCGCCGCTCGGCCACCACGGTGCGGAAAGTGTTGTAGATGATGAAGGCAGCCATTGCGAGTGCCATGATGCCGAACAGCCACATCATTTTCTCGCCAAGGTCCAGCGCTGCTGAAAGTTCGTTTCCAACTTCCACTGCGCCGATCTTGAAACTGCTGCCGAGTGCATTTAATAGGTCCTGTTCAACCGCAGCCTTGTCCACCTGGCTTCTCAACAGGATGTCAATGGTGGTGATCTGCCCCGGCAGGCCGAGGATTTCCTGCGCCGCGGGAAGCGTTACGTATACCTCGTCGACCACCGACGAGACAAACTGGCTGAGAATGCCCACCACCTCCAGTTTTGCCGTCCCTTGCGAGGAAGGAATCGTCAACGGGTCTCCAACCTTGAGGTTCATCTTGACAGCCAGGTTGTAACTAATCACTGCCTGGTTGGTATCGCCAGGTTCAAGAAAACGCCCTTCAGCCATATCGTAGCGGCGAACCGCTGTGGCACTCGCCACATCCAGCCCGTTGAGCGTGAGGGCAGCCGAACCCGTGATAGGATCGGTGGAACCTCCCAGGCTGGCGGGTATCTGAACATTGCGCTGAAGGATGCCGGTGCTGGCGCTGACACCATCGATATTCTGAACCGTCTTCGTGTAAGCCTCGTCGAACGGGCTGTTGGACTTGCTGGAAATGCTCAGATCCACCTTTCCGGCGGCGGTAATCATGGAATGACGGAAGGTGGTGATCATGCCGGGAAGCATGGAATTCATGCCAAAAAGGACCGCCACGCCAAAGATCACCGCCAGGGTGGTCAACAACATGCGTTGTTTTCTGCCGGTGAGATAACGCCACGCCAAAAGGAATTGCCCTTTCATAACGACTCCACTTTCTCCTTGAGTTTGCGGGCTTTTTCATTTGCTTCTCCGCTCATCAGGGCGTCATCCACGACTTTTCCGTCTTTTAGAAAGATGATGCGGTCGGCATACGCCGCAATGCGCGGGTCGTGGGTGACCATAAGCACCGTTCGTCCCCAATCGGTGACCAGGCTGCGCAGGGCGGAGGCGATCTCGTCTCCGCTGCGGGTGTCGAGGTTGCCCGTGGGTTCATCCGCCAGGATGATCACCGGGTCGGAAACCATCGCGCGCGAGATGGCCACGCGTTGCTGCTGACCGCCGGAAAGTTCGTCGGGGCGGTGGGCAGCGCGGTCGCCGAGCTTGTTCTTTTCCAGCCATTCGCGGGCTTTTGCCGCGGCTTGGTCCTGTTTCACCCCATCCAGGATTAACGGCAAGGCTGCATTTTCCGCAGCAGTGAGCACGGGGATGAGGTTGAAGAACTGGAAAATAAAGCCCATTTTCCGCCGCCGAAGTTCGGTCAGCTGGTCATCCTTCATGAGGGCGATATCCTTGCCCTCGATCATCACCGTTCCGCTGGTTGGGCGGTCCAATCCGCCGATCAGATGCAGCAGCGTCGATTTGCCGCAGCCGCTTGGACCCATCACGGCAATGAACTTGCCTTCATCCACGCTGAGGGTGACGGCGTCCAGGGCTTTCACGGCTGTATCACCGCTGCCGTAGATCTTTGTCAGGTCTCTAACTTCTATGATCGCCATTTGATCTCCTTGAAAACACAAAATGGTAAAACGTTATGAATTCTTTTGGGGCCTGCCCCGCGGACGGAGCAGGGGTTCGGCAGCAGGCTGCCTGACCACTTCCTCCAGGCGGGCTTCCACCATATCGAGCCAGCGCAGGTCGGCTTCGAGGTGCATGATGGCTTTGTCCATGATCATGATCCTGGCAAGCTCGCGTTTGCTGTCCAACTTTTGCCTCGCCTGGGTGATGCGGTGCAGGTCCCGGTAAAGCCCGTTGCGCTGGATATGGATCAGGCGGTTCGTATCCACAAAATCCAGGTCGCGAGACAACATCAGTTTTAGATAGAAAGCATCCTGCTGGGGTTCATCGCGTACGTCAGTCATGAACCAGCGGTTAAGTTCGTCCAGACCGGAGGGCGTGATCGAATATTTTCTTTTTTCAGTTGTGGAATGATCGGAGGACTCTTCGATTTCCACCAGCCCGCTCTCGCGCATGCGGTTGAGGGTGGTGTAGATCTGCGCCGGGGTCACGTCCCAGTTTTCGCTGCCGCCAGCCAGCGTAGTAAAAGCCACGCGCAACTCGTAACCGTAGCGCGGTCTTTGTGCCAGTAGACCCAACAAGGAATGCCGGACAGACATACAATAAATACTCTACTGTATAGTATTATATTCCGGAGAAAAGAAATGTCAAGAAGGGTTGGTATGTTTTCTGAGCCGCAAAACGCCGGTATCCTTGGCGCGCTGCTTTATATCCGGGCTCCAGCAGGTGACGCGGTTGCGCCCGGCATCCTTGGAAGCGTACTGGGCAAAGTCAGCGCGGTCCACCAGCTCGCTCAGCGACTCACAGGACTTTTCCATTTCGGCAACGCCCAGGCTGATGGTGATATGCAGGGGGCCTGCAGAGGTTGTGAACGAGTTTGATTCGGTATTGGCGCGCAACCTTTCGGCGATCATTTCCGCCTCCTGGGCATTGGTTTCAGGAAGGAGGACGATGAACTCCTCGCCGCCGTAGCGGGCAAGGATGTCAACTTGCCGCACGCCCGACTGGCAGACTTTTGCCAGTTCGATCAGCACCTGGTCGCCGATGGTGTGACCGAAGGTATCGTTCACCACCTTGAAATTATCGATATCGAGCATGATCGCAGAGAGGTTGCGCTGATACCTGATCGAGCGGTTGAATTCCTGTTCTGCCAGTTCAAGGAACCTGCGCCGGTTGAAGAGACCGGTGACCGGATCGGTGATCGCCAGTTCCTGAACTTCGGCGAAGAGGCGCGCATTTTCAAGTGCGATGGCAGCATTAGCGCCAAGCAGTTCGAGCATTTCCAGGTCGGATTCTGAATAGGCATAAGGCTGATAACTTTGTGCTGATAACACGCCGATCAATTTAGATCCGATCTTCAAGGGTACGATCAGCACAGACTGCGAGATCTCATCCTCTTCCAGGTTACCGGTCAAAATTGCACCCGTGGCGGCGATCATGCTTTCATCGAAGGTATTGTACAGAACCGATTTTCCCTCCTTCAGAACTTTCCCAAAGAGCCCCTGGGATATGGGGCGGCTGCTCAGCTCTATGGGTTCTTCGCGATCGGCGATATAAACGTCGTCGATGGTGCCTTGATTCTCGTTCACGAGGGAGATGCAGAAGAACTCGGTCTCCATCAATTCAGCGGTCGCCTGATGGATTGCCGGGTATATTTCTTCGGAACGGATATTGGCGCTGATGATCTGGCTCAGTTTATAAAGGGTTTCGTTTCGCGTTGCTGCCTGGACCGCGTTTTCGTAGAGGCGTGAATTTTCCAGTGCGATCGCAACCTGGTCGGCAAAGGCAGTAACCAACCGGGCATGTTCCTCGGTAAACTGGTGAAGATTGTGCGCGTCGAGCGAGAGGATGCCGATGGGTTTGTTGTGAATAGTGAGGGGAACCCCCATCCAGGAGCGGATGATATCTGAATCATTGGAAATTTGGTTGAAATTGGGTGATTCTTCGGGAATGTTGCCGATCAAACTGGGCTTATTATCCAGAAAGACCACGGCTCCCGGATTACTGCGATCCAGCGATAGTTCCACGCCCAGTATGGGGTTGGTATCCCCAAACCCGTGGCCACCGACGATCTTCAATACGCTCTTCTTATGCAGCAATACGGATGCGCTGTCGTAAGGAACAACGTGAGCCAATTGCTCAAGGATCAGCCGGATGGCCTCATCCTGGTTGAGTGATGAAACGACGACCGCGCCAGCCTTGCGCAGTGTCTCGGCTTCCTCCGCCCTGCGCCTGGCATCAGCGAAGAGCTGGGCGTTGCGGAGTGCAATGGTGGCTTGCTGCGCAAACAGGTTAAGCAGGCGGATATCGTTCTCGGAAAACACCCGGGTCGGATTATTGTCGCCCACACCGATCACACCCAGCAATTCGTTCTCTCCAGCAAGCATGGGAACTGCCAGCCCAATGAGCGAAGTTTTTTCTCCTGAGATGTGGTGTTTGACCTTCCAATTCAAATAATCGGAGATGACGAGCGGCTGCCTGGTTTCGGCGGCTCTTCCCATCACTCCTTCACCGATCTTTACCAGGCTGCCCACCGAGTCGGCTTTCAGGTTCTCTGAAACCAGGACACGCAAGGCTTTCTGTTCGGGCTCATACAGCCCAATCTGACCCATTTCGGCGTTCAACAGGTAAGTGGCCCGTTTTACGATCTCCTTCAAAAGGACATTCACGTCCAATTGTGAACTGACGTCGGTCAGCGTTGCACGCAGACTATCGAGCTCCCTGATGCGTTTGGTTTCGGCAGCAAACAGGCGTGAGTTCTTGATCGCCAATGAGGATTGAGTGGCGAACAGCGATACCAGGCGTGCATGCTCCTGGGAATAAAATCCCGGTTCCACTTTATCCAGGCAGAAAATGGCTTCTATTTTGCCTTCGATGATCACGGGAACGCCCAGCCAGGAATGATAATCGACTGAAATCGAGGTCGGTATCCATTTTTCGAATTCCGCGGTATTGGAAATGATCAAAGGTTTACGGCTGTTGAAGATCATACGCAGGTTTTCTGTGTTGTCGATCTCGAAGTTGTACTCCAGTAATGAGGCTGCTTTTTTCTTGCCCGAGTGTTCGTACCCTCGATAACGTGCCATGTAGGCTTGTTTTCCATCGATCAGCAGGACGTTACCCCCATCGTATGGGACCAGGCGTGATAACTGGTCCAGCAGCAGGTCCAGAATTTCATTCAAATCCAGCGAAGTGGTGAGGGTGGTGCCGATGTCGCGCATGGTCTCGGCCAGCTTGCGCTGATCATGTTCGCTTTTGAAGAGCCTGACGCGCTCGATGGCAACCGCAAGCGAATCGCATATCGTATGCAGCAGTCTGACCTTGTTCTCATTGAGCTGAACCCCTTTTTCATCCACAAAGTTGAGCAATCCCAGGGGCTGTTTGCCAATGTATAACGGCAGTGAATAATGATTGGGATTATTGGTCAGGTTGCTGCAGACACAATTCTTGACCACACGCGGAGTGGCAACCCTTTCATCGATCAGTTTCTCCACACAACTGGGAAGTTCCCCTTGAAGATTGTCGACGACGAGCAAGTTGTCTTCATCCAGGGGGTGATATTCGATGCGTTGAAAAGAGTGGTCCGATTTTCCCAGGAGGAATAGCCACACGTGATGGCTTTTTGTTACTGCGGTCACGGTTTCGAGAACCGGCAGGATGGCGGCCCGCAGTGTCGAAGCCTGGTTCAACGATTCGGTAACGTTACGCAGGATGGCGAGTTCATCGATTCGAGACTGAACGTTTTCCAACGCGGTGCGCGTGATATTCTCGGTCTTCTTCCTTTCCCGAATATCTTGGATGGTGACGTAAAAGATACCCTCTTCCCCCTTGGATACGGGCACGACGGTCAATTCCACCGGAATGATATCTCCGTTGGCGTGTACCAGGTTGGTTTCCTGTAGTGGAAATGGTTTGCTGTCCTTTACATTTTGAAGGTCCGGCGTTCCCTGAACAATATCGCTCAATGAACGAAAAAGGATCTGATCACGGGTGTAGCCTGAAATGCGTGATGCCTGGGCATTGTTTTCGATGATCATGCCCTGTTGGTTCAGGAGGAAAATTCCAAGCGTTGAGTTCTCGAAAAGAGTGCGGTAGCGTTCCTCGATCAAGACGCGTTCGACCTCATCCTGTTTCTTTTTGGTAATTTCCCTTAACACGACCAGCGATCCGGCAACCTTGTCATTGCTTGCGGTCAACGGAGAGATGCTCATATCATAGATGCGGGTAAATGTGCCTTCGCCAAGGACGATCTCCATTGATTGATCCAAGCAATCCTCAATGGGAATATGAGATTTCAAGCGGTCGTTTAACAATATCGGGAATGATTGACCCACATGCCCTTTAATATCCAGTTGTGAGATATTGGCGGCAGCGTTATTGAAATCCAGAATCTGTCCATATGGATCAAGCGTGATCACTGCATCCGTAATTTGACTTAGCAATGTGCTGCGCGCCAACGGAATCACATCCAGCATGTGATTTCCAAAAATACTCCAGAAAAGAATAAAAAGAAATGCCAGAAGTGATATCAGGATAATATTTGCGCCCATCTGGTTCGCCCAGATGGGGATGGAGATGATGCCGGCTATCACGGGAAGGCAGGCCCCGAACATTAACCCGCCGATCCTGTTGCGTGCCCAGCGAGGGGATTTTTTATAGGTGTAAGCCAGGAATGCCACCGAAGTGATCAACAGGATGAAGGTATGTATGACGACCACCCAGAACCAGATACCATACTGTGGGAAAAAAGGTACCAGAAAGGTTGCATTTGAGGGAGTATCGTTTGCCGCAATTTTATAAAGGTGGTGGTATTGATTGGTGAATACCACAAATATTGTGAGGACCGGGATCAGGAAAACAAGCAACCACCTTAACCTTTTTGTGATCTTCACCCAGCCTGTGAACACCAGGCAAAACAGGAAAAAGGCCGGTGCCATGAAGGTTGCCGGGATGAATTGGATGCTGTCCCAAAAATTTTTGGTTTCAAATGAGGTGCTGAATAATTCCAATAAATAAGTGATGCCCCAGGCAGCCCCCAGCAGTGAGATGATCACCATGTTGATGGCACCTATGTATTTGCGGTGTAACCATGAATAGATGGCGATCACCAGTGTTAGTATCACAGCACTGGCAGCAATTACGACGTTCGTAAAGATCACCCCAAAAGAATCGGGCATTCAAAATCCCTAAATCATTAATTTTTCGATGTTTGTTGTGACGGTAAGAATAATTCGCATGCCTAATAGTTATTATATTTGTCCCTGCTCAATTTAATACCATTTTTGGCCATTTGTGAGGTATTTCTAAACTTCCTTTACGCAAATTTTACGCAGATTGACCTTAATCTGGATAAAATGAACTCTAGCAGTACCTGATGCATACCAAAACCATGAGGATGCTGGCATGACGTTGCTGGATTTTTCCTTTACGCCCAGTGAATATATGTTTCTGAACGGGGAGAAATTCTCACCGTCTTCGGAAGGTGCTGAAAGTGTTTTCCTGTTATGCAGCGATACCCATGTGAATGGACCGCAATTGGCGATGCTCCTGGTCATGGGGGCGATCCTCGCCAATGAATCCGAAGGTGCACTGGCGATCGACCTGCAGTCAAAAAAGAAATTGTTTGGCAGTACAACTCACGAGCTCTACCTTCGGTGCGTACAGCCTACCCCCAACTGGTCAGGATATACGCTCGAAGCAGCAGTCATGTTCCTTGCCGGCAGCCTTTACCCTGCTCAAGAGAATACCCTTTACAATATCATTTATTCATTATTGGGCGATGATCGGATGGACCCGTGGCAGAAGATCATCGAACTTGTCGAATGGGGACTTGTTTCAAGTAATTGGCTGATCCCGGTAAAAGGGGATGCCGTCGGCGCGTTTTCCACCCCGTTCATCTGCCCCGGAAACGTGAGGGAACTGGCACTGGAACAGCCGGCGAAGCCTGTTATTTCGCTGCTGGAAATGTGCAAGCAGCGCCGGCCGGAGTTATGGCAAAGGATGACGCGTGAGATCGAACGCGCTTTTCGCGACAGGAAGCGCTAGAGCGGTAACCCTCGAAAATTCCTTTAATCGATGATTTACAGGTTGTAGTCCTACCTCCCAGGATCGTGAAGCAACCGGTCAGCCGCGCCTGGTGCCAAGATCCTGTCCGTTATCGTCAGCGCCACCAGGGCATTCTGCCCGACCAGGATACCAGATATCCGATCCGCGAAGATGCAAATCAACCTGGTCATTCCGAATTCCAGATATGCAGCACGGATCATTATTCATTTGAAATTTTAAAAATCCCTGGTTGAAGAACCAGGGATCTGGGTTTGAGGAAAAGTTATTTACTGACCAGGGCGCGCAACTTTTCGAGCTGCCCGGCGCTGCCCAGCTTTTCATTCTTATGGGCAATGAATTTGGCATATTCACTCATGAAAACCTTGCCAATGGGGCGTAGGTCGAAGTTCTCGGGGTGTTCAATGAAGTATTCCCTGTGGACGCGCGTCCACACCAGGCGCCCGTCGGTATCGATGTTGATCTTGGTCACGCCCAGTTCAGCGGCGCGCTTGAATTGGTCGGCATCCACGCCCTTGGCGCCTTTTAAATTGCCGCCGGCTTTGTTGATGCGTTCCACTTCTTCCTGGGGAACAGAGCTGGAGCCGTGCATCACCAGCGGGAAGCCGGGCAGGTTCTTCTGGATCTGCTCGAGAACATCGAAGTGCAGGCTCTGCGAGCCGCTGAATTTGAAAGCACCGTGGCTGGTGCCGATGGCAACCGCCAGGGAATCACAGCCGCTGCGTTTGACGAATTCTGCTGCCTGAGCGGGGTCGGTGAGCATGGCGTTGGCTTCGCTTACCTGGACATGTTCCTCGACGCCGCCGAGTTTGCCCAGTTCGGCTTCGACGACAATGCCCTTGGCATGCGCGGCTTCCACCACGCGGCGGGTGATCTCGATGTTCTTTTCGAAAGGTTCCGAGGAAGCGTCGATCATGACCGAGGAGTAGAATCCACTATTAATGCAGTCGTAGCATGTCTCCTCGTCACCGTGGTCGAGATGGACGGCGAAGATCGCTTGAGGAAACACCTGGTCGGCGGATCGGATCAGCCCTTCGAGCATGATCTTGTTGGTATACGAACGTGCGCCCTTGCTGATCTGGATAATGAACGGCGCCTGGCTGTCGATGTTACCCTGGAACAATCCCATGATCTGTTCGAGGTTGTTAATGTTGTATGCGCCAATGGCATATTTACCATAAGCGGCTTTGAACAATTCCTTGGTAGTAACGATCATTTTGTTCTCCTTATTATCTCCGCGGGGAGTATATTCTGAAGTTATTATAGCACTTCGAAAGAATTCAAATCGATGCCGGCTGACGGTACGGATTGATGAAGTTCCTGATTTTACCGAAGGATAGGAACCAACTTCCGCCCTGGATCATTAATTCAGGTGTTAATCCTCATCGTCGATCACATAATCGGGGAGGTCTTCGTCATCCACATCGATGGCGGAGACGACCTTGCCGCGGACGGAGACACCGGCTTTGTGTACGGCGCTGCGGTCTCCACACACCAGGTGATGCCACATGGGCAGGTCTTTGCCTTCCGCCAGCAGGCGGTAGGCGCAGGTTTCCGGCATCCAGGCGAGTGCGCCGGCAAGGTCGGGCGTAAGCGTGATGCAGGTGGGCACGAGTACGCTGCGCTCGTCGTACCGCTTGCAGCGGCAGTGGTAGATTTCGAGAAGTTCGCAAACCACGTTGGTATGGTAAATGCGCCCACTGTCTTCATCTTCGAACTTGATGATGCAGCACTGGGCACAGCCGTCGCACAAGGATTCCCATTCCGCGGGGGTGAGTTGGTTGAGTTTTTTGGCTTTCCAGAAAGGGGGCATCATATGCCAAAGAATATCATGAAATCGGCAAAAGATTCAAATGAAAACCACGAACTTTTGTCCTTGCGAAGGGG
>DAOUGM010000002.1:0-27958 GCA_034428895.1 Anaerolineaceae bacterium
CGATGCAGGAAGTGAGGGGGCATTTTCGTTGTCAGATACCAGAACATTCTGCAATGAATGGAAATGTTGTTCGGCGAGAATGCCCGTAGGAGCCATGAATGCAGTTTGTCCGCCATGTGAGTTGACTGCCAGTGATGCGATTGCAGCCACGATGGTTTTTCCTGATCCAACATCTCCTTGGATTAATCGGTTCATGGGAAATCCCGAGGTCAAATCCGTGCGGATCTCGTCAACAACCTTTTTCTGCGCATCGGTCAATACGTAGGGTAGGCGGGCAGTGAATTGCGCCAATTGCTCATCGGTAATCTCATATTTGGCTGCCGGTGTTCCCTGCCAATTCTTCTTTTGCTGTTGAACTCCGAGCTGCAGAAAGAAAATCTCATCAAATGCCAGGCGGTTCATGGCGGATTTAAGGATATCGAAATTATCCGGGTAATGAACCTGGCGAATCGCCTGAGGGAGGTCGATCAATTCCGCAGATTGTTTAAGCGCAGCAGGAAGATAATCTGTCAACTTGGATGCGTAGAAGGCTGTGGCATTTTCGGTCGCTGTACGCACGTCTTTTTGGGTCAATCCTGTGGTTAACGAATATACGGGCGTGATGCGGTTGGTCGAAAGATTCGGTTGATCCAGGGATTCGGTGTTCGGTTCATTGATCTGTTTTCTTCCCAGATACATGCTTACTTTGCCGGAAATCACATGTTGCGTTCCCCGCTTGAATTTGTTCTCAATTCCGGCAGCATACTTTAGTGGTCTGAAAAAAACGAGCCGCATAAAACCGGTACCATCACTAACCACGACTTCGATGCGGGCTTGATTTTTCCGCTTGATTGGTGTGGTCAGCAGGCTCTGAACAGTTGCCACAAACGAGAGTTCCTCACCAAATTCGATCCTGTTGATGGGTTTTAACTTTGAATAATCGACGTATCGGCGCGGAAAATAATAGACGAGGTCACTTATCTTGTTGATCCCAATCGACTGGAACAGGTCTTTCTTTGTGGATCCAATCCCGTGCAGCACTGTCACAGGTGCATTAAGACCCAACGCCGGAACAACCGGCGTAAACGATGCGTTGAAGGGTCTTGCAGCAGTATGCGAAGCACTTTCAGGCGAGGTCGATTTCGCAGGGGCTGCCTGTGGATAACGATTGGCTGGCTTGGTTTGACCGTTGGAGGTTGAATATTGGCTTCTGATCTCAGACAAGATCTCTCTTGTTGATCTTTCGCGTTCAGCAGCCTCCATTTGAGCATAATCGGTAAAGTGTTTTTGGATTTGAACGAACAGAGCATCAGGCACTTGCTCTGCTTTTGCTTCCACAATCCAATTCGGCAAGAACTTATCCAAACCGCCAATGATGGCTTTGTTCAGGAATTTACCCTGAATTTCGAGATTGAGAATCTTTAGGATTTTTTCGAGTGATCTGAGCATGGATATATTTTACAGCAAAGCAGTAATGAAATTGGACCACAAATTATCTTTAAGAAGGATTAATGATCGACTTTTTCGGTAATCACAATTCCCATTCCCCTTGGACCGATCAGTGATGCCAAAAAAGGATTAATGGACAATTCAAAGTAGTTGACCCCTGGATAATTCTCTTCCATTTGCTGCCGGATCATTTTTGCTTCAGACAATACCGAGCCTGAAGGGTGAATAAATGTAACACTCTCCAGGTCGTCAAATTCTTCGACGAACTCAATAAAATAATCGATCACGCTGCGGTAGTTTTTTACTTTGTCCAGGGAATTTAATTTGCCGTCTTCCAATGAAAAGATCGGAAGCAATGACATCATCTCGCCCACTATCGATTGACCAATATCGATAAAACCTGCCTTATGCAGGTAGGATAAATTGGGTGTGCACAAAAGTGTATATACATGCGGAATGGCTTCTCGTAAATACTCTTCAGTTTTTGCGCCGGATATATTTTGGGAAAGGAGTTCGGCGGCGTATTGTACGATGCGGCCTTCGCCCACGGCGATGGATTGGGAGTCGATTAGGTGAATGCAAGCCCGTCCATGGAGGTCTTTAACGATCTTCTCGGTTAGTGAATAGGTTTGATGCAACTCTTTTGAAACCAGGATAATAAAAAGATCATCATATGATTGATATAGCGATAAGATCAGAGAAGCAATATTTTCTGAAGTCAGAGGGATCAATGAAGGTGGTTTCGAAATATCCACCCTTTTTGGCAGTTCAATGATCTTAACCTTGTTAATGTCAATAATCAACCCATTCCCCAGATTCATTTGTTGTGTCAAATACCTGATGTATTTCGATCCTGGGAAGGTCGGTTTCGTAAATTGGGCAGCATTGTCGGTGAGAATGCAGCTAAGCCCCATGTTTTACTCGATGGATATGATCAGAGGATAATGGGGTTGTCCGCCATCATGAATCTCGATCTCGTGGTTGGGGTATTTTTCCTGAATCTTTTCAGAAATCTCGTTGACTTCCTCTTCGGTAATGCCGGAACCATAAAAGAGCGTGATCCTTTCCCGCGATTCCATGTCCACTTTTTCAAGCAATCGAAGGAAGGCATCAGTAATGGTACTGCCAGAAACCACCAGTTTTCCGTTGAGAAGGCCGATGATCTTGCCTTCTTCAACTTCGACGCCGTTGATTTCGACTGACCGGGTGGCAGTGGTAATTTCTCCGCAATCCGCTTCATCCAAAGATTCATTCATATCATCAACAATTTGGTCGAAATCCCCATCCGGATTCCAACGAAGGATTGCTGAAATACCTTGTGAAATATTTTTTGTAGGAATGACGGCAACATTCTTCACACTGAGGGTTTTGGCAGAATTCGCAGCAAGGACAACATTTTTATTATTTGGAAGGATGATTACTTTATCAGTGGGCAAATTTTCAAAGGCTTTGAGTATCTGTTCGATGCTGGGATTCATCGTTTGTCCGCCTGCAACAATAGCGGCCGCGCCCTGGCTTACGAATATCTGGGAAAGTCCAGGTCCAGGTGAAACTACCACAACCGCAATGGTTCCGGGAAGGATGGGTTTAATATCCAGTGTGTTCTTCTTTTCTTCAATACGTTTCATCTGGTCTCGCAGATCTTCTTTATAGATCTTCGAGATTTCACCCATGGTTTTAATTAATGCTTCGGGCTCATCCTGTTTGGCGGTCTCGGTATGAATATGCATGCGGTACAAACCATCACCTTCGCCAACCTGGATGGATGTCCCCATTTTTGCCAGATCGTTGTAAAAGGCTTCAAGGTCAAGCGTTTCGCGCGGGGTGAAATCGATAACCACTTCAACATCCTGACCTTCCTCAACATCTTCCATCGTCTCGGCAAATTTGATGGAGGAAAGATCCTGGATTACTATTGCACCCTCATCGAGAGGGAGATTTTTAATTAACCGTAACATACCCTCAATAATAAAGAACAACCCTTTGCCACCGCTATCCACAACGCCGGCGGTTTTCAGGATCGGGAGCAGTTCCGGAGTAAATTTAACCGATTCATCCGCAGCTTTAACCGCATCTTCAAGTATTACGGCAAGGTCAGAGGAATTTGCGCAAGAGTTTTCTACTGCCGAGGCAACATCTTTAATCACGGTAAGGATGGTACCCTCAACCGGACGTACTACACCTTTATATGCCGTGTTGCGGCTTTCAGATAACGCCCGGCTGAGGATTTGAGCGTCCATTTCGGGTAAATTATCCAGCGCCCTGGCAAAACCGCGTAATATCTGTGAAAGGATCACCCCAGAGTTTCCACGCGCACCCATCAACGCGCCTTGGGCGATATCTTTGGCAACTTTTCCAATATTGATTTCTTCAGTAAAAGCGATCTCGTTGTAAGCAGCCTGCATGGTGAGCAGCATATTGGTTCCGGTGTCGCCATCGGGGACTGGAAAGACATTCAATGCATTAACCAACTGCTGATTGGCTTTTAACCATCGTAGTGATGCTTCGGTAAGTCTTTTTAAATCCTGACCGTTGATGGTATTATACGAACTTGTCTGGCTGGTCAAAGTTTGCTCCATGTGCGTCTTATGATTGATCATATCGATATGCAGTAAATACTATTAGTCTGGATTGCTGATTCTAAGGCCACGTACATGGACGTTGACCTGTTTGACAGAAAGACCGGTGATTTTTTCTATCTGGTATTTAACCAATTCAGAGACGTTGGCCGCAACGCTCTTGATCCGGGTGCCATATTCCACAATAATGAACAGATCGATGGAAACTGATGAGTTATCGAAGTTAACATCAACACCAAGCACTGGATCCTTGGTTAATACCTGTGCCAAACCTTCGGCCAGGTTTTTGCTTGCCAATCCGACGATACCATAAGATGCGATCGCTGATTGACTTGCTATGGTGGCGATCGAACGGTGAGAAATAAATATGCTACCGAGTGGATTGTCTGATGAGGTCATTTTTTCTTGTCCTTGTTTATAACATTGATTCTTGAAAAAAGATACGGTTTATGATAAAATTCTGCTCTGTGTTCGGGCAATCTTGAACATTATTTTACCTAATTAAGCAATAATTGTCAGGAAAGGAAATTCTAATGGCAAAGTGTGATTCATGTGGCAAAGCGACAACTTTTGGCCATAACCGAAGCTTCTCATTGCGGGCGACCAACCGTGCTTTCAAACCCAACCTCCAAAAAGTGACCATCATTGAAAATGGCAGAAAAGTGCAGAAAACTCTCTGCGCCAAATGCATTCGTACCATGGTCAAAAGTGCCTAGCAGTTCTCAGCACATCAGATTAATACGGCTTCGGCCGTATTTTTTTTAACTATTTAGCGCTTGTCGAAGATCCCGCACACCGCCGGCAATTCCATCAGGATGTTTGAAAATGGAGGTGGCACTTACAAACGTATCGGCTCCGGCTTGCTGTACCGCCGAAATGGTTTTTGCCGTAATCCCGCCGTCAACCTCCAGGCGTATTGGATTTTTCTGCAGGGCAATAGCGGTCGCGATCATTTTGATTTTTTGCACCGATTCAGGGATAAATGCCTGACCTGAAAAACCTGGATTGACTGTCATGAGCAATATCAGATCGACACTGGCAAATAACGCGTCGATACTGTGGGCAGGCGTTCCCGGATTCAATGCGATGCCTGCCTGGCAGCCCAAACTTCGAATGTACTGAAGCGTGCGGTGAATATTTGGATTGTTTTCCTGATGAATGGTGATGGTAGTCGCTCCTGCATCTGCGTACGCTTTGACCATTGATTCGGGTTTTTCCACCATCAGGTGGCAGTCTAGCGGGAGGTTGGTGATTCTTTTACAGGTTTCAACGATAAAAGGCCCCATGGTCAGGTTGGGCACAAAGTGACCATCCATTACATCGATGTGGATCCAATCCACACCCGCCTGTTCACACTCGCGAATCTGTTGTTCTAAATGAGAGAAATCGGCAGAAAGAATAGATGCTGAGATGAAATTTTTCATGGCGCTCACTTTAAAAATGGACTGATCTTGAACCAGACATACATCCAAAATGGGATCAGGCCGCCAACGGATAATATTGTCAATAGTTGCAGACCAATCATTTTCCAATCGACAGCGGACTTCTGTTCATAGTTATAATCTTCTGGAGTGATCGGGGGTGGAGTGGATCGTTGTGTTTCCTGAACCCCGACTTCTGAGGGGAGGGCGGATGTGATGGTGAAATAAGCTTCGGGTTTTTCCTGGAATTTCATCAATACATGACCGAGCTGATCTGCAGTTCTATAACGGGCGGAAGGTTCTTTTGCGAGTACTTTGAGAATGATCAGGTTCAATTCAGGCGAAATAGTAGGAACGATTTGGCTGGGTTCGATGGGAATCTGTGTTTGATGAAGGCGGGTTAATTCTTCAACAGAATCTGCATTAAAGGGTAATTGCCCGGTCAGCATCTCATACATCACCACACCCAGCGAATAGACGTCGGACGCTGGTGAAGGAGGATCACCCAGGGCTTGTTCGGGTGAAAAATATTGAGGAGAGCCCCAAACAAACTCGGTACGATGTTCAGGCGATATGGAAGATAAGGCGCGTGCGATCCCAAAATCTGTGATCTTGAGACGAATATCCCTGGTAACCAGCATGTTTTGAGGTTTCACGTCGCAATGAACAATACCGGCACGATGCGCATAGCCCAAACCTGCACATGCCTGGATAATCAAAGGAATTCCTTCGTCGATGGTAAAAAGTTTCTTTTCTTTGATCTTTGTTTTTAGATCGGTACCCGCAACATATTCCATGACGATATAAACACCGTCTGGATCGATGCCAAAATCATGTACCGTTACGATGTTGGGGTGGGATAAATTGGCAGCGGATTTTGCTTCCTGCTTGAATCGTTCGCGAAATTCGGGATCTTCCAAAAAGTCCTGCCTGAGCAGCTTTATCGCGACAGGCCGTTCAAGCATTTGATCGTATCCTTTGTAGACCAATGCCATGCCGCCTTTTCCGACTTGATGGACCAGGCGATAACGATTTCCAAGGACTATATTTTGCTTCTCAGTTTCAGACATTAATGGCATTATATCATGCAAAAAAAACGACCCATTCGTTTATAATCTACGTCTATGAAATCCATTTTTCATTTCTTCAGCAAGAAACCATTAAACATCCTTCTATTTTCACTTCCTTTTGCGATATTGGGATCATACCTTGAGTGGAATCCAATACTCCTTTTCAGCCTTTCTGCGATCGGGGTGATCCCATTGGCTGGATTGATCGGAGAAGCCACAGAAGGACTGGCTTTACATACCGGACCTCGTTTGGGAGGATTGGTCAACGCCACCCTGGGCAATGCTGCGGAATTGATCATTACACTCTTTGCGATCAAACAAGGGCTGCTTGACCTGGTAAAAGCCTCCATCACTGGATCGATCATCGGCAACCTGCTCTTTGTTTTGGGATTGTCGATATTTGCAGGAGGAGTGAAGAATGGAATTCAAAAGTTTGATAGACAGCACACGATCAACAGCACGATCTTGTTGACAATTGCAGTATTGGGACTGACAATTCCATCCTTGTTCAGCCATTCCACAGCTTCGGGGATCAACGAAAAAGTGGAGATCCTCAGCTTAAGTGTTGCCGGTGTGATGATCTTATTATATGCGGCTGGAATAATATTTTCCCTGCGATCCAAAACAGTATTAAGTATCGCCACTGATGTTCAACAACCCTCGAAACATGCAGTAATGAGTGTCAAGGAATCCATTTTCCTGCTCGCCCTGGCTACTGCTGGGATCGTCTGGATGAGCGAGATCCTGGTGGGAAGTGTCGAAGCTGTGGTTTCCGGGTCGGGGATTTCTGAATTCTTCCTGGGTATCATCCTTGTTCCGATCATCGGTAATGTCGCAGAGCATCTGGTGGCGATCACGGTCGCGGTAAAGAACAAGATGGAACTGAGTATGGAGATTGCCATTTCTTCAAGCCTTCAGATCGCGCTTTTTGTGGCACCCATCCTGGTATTTGTCAGTTTGTTGATGGGGAATCCGCTAAACCTGGTGTTCAATACCTTTGAGTTGGCCGCCCTGGTCGCTGCCGTCCTCGTCAGCTATTTTGTGGCTGCTGACGGTGAATCCAACTGGCTGGAGGGAGCGGCTTTGCTGGCTGTATATGTGATCTTTGGTCTGGCGTTCTTTATTTTCCCGGTATAAATATGAATAAAAACTCTTCCAAAACAATACTAATTCGCGTTTTCGTAGGAGCTGCATTCGTTGCGTTAATGCTCCTTTTGTATGTTTTTCTATTGTTAAATGGAGTGGCTTTCTCAAGGAATGTGAAACTGACTCCCAAAGCCAATATCACAGTTTTGGCCGTGGATTCCATTCCCACCCCGGACCTTGGCTTATTGACCATCACTTCCACACCGACATCGGCTCCATCCGAAACGATCGATGGAATATCCACTCAAAAATATGTGATGATCCAAGGGACGGGAGGTGTGGGATTGAGAATCCGCAATAATCCAGGAACGGAAGCTGAAGTCAATTTCATTGCCAATGAATCGGAAGTTTTTAAAGTAATCGGTGGTCCGCAAACTGTGAATGACATGGTTTGGTGGCAGCTGGTGACTCCGTACGACGATAACCGGAAGGGATGGGCATCAGCTCAATACCTGGTTGCTGTTGCCGGTGAGTAAAGCACGATTTGACACTTTTCCCCAACTCTTTTTGCGTTAGGAAAAAATTGATTGGGTGTAAAATAAACTTCAACCAATAGATAAGATAATTATTTTTGAAAAAACAAGTGGAGGAACACTGAATACCAAGACCATGACCCAGCCTTTGGATAATCGTGATGGATTATCTCAACTTGCGTCAGGTACAGTATTGGTCAATCGCTACCAGATACAGGATGTGGTTGGTATTGGCGGCATGGGATCGGTTTACCGCGCGCGGGATTTGCACTTTCCCAACGTCTTGAAACTTGTTGCGGTCAAGGAAATGATCAATTCAAACCCTGACCCCATCATACGAAAAACCATTGTTCAAAATTTTGAACGGGAAGCTAATATTCTCGTTACCCTGAATCATCATTCCATCCCCAAGATTTTTGATTTCTTTACCTTCGACGAACGCTCTTATGTTGTCCTTGAATTTGTCAATGGCCTGGACCTAGAAGCCTTACTTAAGCGATCACTAGAGCCTTTACGTGAAGACCAGGTGATCATGTGGGCGATCGAAATATGCGATGTGCTCGAATACCTTCATAATCACAAACCTGAACCGATCATTTTTAGAGACGTAAAGCCATCGAATATTATGATCAACCAACAGAACCATGTTGTAGTGGTCGATTTTGGCATCGCCAAAGTATTCAAGATTGGTCAAAAGGGTACTATGATCGGAACGGAGGGCTATTCACCTCCAGAGCAGTACAGAGGCGAAGCAACCCCGCAAACCGATGTTTACGCACTTGGCGCTACGATCCATCATTTACTGACCCACCGTGATCCGCGCCTGGAGGCGCCTTTTTCGTTTGCCGACCGGCCGATCCGATCCATCAATCCGTTGGTATCTCCTGAATTGGAACTGATCGTGACTACTGCACTTCAATATAAACCGGAAGAGAGATTTCCAACGGCTTCTGCCATGAAAGAGTCTTTAATGGCGCTCGCCAGAAAGACCGGTGCTCTTTCGCGGGTTAATTCTGGAACATTGATTTTAAAAGAGCAAGAAGTAAAACCTTTGTGGGAATTCGCCTGCGAAGACGAAATACGAGGTTCTGCCACCGTCGAAGGTGGAATTTTATATGTCGGAGCATACGATAATAATTTATATGCCCTGGACTCTACAAAAGGACAATTTCTCTGGAAATTCCCGGTAAACGGGGGTGTTATTTCCAAACCATTGCTCGCAGAAAATCAGCTATTATTTGGCAGCGAGGATGGAAAACTCTATTCGTTGCAGCCGCGGGCCGGGAAGAAACTCTGGGAGTTTGCAACGGGCGGACCCATCCGATGTTCGGCGCGATACGCCGAAGGACACGTATTCTTTGGATCCGATGACAGCAATCTTTATGCAGTTAATATTGCCGCGAATAAAATGAGCTGGACGATCAAGACTGAAGGACCGGTGAGATCCACTCCATTTCTCACTCCCGAATTGATCTATTTTGGTTGTGAATCCAATGAATTTATTTGCGCTGATTTTCGTGGCCAGGCAAAGTGGCGTTTTTGGACCAAGCGGCCTGTTACTTCCTCTCCAATTGTCATGGACGGTATTGTTTATTTCGCTTCGCTGGATGGGATTTTTTATGCCCTTGACGCAAAATCCGGCTGGGTGGTATGGCGGTTCCGCATGGGTAAGGGATCGATCTCAAGCCCCTCGATCATCAATGATTATGTGTTTGTTGGATCAGCCGATGGTTATATTTACTGCATCGAACGTTCCAGCGCCAGAGAAGTATGGCGTTTCAAGACAGATCACCAGGTAAGTGGATCACCGTTGATTTATAAGGATGCCTTGTATTGCGGATCGGCTGATGGGAATTTCTATTGCATCGACTTTAAATCCGGAAGGCAACGATGGAAATTCACAACAGGGGGTCCAATCACCGGCACTCCTACAGCAGCGAATGATGTCATTTATATAGGATCTGCAGACCATAAAGTTTATGCGTTCATTTCCTGATCTCTTCTGGGCGAACGCGGAGGAAGTATGCCGAATATTCTGGAAAAAATCTTTTCGAAGAATCCTTCCAAAAAATCAACCGGGAGCGATGCAGTTCATACCACACCATTGACCGAAGACCAATTACAGGCAACGATTCCATTGCCGAAAATTACCAAACCAGCCCAATACACCATTAGTTGCGGACAGTCGGTTGGATTGCAGCGCGATCATAATGAAGACACCCTGTTCACTTTATCCAGCGTGATCGCTGATGGGCATGGTGATAAACCGTTTGGTCTGGCAATCATTGCCGATGGCATGGGTGGACACAGGAATGGAGAGATCGCTTCCAGTGTAAGTACGCGAGCCGTGGCAAAATACGTCTTGAACAAGGTGTTCAGTCACTTTCTAGATCCGCAGGATAACCCGGTAAACGAAAGTCTCCAGGAGATACTTGAAGACTCAGTAAAAGAAGCCCAAAAAGCAGTTGTTCATTATGCTCCTGGTGGTGGCACCACGTTGACGATCGCATTAATTCTCGGCGAGCATGTCACCATCGGGCATGTTGGCGATAGCCGAGCCTATTTTATTTATCCAGATGGAAGACTTCAAAAGATCACAAAGGACCATTCTTTGGTCCAGAGAATGGTTGACCTTGAGGAGATCACCGAAGCCGAAGCGGCAACCCATCCCCAAAAGAACGTGTTGTTGAAAGCAGTAGGGCAACCGGAACCGTTTCGTCCGGACATCCAAACACACCAATTGCCGCACGGGGGAAAACTAATCCTGTGCAGTGATGGTTTATGGAGTGTGGTCAACGATTTGGAAATCTTCCGAATCTTCACAGCTTCAATGGAACCTATCGAAATTTGCAACAAATTGGTGGAAGCTGCTAATGAGGCGGGTGGACCTGATAATATCAGTGTCGTACTCGTTGACTTTTCACGCATCTAAAGGATATTACAATGGCGGGGGACGATTATTACGAGATTCTTGGTGTTGAGCGAACCGCCTCCAACGATGAAATCAAGCAGGCATACTTTTCACTTGCCAGGCAATATCATCCGGATTCGAATCCGTCAGAATCAGCTGCTGAATACTTTCTGGTTTTACAGAAGGCATACGAGACACTACGAAATCCCAAGAAACGTAAAGAACATGATTTGATGCTGCTTCAGGCAGAACCTGAAGTTGAAATGATCAATGTATCATGCCAATTAAGCGCGTCAGAGATTCCCATCAACCCCGATTCTCAGCTTGTATATGCATTGATGGAATTGGAATCCCTTGTAGGCAATGTAAAATCTCGTCCGACTACGATTCACCTTTGCTTTGTTATCGATTGTTCTACCTCAATGCATGACACTCGAATTAACATGGTGAAGGAAAGTATTTTTAAATGTTTGAAGAACCTATCACCGAACGATTTGATATCCATTGTTGCCTTCAATGATTTTTCCGAAATCGTTCTTGCTCCGACCAGGATTACAGACATTGAAAAGATAAATAACAAAATCCGCGATCTGCGTACAGGCGGAGGGACAGAAATATTCAAAGGATTAAAAACCGGTGTCGATCTTTTGTGGGAAGGGAATTTGAGCACAAATAACCGTTATCTGATCCTTCTTACCGACGGTCATACCTACGGTGATGAAAAACTTTGTTTTGATCTTGCACAAAAAGCTGCAAAGCAGGGTGTGATCATTGCCACTGCAGGAATTGGCAGCGATTGGAATGACAAATTTCTAGATAAGCTTGCAAATTTGACAGGTGGTACCTCTGTATTCATTTATCAGTCGGAAGATTTGTATAATTATGTAAATCATTTAACCTTGTCCTTAAAAAACTTGTTTGCGCATAATACGACCATTGAAATATTATGTGATAAACGAGTGAGGTTGAATTATCTCTTTCGTATAGAACCATCTGTTGCAGAGTTAGGTATTGAATCTCCGATCTCCATTGGTGATCTGCATACAGATTCAATTACTCGATTATTATTTGCATTTCAGGTAGATAATGCCGTTGCGCCTGAAGAGACAATACGATTGGCCACTGGATTGATAAAATCAACGGCAATTACCGAGAAAGGCCGAAAAATCCGCAAAAATTATAAAATATCCGTTAAAATAAAAAATACCCCATCGCATTCAAGCCCTCCGATTGTTATACTTAATGCAATATCGCGAATCACAATGTACCAGATGCAAGAAAAAGCTCGCAAAGAAGTCCAGGAGGGTTCAATTGATCAAGCGGTCAGACACCTGGAAAGCATGGCAACACGGATGTTGATTCAGGGCAATCAACCATTAGCGAATATAATTATTCGAGAAGCGGACCACATCAGCAAAGAACGTGCCTTTAGCAGTGATGGAGAAAAAAGAATTAAGTATGGTACAAGAGCATTGCTGCAATTACCACCACCTATGAAGAGGGAAGAATGATCCTATGTCCTAACTGTCAACATAAAGAATTACCAGGGGCGCTTTTTTGCAGTGAGTGCGGAACTCAACTTGTTTCATTGGATATATTAAATACAAAGACAATTCAAAAAACTCCTTCCGATACGCTTGAAGTCCCTCCGCCTTCGATACCAGAAATGGCGGCTAGAAAATCTAATGCCAAAATTAATGAGATTAGTATCTCACTGCACATCGTGGATAGCGGTCAAATAATTCATCTGGCGGATCGCAAAGAATTCACTCTTGGGCGAACGGTGGAAGGACAACCCATTTTACCGGATGTCGATCTGTCACCTTTCGATGCCTTTACCCTGGGCGTTTCTCGCCTGCATGCCGCGTTGCGCATTATCAATGGTGAAGTTGTATTGACCGATCTCGGATCTTCCAATGGTACGCGCGTGAATGGACAAAAGATTGTACCCCACGTAGATTATCCATTGAATCATGGAGACATCATCACACTAGGGAAGTTAAAAATACAGGTATTAATAAAATAGCGCCGTGGAGTAGAAATGCCCATTTTGATTTTACATATGTTGAATGAAGATCCAGTTGTTGGAGATGTTGATGAACTTCCGCAAAAGACAGATACTCTGATTTATTTGAAAAACCCGCGTCGAAGAGATGGTAAAGATTTACCCTATCTGGAAATGGACGTGACCTCCGCTGCCTGGCCGATAGCCAGGCTTTCATTCATCGAAGTTCTTCCTGGTTCAGAAGAAGAAGAGATCATCAGTTTCGTGCGTGAGTGATCATGGCAGAGGATATTTATAAAAACAAATTGATCCTGGTCGTCGACGATGAAGAAAGGATGGCACGCTTCATTCGATTGAACCTGGAACACGACGGATTTCAAGTGATCGAGGCCAATCGGGGAATGCAAGCCATCCAAATGATCAGAGATAGTTTACCCGATGTCGTCATCTTGGATGTGATGATGCCGGATGTGGATGGTTTTGAAGTCCTTCAACTCATCCGGGAAAACAACCAGGTGCCTGTGATCATGTTGACAGCCAAGGGGGAAGAAGAGGATAAGGTCAAAGGATTGGAACTTGGAGCCGATGATTACGTGACAAAGCCCTTCAGCCCGCGCGAACTGGTGAGCAGGGTTAAAGCCGTGTTACGCAGGACCGATACCAGTTCCTCCGATGGTGAAGGTGTGATCGAGGTCGATGAACACTTAAAATTGGATTTTGGACGTCGGGAAATTTGGTTGGATGGAAAATTGGTCAAATTACGTCCCACCGAATACAGGCTCTTGTATCATCTGGTCCAAAATGCGGGGTGGGTGTTAACCTACGATCAGATCCTTTCAAAGGTTTGGGGGTATGAATATCGGGATGAACCGCATTATGTGCGCTTGTATGTCAATTATTTACGGCAAAAATTGGAAAAAGATCCTTCGAATCCAAAGTATATCCTTACCGAGAGGGGAGTCGGATATCGTTTTATGGATTATAAGCGCAAGGAAAAGTAGGCGAAAATTCTAGTGAACTGTCACTTTTTGTTGTTTATTGCATCTTAATGATAAAGAGATAATTTTTAAGGGAGTTTTTATGATTACAGAACCCATTCATGTAACAGACACTACGTTCGAAAAGAGCATTCTTCAATCTCAATTACCCGTTATTGTTGATTTTTGGGCTCCCTGGTGTAATCCATGCCGCATGGTTGCTCCGGTATTGGACAAGATCGCCAAAGAGTATGCCGGAAAATTGATCGTCGCCAAAGTTAACACGGATGAAAATAGCGAATACGCATTGAAGTATGGTGTACAGGGCATTCCAACCATGATGTTCGTTTCCGGTGGAAAGATTGTTCACCGGCAGGTCGGTGCTTTGCCGGAAGCCAATATTCGGGATACAGTTGATCAATTTCTCGAAGTTATTGCCCAAAAATAATTTGAGAATTTTCAATAATCATGAGGCTGCCCCTTTCTTCTGGGACAGCCTCATTTGTTATTTGTTAATTAAAGACGACTTTCAATTGTTTCGGTTTGCTATTCTTCTGTTCCTCGTTCAATGTTTGCCCCGAGATTCCGCAATTTTTCATCCACCTTTTCATAACCGCGGTCGATTTGGTTGACGTTCCTAATCACAGATTTGCCATTTGCTGAGAGTGAAGCCAGTACCAGGGCCATTCCTGCTCGAATATCCGGGCTTTCCATTTTTTCGCCAGCCAATGGGGTTGGCCCCTGAACAATGCATCGATGCGGGTCGCACAAGACAATTTGTGCTCCCATTCCTACCAGCTTGTCGGTAAAGAACATCCTGGAAGGATACATCCAATCATGGAAGAGAATGGTTCCCCTGGATTGCGTGGCAACCACAATTGCAATGCTCATCAGATCCGTTGGGAAGGACGGCCAAGGCATGACATTGACCGTGGGGATGGCTCCTCCCAGGTCAGGTTCGATCTCCAATTTTTGATCTTCCGGCACGAATATATCATCGCCTCTTTCTTCCCAGGTCACACCGATGCGGCTGAAGATCAATTTGATCATATCCAGGTATTGGATACCAGCTTTCTTGATCGTGATTGAACCCTTGGTCACTACAGCGGCACCAACAAAACTGATCACTTCAAGGTAGTCAGGACCGATCTCAAACTCCGTGCCGTGCAATTTGTCGACACCTTGAACATTCAGGGTATTGGATCCGATATTCTCGATGTGGGCTCCCAGATGGTTTAGGAAATGGCATAATTCTTGGATATGCGGCTCACTGGCCGCGTTGCGAATGATCGAATGACCTTTGGCAAGCACGCTTGCCATGATGGCGTTTTCAGTGGCTGTAACGCTTGCTTCGTCAAGCAGAATGTCGGCTCCGCGAAGACCATCCGCCTCAAAATGGAAGGAGCGGTCGTAATTGATACGCGCTCCAAGTTTTTCAAGCGCAAGCATGTGAGTATCCACTCGACGCCTGCCGATCACGTCACCGCCCGGCGGCGGCAGCTGCAATTCGCCCATCCTGGCGACCATGGGCCCCGCAAGAAGGATCGATGCACGGATTTTGCGGCACAGATCAGGATCCAAATCTGTGGGACTGATCTTTTTCGCCTGGATTTTCCAGACATTAGCACCCATATCAGTGATCTCTACACCGAGACTTCTGATCAGTTTCCCCATGGTGCGCACATCTTGAATATCCGGTACATTTTTTAGAATGATTGGTTCATCGGTGAGCAGGCAGGCAGCAATCAGCGGAAGGGCTGCATTTTTATTACCACCAGGAGTCACTTCACCGTGTAATGGAGTTCCCCCAATGATAGTAAATTTATCCACGATTTCCTCCAAATAGCGTTGTTTGTTTTACATGATAGACGATTGTGAAAGGATTATACACTGTCTTCCGGACTGATTAACCGGCTGAAAGTAACTATTGAAGATCGATGCGGTTAATCAAATATCCGGATGCGATATGAATAAATTGTTGTATACTCATTTCATTATCCAAAAAAACCAATCAAGTGAGGAAAATCAATGGTCACAATCGAGACAGTCAACCTGGAGTCAAAATCTGAAATAAATGCTTTTGTTCAATTTCAATATGACCTGTATCGCGATGTTCCTCAATTTACACCACCATTTTATAACGATATAAAGTTGATGCTTAACAAGAAAAAGCATCCCTTTTATGAGCGTTCCGATGGGGAGTTCTACGTTGCCAAAAAGGACGGAAAGATTGTCGGCAAGCTGGGAATTCTTGAAAACAAGCCTTTCAACGATTACCATAAAACCACCAAAGCCCAGTTTTATCTCTTCGATTGCATCAATGATCAGGAAGTAGCCAACAAATTATTCGAGACCGCGTTCGCATGGTGCCGGGCGCGTGGGCTAACTGAGGTTGTGGGACCGAAAGGTTTATCCGCATTTGATGGTTACGGGATCTTGGTTGAAGGATTTGAGCATCATCAGATGATGACAATGATGAATTACAACTTCCCATATTATTCGACCCTATTGGAAAACCTGGGCTTTGAAAAAGAAGTGGATTTTGTATCCTGCTTTATCCACCGTGATCATTTCCAGTTACCGGAAAAAGTGCGGATGGTGGCGGAACGTGTTCTCGAAAAGGGGAATTTTAAGATTGTCCGTTTTAAAAATAAACGAGAAATGATGAAGAATTATGCCGACAAACTCGGCAGAGCCTACAACGATACCTTTATCAACAACTGGGAATATTATCCATTATCTGAAGGCGAGGTCAAATTACTGGTGGATAACCTGATGGTTGTGGCTGACCCCAGATTGATCAAGCTCATCACATATAACGACAAAATTGTCGGTTTCTTACTGGCATTTCCTGATATCACCAATGCACTGAAGCGGCACGGAGGGAAGATCACGCCCTGGGGAATCATCGATATGATGATCAGTTTAAAGCGCACAAACTGGGTTTCACTCAATGGCGCGGGCGTACTTCCTGAGTACCACGGAAGAGGGGGGAATGCGCTTTTATATTACGAAATGGAAAAAACAATCAAGGAATTTGGATTTGAACATTACGAGTTGACCCAGGTGGCAGAAACCGCTGAGCAGATGCGCAAAGATTTGATAACGGCCGGAGGTAGGCCTTATAAAAACCACCGGGTTTACCACAAAGTGTTATAGAAAGTAAAAGTCGACCTCGGAAGAGGTCGATTTTTTTACATTTTTTGTTGTTTCAGACATTATAATATTCCCATTAGATGATCTTGAGGAGCAGTATTGATCAAATTACTCAACCGTAAACAATATACCTTATTTGCGGTTTTGGTTGCTGCGATCGTGATTGTGGTCACGATCGGCAATCTGCAAATTATTAAGAACTACCCATCTGGGTTTGATTTTATTGCCCACTGGCAGGGTGTTCGGACGTTCATCTCTGAAGGTGCCAGCCCATATTCCGAACAGGCGGCAGCCGAAATTTCCATGACCATTCAAGAGGTCAATGAACCAGGCGGAGTTGGTAATTACTGGTTTTTAACCCCCTTATTTTCATTGATTTTCTATGCACCAATGGCACTCATCAAAGACGCTGGTGTTGCTGCAGCAATCTGGATGACGTTTATAGAAGGCGTGTTGATCGCTGCCGGATTGACCATGGTTCGATTGGGTAATTGGAGGAGAACCCTCTTCGTTACGATCCTCTTGTTCGTATATTTGATGTTATCGTATCCCTCGGTTACCACAATATTAAGCGGTAATCTGGCGGTTGTTTGCCTGGCAATGGTCATTTTTGCGCTGAAAGCCATTCGCGACGGGAACGACGAGGCTGCGGGGTTGTTGTTGGGTCTTTCATTCTGCAAACCCGATGCTGTTATTCTGATCAATATTCTGCTTATCGCTTGGGTGATCATTCAAAAAAGGTATCGCGTCATTTATTGGCTGGTTGGATTCCTGATCCTGTTATTTGGTTTTTCGATCCTTTTAATCCCAGACTGGCCAATCCAATATTTCAATACGGTTTTCAGCCATTCATTCAATAATCCTATCCCTGGAGCAAGTGGGGAGAATGGTGTGGCGCTGTCTGATTTATCCATCCGCTTTTCGATCGTGAAAAACCTCATCATCGCTGCGATCCTTATTGTTGAATGGTTTATTGTGAAAACAAAGGGATACAAGCGTTTGTATTGGTTGGCAAGTATCACGTTGGCTTTTGGATTGTGGATGGGATACCGTACCCCCGATGACTATCTTGTTTTCGCGTTACCGGGATTTTTCTTCGGTCTGGAACTCATTTCTGAACGTTGGAAAACTAATTCCGATGGCATTGTTTCCGGGCTGGTCACCATCCTTTTTATTGCACAATGGATTTTCTCCGGTTTCTTTACGCCAGAAAAGCCGGACCTGTTCCCGAATTGGATCGTGCAGGTTTTAATTCCAGGGATTACCCTTCTTTTGTTATATTGGTCGCGTTGGTGGGTATTGCATGGCAAGAAATTGAACGAACCGGATCAATTCATCAACCTTTAGGTCCCTATGACGAAAAAAGAATATTTTCTTTTATACCTGATCAGTACGGTATTTTTTTCCTTGATAACCTTTTTCGTTCGCGAACCAGGCTACATGGATGCCGAATATTACTATGCTGGTGGAATTCAAATTGTTACAGGAAATGGAAATCAAGAACCATATCTCTGGAATTATCTGAATCAACCTCCGTCCATTCCTGCCGCTTCCTTTTCATATTGGATGCCGTTTACTTCGCTGGTGGCCGCTGCTGGAATGGGATTACTGGGATCAACCAGTTTTTCTGCCGCCCGTTTGTTTTTTGTCCTGTTCGCGGGAGTGATCCCATTGTTGAGTGCCTGGTTCGCGACAAGATATACACCATCCAGGGGTGCCGGGTGGTTGGCTGGCTGTTCGGCATTATTTTGTGTTTATTACCTGCCTTATTTGACCATTACCGACTCATTTACGATCATTGCAGTTTTGGGTGGACTTTTTGTGTTACTGGCTGACAAGATTTGGCGAGGTGTGCCGGGTGAGAAAACCAACCTATGGTTCATCCTGCTTTTTGGGGTTGTTACCGGGGTGATACACCTGACAAGGGCAGACGGCGCACTACTATTTGTCCTCGGGCTCATTGTTATAACCGCAGGATTTCTGAAGAAAAAGGATGCGGAAAATCGAATAAAAAAGGGGATCCTGGCGATCTGTATTTTTACCATTGGTTACCTGGTGGTCATGTCAGGTTGGTATATTCGAAATTTGACGCTGTACCAGACTTTGATCCCGCCGGGAAACGGACGATTGATTTGGGCAATTGGTTACGATGATATCTTCTATTACAATGTCAGCGCCATAACACCGGAAAGAATGCTGAACATGGGAACTGGAAAAATCATTTTTGACCGCCTGTCTGCCTTGTGGAGCAATATAAAAGGGTTACTGGCAGTCAACGGAAGCATCGTGCTCGTTCCGATCATCGGAATGGGAATCTGGTCTACCCGCAGGCATTTTTTTACACGCCTGGCAGTCTCGATGATTCTGCTGAATCTTGTCGTCATGTCCCTGGTGTTTCCATATGCCGGTTATCGCGGAGGATTTTTCCATTCCAACTCCGCGGTACAAACTGTGCTTTGGGGATTGGTTCCCATTGGATTGAGCGGATTTATCGAATTGGGCGTGAAATATCGAAAATGGACGCCCAACCGTTCGTGGAAAATGTTTGGCTCGGCATTGATCGCTTCCCTAGCCATACTCTCCGTTGTGATCTTTTTTCAAAAAATAAATTTCGGCGTTTCCTCCCAAACTTCATGGAATGGTACGCTTGAGCAATTCGAGCAGATCGATCGAATAATTCGCGAATCCACCAATGATACTGAATCGGTGGTCATGGTAAATGATCCTCCCGGTTTTTACCTGGCAACCCATCGGATGGCAATCGTTAATCCAAGCGGCGGCATTGAGGAATTGTTTGCCGCGGCCAGGCAATACAATGCGAAATTTTCCGTGATCGATCAAAATAACTCAAGGCTACTTGAGGATTTATCAAAGAACGCTAAATTTCAGGATCGGTTGAAACTGATAAAAAAGCAGGAAGACACGGAGATTTATGAGATCCTCCAATAAACCATACTCCAATCGAGATCCCTGGATTTTCTCCGATAAAGGGATATTCTGGATCTTATTGTTGTCCAGTGCAGTGGTTTTTGTAATTAACATTCTTTTGAGTGTGGCTCAAAACGGACTTGGGTTCCCACTGGATGATGCGTGGATTCACCAAACATACGCGCGAAGCATTGCGACCAGCGGATCCTGGAAATACTCGGTCAATGACAGCAGTGCAGGTTCCACCAGCCCGCTTTGGACTTTATTATTGGTACCTGGATTTTTGTTTGGCAGCAGCAGCCCATATTTTTGGACTTTTCTTATTTCATGGTTTTCATATTTTGGCATTGTGTTCGTTACGACCAAATTATGTGATTCTTTATTGCCCGGAAACAAAGGCGCCAAGCTGATTTTGGGCTTGATCATGGTCTTTGAATGGCATCTGGTGTGGGCATCCGGTTCGGGAATGGAAACGGTGCTCTTCTGCCTGGGAGTAATGTTGATTTTTTATTTATTGCTTGCCGGAAAAAAATATTTCCTGGTCGTTTTTCTGGTTGGGCTGCTGGTTTGTGTACGCCCGGACGGGATCACGCTCCTCGGACCGGTTTTGTTGGTCCTTGGCGGAAATATTTTGAAGGGGAATGCTTCTTCCAAAGCCTTGCTTTGGATGATTCTTGGGCTGGTTGTGCCATTGATCGGTTATGGCTGCCATAATTATTCTCTTTCAGGACAAATCCTGCCCAATACTTTTTTTGCCAAGTCCGCTGAATACCGCGAGCTGCTTTCGACCTCGATTATAGGAAGGATTTTTAACCTTTCCACGGTACTGATCTCCGGAGCGGGAATATTGCTACTTCCAGGCTTTTTACGCAGCGTCTATACCGCGTTCAAGAGCAAAGACCCCTGGAAAATGTCCACAATTCTATGGATCCTGGGATTCCTGGTCATGTATGCAATCCGTCTTCCGGTGGTCTATCAACACGGACGATATCTGATGCCGGTCATTCCAGTCTTTCTATTCCTCGGATTCCTTGGCACGGTTGAAATCCTCGCCCTGATCCAGCCGCAAAAGCAATTTGCTTATACAACGATCATTTTCGCCGGGCTGCTCATTACCAGCCTGATATTTTTGGTTGAAGGGTTCAGGTCATATTCAACAGACGTGAAGGTGATCAACCGTCTGATGGTGGAGCCGGCGATTTGGCTGCATGACAATTCTGAAGAAGATTCGATTATCGCTGCACATGATATCGGGGCTATAGGTTTCTTCTCTGAAAGAAAGATCATTGATTTGGCGGGTCTGATCGATCCAATGATTGTGCCCATCATCCGCGATGAGGACCAGTTGACCAGGTATATTTTGGAATCAGGTGCTGATTATCTTGTTGTGTTTGCAGACTGGTACGACGATCTTGGAAGATTGGGTTCCCTTGAAAAAGAATATTCTTTAAAACTTGAAAATTTAGCGAAAACGGTGGAGATCAGAAGCCTTCCCTGACCCAAATTTTCCAGTCATTATGCTATACTTAAATGATTAATTTTCCGGGCTAGGGAAATCGCAGGAGCAGATATGGATTCTTCAACAAGCGCCATTGTTAAATCGGGGGATGAATTTCAAGAGTTTATTAGCGAAGAGCTAATGAACGCAAAGGGTTTGTTGAAAGATATCATCCTGACACTCGATCAATCTCAGGGAGAACTTTCGCGGCTTACCCAGAAGAAGGCTTCTGTGACTGCCCAACTGCAAAAAGTTCAAAATAACCTGGATTCTGCATCGAAATCGGATATCAGGGATGCATTCATCGAAGCCATGGACGCTCAGCAGAGACTTCTTGTGATGCGCGGTCAACTGGATAAGCTTCAAGAACAGCGCACCAGCCTTGCCAATTTCATCCAACATTTGGAAAAGGTGCAGGAGTACACGAAATCCAATTCCGGCAAAGCCGGAGCAGGCAAATCCCAGCCTGGTGGTCTGTCAACTTTGGAGATGCTGATCAATTCGCAGGAGGCGGAAAGACAAAAACTTTCACGTCAAATGCACGACGGACCAGCCCAGGCGTTATCCAATTTTATTGTGCAGGCTGAAATATCCACAAAAATGTTTGACATGGATCCAACCAAATCGCGTGAAGAATTGGAAAAACTGAAGAATTCTGCGATGAACACTTTTCAGAAAGTTCGCAATTTCATTTCTGACCTGCGGCCGATGATGCTGGATGACATGGGGTTGTCGGCTTGCGTAAAAAAGCATATCGCCAGTTTGAAGGAAGAAACCGGGGTTGATATTTCTGTTAATATCAATATTGGAGATAAGAAATTGCCAGGTTACCTTGAGATCTACATTTTTAGGGCAATGCAGGAGCTGATTGGCAATTCGATTAAACATAACCAGAGTAACCCGGAAAAAATTAAAGTTGATGTCGACCTCACAGTGGATAATACAAACGCAAATTTAACGATCACCGACAACGGGCAAGGGTTTGATCCCGCCAAGATCGATGAAAGTGGTGGCTTGGGACTCAAACTGATCAGAGAAAGAGCAGAAATGTTGGGCGGATCGTTAATGATCAATACGAAAATTGATAGTGGAGTTGAAATTAGGCTTAATTTCCCGTTAACGGAAATTGCAGCATAATGTAATCATTTTCTTTGCAGGAGTACGTTATGAGTAAAACGATTGGTATTTTAACCGGTGGAGGTGATGTTCCAGGTCTGAACCCGGCAATCAAATCTGTTGCCATGAGTGCATTTGACAATGGATATAAAATAGTCGGTATTCGCCGCGGATGGGCTGGTTTGTTGCAATATAACCTGGATGAACCATCTACGCATGAATATTATGTGAAAAAATTGAATCGCGACGACGTACGCACCGTCGATCGGACGGGCGGAACTTTCTTGCATACTTCCCGAACCAATCCCCAAAAAGTAATGCCCAAGGATGTGCCGGATTTCCTGAAGAATTCAAGTTATGGCAAGAAACTCGATGACAAAGGCACGACGGATTATACAGATTACGTGCTGAAAGTACTGGAACACCTGGGAATCGACGTTCTGGTTTCCATCGGTGGTGACGACACTTTAAGTTTTTCAGTACGCTTGAATAAGGAAGGTTTTCCGATTGTCGGCATTCCGAAGACTATGGATAATGATGTTTTCGGTACGGACTACTGTATTGGTTTTTCAACTGCTGTTACCCGAAGCGTGGATTTTATTACCAATATGCGTACCAGCGTAGGTTCACATGAAAGGATCGGCATCGTTGAACTTTTTGGACGCAATTCCGGCGAGACCAGCCTGATCTCAGCCTACCTGAGTTACGTGGATCGAGCAATTATTTCAGAAGTTCCATTCGAAATCCACAAACTGGCAGATTTCTTGCTTGAGGACAAGCGGAACAATCCCTCGAATTACTGCATGATGACAATTAGCGAAGGGGCAATCATGGAAGGAGGGTCGATCGTTGAGACGGGTGAAGCCGATGCTTATGGGCACCGCAAACTGGGCGGTATCGGTGAACAAACTGCCGATGAGATCAAACGCATCACCGGTCAGGACATCATGTATCAGCAATTGGGTTACCTGATGAGGTCCGGGGCACCCGACTCGCTTGACCGCATGGTGGCAATGTCCTTTGGCAATCTGGCTGTCCAGTTGATCAAACGCAACGAGACTGGTAAACTGGTGGCTCTACACGGCGGTAAATATACGACGGTTCCCATCAACATGGTACTTGCCGGACAAAAACGGGTGGATATCGCCAGTTTTTATGATATTGAAAACTATTTACCCAAGATCAGAGATTTCATGGGGATTCCCATGTTTCTGAGCTAGTGGTATTTACCAGGGAAATGTCGAAAAATCCTCAGCGAATATTAAATGGACGTTACCAGGTCGTTCCCAGGACGATAATTCTGTTGATGCGGAACGACCTGGTTCTATTGCAGCAGGCGCCGGAGACGAAAAAAATATTTCCCGGATATTTCAATGGTATCGGAGGGCACATCGAGCGGGGAGAGGATGTATTTACCGGTGCCGTTAGGGAATTGCGTGAAGAAGCCGGAATCTCATGTGAGGATTTGGCTTTGTATGGAACGATCATGATCGATGTGGAAGAGCCCCAGGGAATTCTGCTGTTCGTTTTTTCGGGATCAAAGATTAACGGAAATATCAACAGTTCGGAAGAAGGGTCGCTCCACTGGGTGGAAATATCGAAATTAATGAACTTGAAAGTGGTTGAAGATATTCCGGAATTGGTGGAACGCATTCAGCAGTCAAAGGATTCAGGCAGGATGTTCCATGGTAAATATCTCTACGACGACAAGGGGAAGAGGATCACCACTTGGGTGGAATGTTGATTCAGGAGCTCCGGCGGTAAAAAATCAGAAGCGTAGAACCGTATTTTCTCTGGTCGAATTCAATTAAATTGGAAAACTTTAAATCCACAAGTTCGATCGGATGGATCTGTACAATGACCCAGCCGTCTTCGGATAATAGACCGATGTTATTATCCAGCAGGTTCATGGCCTTAATCCATATCTCTTTATATTGCGGGGGAGCAATATAAATGTAATCGAAGGATGATGATTGGGGAGAAGACAGGAATTTCAATGAATCGGTTTGAACGACCCTGGCTGAATCCATTGTCCTTGTACGATTGAGGTTTTCCTTGATGGTGGCGATTGCCTTGGAGTTGATCTCAAGAAACAGGCAAGAGCGCGCACCCCGGCTCAACGCCTCGATCCCGATGCTTCCGGTGCCGCCAAATAAATCCAAAAACGTAGACTCGATAATATCCGTGGATATGATGTTAAAAAGCGCCTCTTTGACCCTGTCGGTAACCGGGCGGGTGGAGTCGCCGGGTACGGGGAGCAATCGAATTCCGCGCGCCTTTCCTGCAATGATCCTCGGTTGTCCCATTTTAATCCCCGAATTCTACAGCCTTGCGGGCGGCAGCAATATTGGCGTGAGGAGCAGTGATCGGCAGCACACAACCGGTGCCCAGGATAAATCGGCTGCCTGTAGTGCTGGAAATCGCGCTTTGGGCTTCTTTGATGACCAGTTCAGGGGTTCCATACACAAGCGTTTCCCATTGCCGTAATCCGCCGCAAACAGCTCCCGAAAAGTGTAATTTGCCCTCCGCCAGGTCAGGTGCGGTTTCCTGGTCGTGCCAGTTGATCATTGGAACAGACAGTTGAGAAAGCTCAGAAAAATACACGTTCTGGCCGTGAAGATGGATAACGTTCAACCACAAATCTTTTACATGGGATAGAATTTCCCGATCGTAAGGGAGAACGAACTCTTCTAGTTCCTCCTTGCTCAACAGGCTGGCTTGCGCATGCTGGACTGCCAGGAATATGCCATCGATCTTCAATGGGATACATTTCTTGATAAACGCGATGGTGTTTTCCATTATCCTGCCCAACCCCGCGTGGAGATCCTTCGGATGCTGCCGCATGTGTACGAGGAGGTTTTCCTTCCCGACCAGGTTCTTGGCTTGCGACATGGGGTCAAAGATCGTTTGAATAAACGGTGTATCCGCGGTTGCGCCGGCATTGATTTGCTTGAGGCAGTCGAGCTGCATCTGCAGGTCACTTTCTTCAGGGATGATGCGAGGGAGAGTTTGCCAATCCTGGGGTTTCCTGATCGGGCGGAAAAGAAAATCCCGCGTTCCTTCCGCATTTCCGCGCCATTCGTCGGTTACGCCGTAATCGCGCAGACAAAAGGAGGATGCGGGTGTGACCTTGATAAAATCAAAATCATAGAGTTCCTGAAAGCGAAGAACGGAAGCAGCCAGGGTGGAAGGATCCTGGTCGTCTACGGGGAAATGCCGCCACAGCGCAACTGGCGGTCGGTCGACGACGGAACCTGCCAGGCAGGCTTGCATTCTTTGTCTATGATTCATTGTTTCCTTCCGTCTTTGTCTGGGGAACCTTAAATGTCCAGAGCCGGTTGACAAAATAGTTCCACAACATGACCACCACGATCACAATCGCCAAGGCAGCATTATGTCCAACAATTGTTGGAGTTAAAATGTTGGGAACCCACTTTTCAGCCATCGGAATCAGCATTTTTTCCAATGCCGCAAAGAGAGGGGTTCGGATCAACAATCCTGCCACGCTGACAATGGAGAACTGGGTTAATTGTTTGGCGACCGGGATATGACGGGTTTCCGGAAAGGTCCATAATCGGTTCCAGATGAAATTATTGATCACTGCCAGTGTGAATGAAATCACGCTCGCCCACAAAGCTGGAAATCCAAGCAGGGAGGCCAATAAATTAAAAACGCCAAAATCAATGACTGAACCGATGGCTCCAACCACGGCAAAACGGATAAATTTCTTGCGTTCTTTCGAATCGTTGATTATGCTCATGCAAGTCCAAGTTTCTTTTTGAAATAATCGATGGTTGCTTTAAGACCATCCTCCAAGTTTATTTTCGGCTCCCAATCCAGGATTTGCCTGGCGCGGGTGATATCCGGCTGGCGCCGCTGTGGATCATCCCCGAGGCGTTTGTCTTTTTTAAATAAAATTCCTGCGTTGTTTCCAGTCAACCGGTTGATCTCTGTCGCAAAATTGAGGATGGATATTTCCGCCGGGTTACCGATGTTGACAGGCATGTGTTCATTTGACATCAAAAGATCGTATATTCCCCGCACCAGGTCATCCACGTAACAGAAACTTCGGGTTTGTTGTCCATCTCCGTAAACGGTCAGAGGTTCGTTTTGCAAAGCCTGGTTGATAAAGTTCGGCACTACTCTACCGTCGTCCAGTCGCATACGGGGACCGTAAGTATTGAAAATCCGCACGATACGCGTATCGAGCTTGTGGAAGCGGTGGTACGCCATCGTCAGCGCTTCTGCAAAACGCTTGGCCTCATCATATACGGAGCGAAAACCAATCGGGTCGGCGTGTCCCCAGTAAGTTTCCTTTTGCGGATGTTCCTCTGGGTCGCCATAGATCTCACTCGTAGAGGCAAGCAGATAGCGCGCGTTATAGGCTTTAGCCACCCCCAGGGTATTATGGGTTCCCAAGGCGCCGGCTTTCATGGTCTGGATCGGCAGGCTGGGGTAACCGAATGGTGAGGCGGGATTGGGACTGGCCGGAGAAGCAAAGTGGAGGACTGCATCCACCTTTTTGGGGATGAAAATGTATTCCGAAACGTCATGTTTGATAAACGAAAACTTCTCATTTCCTGAAAGATGAGCAATGTTATCAGGGCTGCCTGTAATAAAGTTGTCCATGCCGATCACGGAATGACCTTGAGCAATCAAATAATCGCATAAATGTGAACCCAAAAAACCTGCTGCACCCGTGATCAGAATATGCATTCACTTACCTCCATGTCATTTTTGTTACAGATCCATCACCACTGACCTGGTGAAGAGTTGAGGTTGAAGTATCGACAAGCATAATATTGCCCTGTGTGATGAAAGCGATCCAGCGATCATTTTCTGTTTCAGTAAAAGGCGACCAGGAGATCAATTGAGGATCAAGTCCCTGAATTCCTTCTCCAGGGTAGAGCTTCGAAGGATTGGAACCGTCACGATCCATGACTTTAAGATTGTAACGACTGGTCTCGCTTTGCTCTGGAATGATCGATGAAAGGTAGCCGATCAAATAATGTCCATGGCTGTCGATGGGAGATAGTACCGGGTAACAAAACAAGCCGCAACTTTCTACCAGAGGGATGACGTTGCCAGTCTCCAACAGGATTGCCACCAGGTTGTATAATGGTCCTGCGGAGCCGTTCTGACCCAGGACGTCTGCGCTCAATTCCGTAAAGAGGATCTGGTTATCCTCGGACCAGCTCAAACTGGGAACCCAAGCCCAATCGGATTTGGGTTGATAAGGGGAAAAATCAA
>DAOUGM010000003.1:0-13088 GCA_034428895.1 Anaerolineaceae bacterium
GGGCGCGCTCCTTCCTCCCCGCACAGGTCAGGCTTCATCAGGTCGCAAACGGATCTGCGGCATGCAATCCCCTTCCCAACCTTCCTGCCATATTCCATTTGGTCATGTTCGTTTATAATCTTGAACGGTTGATCATCCAACCGATCTTCTCATGGAAAGCCGACCAGGATTATTATGAACGATCGTTCATCCAAAACTTCAAAAACCAACCCTTCCCATTCGCGTTCGCAGATCGTTGCCGCCTCTCACCGCCTCTTTCTCGAGCAGGGATTTCACGGCACCACCATGCGCCAGATCGCCAAAGATTCGGGCATGGCCCTGGGATCGCTCTACAATCACTTCGTGGATAAGGACGATCTTTTCCGCGCGGTCTTCGAAGCCTACAACCCCTACCCCATCCTGATGCTGGCGTTGGAGAACTCGCAGGGAGCCACCCTCGCCGACCTGGTGCGCACGTCCGCCAACCGCCTGGTCAAGGCCTTGTCCGCCCGCCCCGACCTGTTGAAACTGGTCTTCATCGATGTGGTCGAATTCCAGGGCAAACACCTGGCGCTGGCCTATCCCGAGGTGGCTGCCGGCATGGAGCGCTTTTCAGCCCGCCTACGCCGCGACCCGAACGCCGTGCGCCCCCTCTCGAACGACGGGCTGCTGCGTTCGTTCTTCGGTCTTTTTTACACCTTTCATATGACCGGCATGTTGATCGGCAAACCCTCCGACTCCGATGAGCAGGCGCTGGCGCTGCAGGAAATGATCGAAATCTTCCTCAACGGCATTCTCGCCTGAGCGATCAGGTGTACAGTTCATTCCAAATCAGGGTTCAAGAAAAAAAACCATATATCACCTATTGAATCATTGCGTTCTATTTGTTATAAAATAGTCGGTATGATCGATCGCCGTCAGACCGGCTGACGGCATTCATCGAGGAGACAGCCGGTAAGAACAATGACCAGGAAATTAGTTTTCCTGGTCATTGTTTGAAAAAGCAGTCCCTCACGAGAATCTATATCTATGCGCATTTTATTTGAATGATGACAGTATGAGCAATAATATCCCCATCCACATCCTCTCCTATGACCCGACCTGGCCGGTGCTCTTCGAGCATGAAAAGGTGCGCCTCCTGGAAGCCGTCGGCGCCTATTTGTGCTGCATCGAACACATCGGCAGCACTGCTGTTCCGGGTTTGGCCGCCAAGCCGGTGATCGATATAATGATCGGCGTTCACAGCCTGAATGATGCGCCCTTCTTTATCCCTCCCCTCGAAGCCCTGGGGTACGAGTACATCGCGCGCCATGAAGCCCTCCTGCCCGAACGCCGTTACCTGCACCGCATCGTCAACCACCAACACACCCACCACCTTCACATGGTGGAACCCGGCAGCCGTTTCTTCGAGGTGCAATTGCTGTTCCGGGATTACCTGCGCACCCACCCCGCGGATGCACGTCGCTACGCCGAACTGAAATATGCCCTCGCGGAAAAATTCCGCAATGACCGCGAAGCCTACACCGACGGAAAAACTGCGCTGGTCGAAGAGATCCTGCAAAAGGCAAAGCAATCCGGTTAATCAAATCGCCCGCGACCCCCCCACGCGCGGATGCGGCAGCCGCCAATCATCTCCCCTTTTTCAATTGAATAGATACCCTGCCCATGTGTAACCAGGGTTACACTTTGATTCCCCACCCTGAATGAATATTTTTCACTCTCGCCTGAAGGCAATTATTGCATCTTCGCATAAAGGCAATTCCTGCATGCTGGCCAGAAGGCAATTATTTCCTGTTCGCCAGAGAAACAAATATGCACCCTGGCCGGAATGAATTTCTTGCCTTAAGGAGGCCGGAGTGCATTTTTTGCCGTTCTACTGAGTGCAGCAGGTGCACCTCTTCATGGTGCAAAATTTGCACGTGATTCTATTCACTACTTAATTAACTACTTAAACTACTTAAAGATCTTAATCACCCTTTTTCTTCTTTCCAAAAAATAACATCTCCTCGGGAAAAACCAGGTTCCAATCGTAACGCGGACTGCGCGACGGCTGTTTGAATTTTCCCAGGTCGATTGCGCCGTCCCTGTAATCGGATAGAAAGCGGGAGATCGCCAGCGTCACCAGCTGGCTCGCGGGAATGCGCAATTCCTCGGCCAGCAGGCGCACAGTCTCGCGCATCGTGGGTGGCAGATCGTAGGTGGCGCGCAGGTCGCGCCGCGACTGGATCTTGGCGCGCTCGCGCGAGAGCCGTTCGCGCTCCTTGCGCGGCAGCTGCGATTCGCTTTGCTTTTGCTGCATGCCCTTCAACAGGTCGGCCACCGCCGGGTCCAGCGTTGAGCGCCGCTGTGCTTTATTTTCAGCCATTGATCACCTCCAGCATTTTTCCCAGCACCTGGCGGTATCCGCCCAGGTGCTGCCTGCCCTCCTGAAAACCCTCCATTGCCTTGGAATTCGGCGAGTAATCCCACAGGGTCTGCCCGTAGGAAACGGTCTCGCGCACGCGCGTATCCTGCGGAACCGGCGGCCAGACATTGGCGCCGAAGATGCGCGTAATCTCTTCGAACTGCAGCAGGGTCTCGCGCGTCGTGCGGTCGAAAAATGTGGGCAGGATACTGTAACCGCGGTAACTATGCCCGTTGCGTCCGATTTCGGCCATGGTGGTCAGGATCTCCTTCACCCCGTCGACCGCCAGCGCGTCCAGCCGCGTGGGTATCACCACCCAGTCCGCCGCGATCAATCCGTTGATGTGCAGTACGTCCAGCGAAGGCGCCATGTCGAGCAGCACCACTTCGTAATCTGAACCGCGCAGCAGATCGATCAATATCGTTTCGCGAAAATCGGAAAGCGTGATCTGGCGTTTGACCTTTTCGGTTTGCTTGTCCCCCGCCACCAGGTCCAGGTTGGGGCGCACGTGCTGCGCCACCTCCGCCAGGCTTTCATCCAGGCACACCAGGCGGAACAACCCGGGGTTTTTCTCCAGCCCAAAGGAAAGCGCCAGGTGCCCCTGCGGATCGAGGTCGACCAGCAGGGTGCGCTTTCCCATGCGCGCCAGTCCGTCTCCCAGGGTAACGGCGGTGGTGGTTTTGCCGACACCGCCTTTTTGATTGGCAAAAGCAAAAACGATCATGCGGCATTCTCCTGTGTGATGGTATCCGGGCGGTCAAGTGAAAATCAGAAAAACCTTCCGCCAAGGGTCGCCTCTGGCAATTATATAGGGTCACCCCTTGAAAATCAAGAGTCGCCCCTGGGTGTATGCCCCTGCCGGTTGCAGGGTCACCCCTTGAGACTCCAGGAGGCGCGCCAGGGGCTTGAGTCCGGGTTCAACGGCTTACTGTGCTGGTGAGACCGCGGCAAGGGTTATTGGACCAAAAAAGTGTAACCGCGGTAACACTATGGATTGAATCCCGGGTATGCGCAGGTCGGCAACTGTATAATGAATTTCAATGGAAGTATCGCAAGGAAAGTCAAGAACGGTCATTTTTCAGGTGATATCCTCGACCTGTTTCAAGGTGAAAACATGGAGTATCTGGAAAACATAAATGCAGTGGAACGGATGCAGTCCTATATTGATTCGCACTTGCGGGAGGTGATCACGCTTCATCAGCTGGCGCAGGCGGCGGGATATTCGCCATGGCACGCTGCCCGCATCTTCAAGGAGCTGACAGGTAAAAGTCCCTTTGAGTACATCCGCGCGCTGCGGCTGTCGCGCGCGGCGATCCGGCTGAGGGAGGAAGACGTCAAAATCGTGGATGTGGCGTTTGATTTTGTCTTCGATTCCCACGAAGGTTTTACCCGCGCTTTTTCGAAGCATTTCGGATTGACCCCGCAGAATTATGCGCGTTATAAGCTGCCCATCCGCTTATTCATTCCGCAACACGTCCATGAAAATCACCTCACCTTGGAAAAAGGAAAAAACGAGATGACCGAAACACGAAAAACCAATACGATTTTTGTCCAGGTGGTGGAACGACCCGCCAGAAAATTGATCCTCAGACGCGGTTTCAAAGCCGCCGATTATTATGCGTATTGCGAAGAGGTCGGCTGCGACGTGTGGAATGTTTTGGCCGGCATCAAACAGGCGATCTACGAACCCATCGGAATGTGGCTCCCGGAGAACCTGCGCACCCCCGGCACATCCCTGTACGCGATGGGTGTGGAAGTCCCATTGAATTTTGCCGAAGCCGTCCCTGCGGGATATGAATTGATCACCCTGCCCGCCTGCAAGATGATGATCTTCCAGGGCGAGCCTTACGATGACGCCGTATTTGAAGAAGCGATCGGCAGCATGTGGGAGACGATCAAGAACTATAAACCCGAGATCTACGGTTTCCATTGGTCGGATGAGGACGGTCCGCGTTTCCAGCTCGAGCCCCAGGGATACCGCGGATACATCGAAGGCCGTCCGGTCAGACCCCTGAACTGAGCAGGACCGGAAGTACGAACAAAAGGCAGCCGATCGGCTGCCTTTTTGATATTGAGAAGTGTTACCGTGGTTACACTTTATGAGTTCCTTGGGTGGGTCTAGTTGCGGTCGAGGCGCGCGCGGATCAAGCGGCTCAGTTCTTCCAGCAGTGAGAGGGCTTCCTTGCCGCCGCCCTTGACCACCAGGGTGTCGGCGATTTCGTCCAACGCCTGGTCCTGACCGCGGCGGTCCAGTTCGCTCAGGGTCTGTACAAAGCGCCGCAGCGAGCGTGCCGCCTGGCGTCCCGGCTCGGGCAAAATGGGCGCGGAAGGTCGTTTCGCAATTTGAACTTCTCCCGGCTGCGGTGCCGAGATTTCCGCCACTTCCTCCGAGGTCAACTGGTTTTGAATGCTCAGGCGGATCATGCGTTCCCATTGATCGCGCGGGGCGGAAAGGATCTCGCGCAGCACGCGTTCCGATAACCGGTAGCGGTCCGCCAGGTCCAGTTGCGCGCTCGGCAGCTGGAGGATGTTGAGCAGCTGCACCATGCGCGGTCGCGTGAGCTGCATGATGGGCATCAGCTTGTCCCACAAACCGGTGGGCATGCGCTGGGTGCGCGCGATGCGGAAATAGTCGTAATCGTCCGCCAGGTCTTCCTCGGGCGTCATTCCCAGTTCAGCGAGGATGAGCGCCGCCACTTCGCAGGCTTGTTCCACGGCGGAAGGGGGTTCGGCGTGGCGGTTTTCCAGCACCTGGCGCTGGCGGGTGGGGTTTTCCACCGCCTCCACGCGCAGCAGGGGTTCATCCTCCGCGCCGGAGGAAGCGTATTGCAGGCAGGCTGCCCAGAAGCGCCGTTCGCCGGTCTCGATTTGAAAGACATATTCGCCGCTCTCGTCCATTGCCCATTTGCCGGTGATGGATTTGATCTGGCCGTGTTCCTCGAAGGAGGAACCCATGGCCAGCAGCCGCTCGAGTTCCTGCGCCGTGCCGGGATCGGAGTGCGCCAGTGCCAGCCATTCCATGGCTGCCTGGTAGCAGTTGATTTTCCCGGAATAGAAATCCGCCCGAATCTCGGAAGGCAGCAGCCGCCGCGGCTGAAAACGGTCGGGCCGCATCTGGCTCGGTTTCAGCCGTTCGATGCGTTCTATCGCGGGTGTCGCCGGAGCCGCCTCCGATGTTGTTCTGGATGGCTGCACCTTGGGCTGTTCCTTGCCGTTGGCATTCAAATCCTCAAATGCGCTGTACCTTTTTTTGGCTGCCATAATCGATTCCTTTATCAGGCACGCCCGCTGGCGCCTGTCCTCTTGAGCACGATGTCGATCAGGTTGGCATATTCGCGCGTGGCGCGAGAGCTGGAGGCAATGTTCTCGCTGCTGCGCACGCGCGGCGGACGGTAGGTGAACACATCCATGTGACTGGAGTGGGCATATGCCAGGTCGGTGGATTTGTGGATCGGCGGCAGGATCATCCTTTGATAACGGTTTTGCAGTTCCACCAGGATTTCCTGCGCCTCGCTGCGCTGTTCTTCGCACAGCGTGGGAAGATAACCCAAAATTTTCAACTCGGGTTTGAAATGCATCTGCACCTGTTCGATCGTGCGTTGAAGTTCGATCAAACCGGACACGCCCAGGTAGGAGGTCTCGACCGGCACGATCACCTGGTCGGCTGCCACCAGTGCATTCACCAGCAGGTCGCCGGTATTCGGCGGGGTATCGATGATGATGAAGGCGTACTCGCCCTGTACGGGGGCGAGGGCGCGCTGCAGCCGGGTTTCGTTGGCCATCAGCGAAGGGAGATCGCGCGCCGCCTTGATCATCGAAGCGCGGTCCGAAGGGATATAGAAAAGGTTGGGGTGATATTCGCTGCGCTGGATCAGGCGTTGAATGGAGGGCGGGGGGGTCTCGGTCAGCAGAGCGGCAAGTGAGACCTGGAAGGTGGTCGTGTGTTTATCGTATCCCACTGCCAGCAGGGCATGTACCTGGGGGTCCATGTCCACCAGGAGCACACGGCTTCTGGTGGGTTGTTCATCTGTCAGGCGCAGCGCAAGACCGGCGGCAAGATTCACCGCGGTGGTTGTCTTGCCGACGCCGCCTTTTTCATTCGCGATCGTGATGGTGATGGCCATTCGTTCCTGTCTGTTCCTTGCTTTTTGGCTGTAAAAGAGTGAATTACAACCAAATTATACACAAAATCAATTATTTATCCTATATTAGCATAAAAAGAATCGAACTTCAACTAATTATTGCAATTTTAAGTAAATATCATATAAAATAGCTTAACTCTATTGCTTTCACCCTCTTTTCGTGCGATAATTATGCTGAAGTAGGAGGAGTTATGGGTGATTTGATGAATGATGAGGAGTGGCGCCTGGTACGCATGGACCGCCTGGGACTGAAAGAGGATCCCTTCAAGCTGTCCGCCGATCCGCGTTATCTCTACCTTGGCCCGGAACACCTGGCGGTGTACCGGCAGGCACAGGGTGTGATCTCCCGCCGGCGTGGGCTGGCGCTCATCTCTGGCGACATGGGAATGGGAAAAAGTTCTCTCGCCCGGCGTCTTTACGACGTCTACGCCTCCGAGGAAAGCGTCGAGATCGCCTACATTCACACCGCCGCCTTTAAATCCGCCATGGACGCCGCGCGCCAGATCTCCCAGACCCTGGGCGTCCCGCCGCAGCGTTCCTTCCAGCGTCAGATGGAGGGGTTGGAAAAATTCATGGCCGATGCCTATACCGCCAACCACAACGTCATCGTTCTGCTGGACGATGCCCAGTTGATGGAGCCGGAAGCGCTTGAGGTGCTTCACCGCCTGTATAACTTCGACTACGACGCCAAGGTGGTGCAGGTGCTGGCCTTCGGTCAGTCCGAAATGTCGGCCGTCTTTGAAATGAACAAGCCGGTTAATTCGCGTGTGTTCGTGCGCCTGGCGCTGCCCCCGCTGACCCTCTCCAGTGCGCTCCAGATGGTGCTCTTCCGTCTGCGCGTTGCCGGCCGTTCCGAGCCGCTCATCAATGATGACGCGTTTGAAGTATTGTACGAAAAATCTCAGGGCGTACCGCGTGAGATCATCCGCCTGTGCGCCCTTTCGATGGATCACCTGTTGGAAAGCGATGAATCCATGATCACTATTGAAAATGCTCGAAAGGTGAACTGATTATGGCGTCTTTACAAAACCCGAACAGGAATGCCTGGGTGCAGCTTTATGAAGCCCGGCGTGTCCCGAATGAGCCTGAAACACGCTCACCGGGACGTCCGCCCGGCATTGTTCCCCGCCGTAAGGTTGGACTGACCCTGTCGCAGGGTGAAATTACCGAACTGGAAAACTGGCGCGAACGCTTCTCTGGGCTTCTGCGTCGCTCGGTTTCTACCGGAGAAACTGTGGGCATCCTCACCCGCATCTGCACCGCGCGTTTTTCGCGCATGCGCGACGACGAAGAGGTCGATGCCCTCACGGCGCTGGTGGAAAGACTGGTAGGCGAGGAATGAATTATTTCTTCCGGAAATCATCTTGTTTAATGGTAGAAAAAAATGCTCCGGAGACATGCTCCCCGACGGACAGGTGACCGGACGGGACTTGTAAAACAGAAAATATGTTCTATAATAAGAGTCACCAACAAGTGGGAGTTAGAAACAGGCGAGCCGTTCGTTGCCTGGTGGGTTGGCCGCAGAGACACGGATCTGAAAAATGGACCAAAGCATAAAGGGTCATTCATTGGGATTGGAAAAGCCGCATTACCAGCAAGCCTGGGAAATGGTGCTTGGCGACCTGCGGACAGAGATGTCCCGTGCGCTTTATGAAACCTGGGTTCAACCATTGCGGCCGGTGGGTTACCAAAATAAAACCTTTACCGTGGGTGCTTATAACACTTACGGGCGCGCCTGGGTGGAAGAACGCCTGAGTTCGCGCATCTCGCGGCAACTCGAGGGTTTGTACGGCGAACCCGTAAAATTTAATGTTGTGGTTTCCAACGGTTTCTATCGTGCCGGGGCAGGTGAGGGGGCGACCCCCGCGATCAAGAAGGTGGTGCCGCAGGACATCGATGCTGCCTCGAATGCGGTTGATTCGGCAATCAGCCCTCGCGAAGAAAGCGATCTGCAGGAAGCGCTGGAAGCGAAGAATGACAACCTGAATGGTTCAGGGCGCTCGCGCAAGGTGATGCTGCAGCGCGCCTACGGCAGCGAACGCGCCAAGCTCATCCAGCCCGAACGCGGCATGTTCATTACCGGTTATCTGTTCAACAACTGGCTGCCCCTGCTGGGGCATTCCGCCTTCACCATCATCATGGCTGCGCGCTCCATGTGCTACTGGAATCCAATGACCGGGGAACTGCGCAACGTGGTCGAAACCGAAATGGGAGAACTGGCCGAACGCGCGGCGGTGTCGGTGCGCACGGTCAAGGACGTGCTCAACAGTGAATTGGTGCAGCGTTATTTCCTGCGCTACCGCGTGCGCCGTGTAATGACCTCCAACGGCGTGCGTACAGCCGGCATCAGCCTGCAGGTGCGCATGGATGATCCCCTCACGCCGCTCGACCAGGTCAAGACGGGATTGATGGAAGAAGAGGAGTGGTACCTGGCCGAATTCTCGGGGGAAAAGGAATGATCGAAAAAAACAAGAACGGTGATCGATCAAGCGCTATTCGCGCGCATTGCGCCAGTGGTAAGTATGCGCTCAACGAAATCCCATAAAATTTAAATTGCGCATAGGTAAATAATTGTATCCCTGGCAATTAGGTTGGCGAGGGAAGGTTGGATTCCGGCTTGTGATCTGTCCTTTGCAGCCTGCGGAAAGTGGCGAATCCGATCCCAAACGAGAACCACAGGGTGATTCCGCGGTAGATTAAAGTGATCAGCACTGCCATCGAAAATGGAACGTTCAGGGCTTTCAATGTGAGGGGAAAAATGCCTTCCACGAATCCCACTCCTGCCGGGGTGGGGGTGACGTAAAAGAAGAGCTGCGCAATGCCAAAACCCGCCACCACTGTTCCCAGTGAAAATGGAACATTGAGTGAGAGGAAGATTGCCGCCAATACCCCGATCAGCAGCATCTTGTTGATCAGCGAGAACAACAGCGGCCAGTGTAGGATATGTTTCGTCTCTTGCAGGGCAGCCACCCCTTCACTGATTTCTTCAGCCAGCTTGTGAGCTTGCTCTGCCTGGATCATGTCGCGGTGAAAGAATCGATACAACACGCGGTTGATCCACCGTGCGAGCGTGAACATCAATTCGCCCAATTGTTTGGATGAGCGGTTTCCAATATACAGCACCAGGCTGAGGACAATGGTAATTAAAAAAAGCCAGGCTGCCGCTATGATTTCACCGGTGGAAATATTGTGGCGGCGGAGGAGGGTGATGAAGCCCAGCGCCACGACACACAGCAGGGAGATGTATTCATAGATCGCGTACAAAATTCCCACCACCATCACCCGCGCGGAGGAAAGTTTCCGCTTCTTGGCGGCGTCCATGAATACCGCCACGCCCACCAAACCGCCGCTGGGGGCGATCATGTTCACAAATGTTGAGGCCGTGCTTAAAAGGAAAAGATTGTGTAAGGTTTCGTCCAGTCCGACCAGGCGGTAGAGCGAACGGTAGGTGTAAGTGTTGTTGATCAGGCAAACACATTGCAGTGCCAGCGCCAGCAGGAGGAACAACCAATTGCCCTTCCGCATTGCGTTGAGAATGCTTTCCAGTTCGGTGATGCTGACGATGATGAAAATGACCGCCGCGATCACAGCGATCCAGAACACGATCTTTCTCATTGGCAGTTTCTGAGGTTGAATATTTCCTTCTTCCATCGCGTCTCGATCCATTAACCTGGAATTGGCCTTTTTTTCATTATATCCTGCCTGAAAATAATCCAGATCATTGATATCCCAATGAAAAACGGATTAATTTCCCATCTTCTCACTGAAAATGTGGATATATGGATAAATACGGATTAACGACTTTTTTGGTGTAGTATCATTAATTTGAATCTCAACCACATCCATTCCCATCGAAGTTGTGTCACCCATTTTGATATATGGACAACCAGTTTCATCCAATCCAGGATCATGACCGGGAGGGAAGAAGTATGAAGGCAAACAATTTAATATTGTCTTTGGTCCTGCTCGCGGCGCTTGCAGCCTGCCAGCCGCCAACTCCAGCGCCGGTGCCCACACCGCAGCTCGAGCCCACCATCACACCCACCCCCGCGCCGCAGGTCATGGATACCGAGACCCTTCTGCAGAACTGCGCTGTCCTGGATGACCAGAATGCCGTCGTTGTTCTCACCGGAAAGGTCTTTCTCCCTGATGAAACGGTATATGGTTATACAGGTTGGTACGGCATGGATCTGATCGCCGCTACCCGCATTGCCGCTTTGATTAATGTGGGAAGTGGTCCAAACACCATGGATGATCTCCCTCAATATTTCTTCGAGCAACACCTGGTGATCCGCGATAACGATGGCAGGATCGTGCGTCATGGACACGAGGTGAGGGTAACCGGGCGCCCCGTCTACCGTTCCGACAGTGAAAACCGCCGCTGTGAGATCTATGCCGACAAGATCGAGTCGCTGATGCCGGAAAGTGTATTGCAGCCCAAGGATCTCACCATTGAGGAGTTGACCAACGACAACAACGTGGACGAGTGCAAGGACCTTGAATTCACCCGCCAGTTTGTCAGACTGCACGGGCAATTGCGTGTAGATAAAGATACGTCGATCTGTCAACTGGGGTATTGCAAGGTAACATTTAAAGATCTTACAGGATCAGGCTCTGCGAAATTCCTGTCGGGGGAGGGAGCCAACCACATGGCGCTTCTTCCCGAAAACTTTTCCATCCAGGATTTGAAGGTGTGGGATAAATCTGGTGAACTGGTCGAGAACTCGAACGTGAACCTGGTGGGTGTTGTTCACGCGACGGATGCGAACTTCTGCGAAATGATCGTTTATGAGGTTGAACGCGGCGAGTGAGAATTTACAAACGAAGGTTGATTTGCTACCTTCAATTATGCCGACCACAAAAAATAAAAACCGACCAGCAGTAAGATCACTCCGCTGACCTTTTCGATCGTAGCTGTCCATCTTCCCAGTCCGCGCAAGCCTTTGAGCGCTCCGGTGAATGTGCCCGCCAGGATGATCGGAACGCCGCGCCCGAGTGCATAGATGAAGAGCAGTGCCGCGCCGTAGACCAGGCTGGGTTGTTCTGCCATTACGTAAGTAAGGATCACCGCCAGCACCGGCGTGCCGCATTGCGATGCCACCAACCCGGAAACCAGCCCGAGGAGCAGCGCTCCCCATAATCCCTTTGCGGTCACTTTTTCCCGCAGCCGTCCGAACCAGGCGGGTTCCCGCATTCGCAATACCCCCAGCATTTGCAGCCCGATGACAAAACACACCGCCGCCACCAGGTAGTACCAGATGCGCGTGCTTCCGCCCAGCAGACCGCCCACCAGCGATGCCGCGATCCCCAAAAGCATGAAGGTGATCGCCAGCCCCAGCGAGAATACCAGCGAGATCCAAAACGCGCGCTTGCGCGGCAGTTCGCGCGAACCGCCCACGTACCCCACGATCAGCGGAAGCATGGCCACGTTGCAGGGCTCGATGCTCGTGACCACCCCGCCCAGGAATACCAGCAGGTAACCCAGGATGGATGCAGGTTGCAGCAGAGACAGGTCGAGGTTTATGGGATACCTCCGCTAATCTTCTCAAGCTGCGCGCGCAGGTCTTCTATGTTCATCACGTCCAAAACCAGTGTTTCTATACCCTGGTTATCGATGAACAATTCCACCGGTGTGGTGTGAACGCCCGTTCGTTCCACCAGTTCCTTGTTTTCATCGTCGTACACGTCAACGTTCACCAGGGTCACGTTTTTTTTGAATTCAGGAAACACGTCCTCGATCGTCTTTTCCATTTCACGGCAGCTGCGGCAGTCCTCAGAATAGAAAAAGACCATCACCGGCTTGCCTTCAGCCATCGACCGGTCGATGAGGGTTTGAGCCGCACCGCCGCCGGAAGTGAATCTTCCGGGAATCGTGAATTTGACCGCGAGCACCGCGGCGATCAGCAGGATCACCGCGATTAGGATGATGCTTCTGGATTGATTGCTCAATTCGTGACTGTGGTTTTGTTCTTCCATTCGGGTCACCGGTAATTTCTACGCAATGCGCTAATTGTACCTGAGATTATCCTCTACTTTTGTCATCCCAATTTTGTGCCATTATTCATCACACCATCTTTGCCTGTCCGGGTAAAATGGTATGCGCGGCGATGGAGTCCGCCCTTAACCGCCTTGGCGCTGATGACTCCTGCATCAAATTGTTGGAGTTCTGTCATGCGAAATATTTTACTGATAGGAGCAGGTGGGTTCATCGGGGCGGTGCTGCGCTACTTGGCGGTCCTTTCCATGCAGGTCATCAAGACCCGCCACAACATTCCCATGGGCACCTTGCTGGTCAACGTGATCGGCTGCCTGCTGATCGGCATCCTGGCGGTGGCGGCGGAAAACACACGCTTGATCTCCCCGGAAACGCGCAATTTCCTTGTGGTCGGCATCCTGGGAGCCTTTACCACTTTTTCCACTTTCAGTTACGAGTCCGTGATGCTGGTCAAGAACGGCTCGCCGACCGGTTTCCTGCTCAACATTGGGCTGCAGCTATTTCTGGGTCTGGCCGCCGTGTGGGCGGGGATGAATGCAGCCCGCTGGCTTCAAAATTTTCTTCACCA
>DAOUGM010000004.1:0-27118 GCA_034428895.1 Anaerolineaceae bacterium
CAAGTTTTTCAGGCAATTGCTGGATGAGATGCAAAAAGAAGCGCCCTCGGACTGAGGGCGCTTGTCATAGGGACCGTGGGGGTCATTCGACAGGGAGGGTTTCTCCGCATGCGGGTGCGTTGGCGCAGACATAGATCTTCTTTGAGCCGATGGGGAATTTCTTTACGGCCTTTTCCACCATGGAAATTCCGCACACCGGGCAATCCGGCACCTGAGACATGTTCATGAAGGGCGTCTTGTCCGGCAGGTTGTCGGCCATGACCGGGTCAACGGCGGGATCGGCATAGACCGATTCGATGACGGGTGCCGGTGCAGGCGCAGAGGCCGCATGCCCGGCGTAAGCCGCTTCCATTGCCGGCTGGAGGGCGTTCTTCAACCCGACTGCCGGCGCAACCGGCACGGCATTCCTGGCTTCGGCAATGGGGACGGCGATAATGCGTTTTCTGGCTTCGAAGGGCAGGTTGCTGCGGTAACGAGTAGCCTCGATGATCTTCAGGAATTCCCTTCCGTCGTAGAGGTGGATGGGTTTTCCTTCCGCCCATAAGCGAGCCTGGTCGGTAAAGTAACCGCTGGTGATCACCGCTCCGGCACTGGCGTTCGAGGCGCGCAGCGTTCCGTAGAAGTCGCGCACGATGGGTTCACCGACCTTGCCGCGGTATTTCTTGCACTGCACGATCCAGGTATCGCCTTTACGCGAATGCACGATCAGGTCGATGCCGTGATCACCGGAAGCGCCGATGACCTCGACCTCGTGCCCCTGGTTGCGGTAGGAGTCTGCCACCAGGCGCTCGAATTCCGAGGCGGACAATGCCTGCATGTCTTCAATGGATTTGATGATAAAGTGCCTGCGGCGTTCCTCGAGCACAATGGCAAACACCAGCGGCAGCAGCAGCATGCCCACCAGGAAGAACAACTTTGAATTGGTCGGCTCGGGCATCAGCAGGAATGTTTCCATTTTCAGGAAGAAAAAGACCACGCGCAAGACTGCCAGGAAAGCCCAACTGATAATGAGGGCCTTGATGGATGTGCGCAGCATGGTGCCAAATCCCTCCTTGCGCTTGAAGATGCCGAAGAGCACCACGACGAACATCACCGGCCACAAACCAACGGCAAACCGAGCAATGGTGGTCAAAAGTTCCAAGAATGTGTCCATATTCATACCTCCACAGAGCCAGCAACGGCAATTTTGATTGTTAGTTGCATGAATAATGCCAGAATCCACCCTGTGAAGGGTGGATTCTGTGGAAGATTGAAATTCACGTGAAGATCAATCGATTTCGAGCGTATCGCCGGGATGCATGAGAATGACCTTGGCCGCGGTTTGCTGGTACACACGTTCAACCCAGGCAGGGGCATCCTGTTGGATGACTGGAAAAGTATTGTAATGGATGGGAACCACCATTTTTGGCTGGAGCAGCTTGACAGCGCGCAGGGCGTCGTCGGGGCCCATAGTGAAATTGTCTCCAATGGGCAGCACGGCCAGGTCGATGCCTTCCTCGCCAATCAGTTTCATATCGCCGAACAGCCCGGTATCACCGGCAAGGTAGAGCCGCTTGTTTTCAAGCGTGGTGAGTAAAAACCCGCCGGGATTGCCTCCGTTGGATCCGTCCGGCAATGCTGAGCCGTGGATGGCAAAGGTCATTTTCAAATAGCCAAAAGGATAATGAAATCCCCCGCCGAGGTGCTGCGAATGGGTTTGTATTCCCTGGCGCGACAGCCAGGTGCAGATCTCAGCATTGGAGATGACGGTGGCGCCGGTTCTTTTGGCAATTTCCACCGTATCCCCCAGGTGATCACCGTGCCCGTGGGTGACGAGGATGAAATCCGCAGGCAGCCCATCCGCTGTTTGGCTGGCCATTGAGTTGCCTTTGAAAAATGGGTCAACCAGCAGGTTGAACCCGGAGGTTTTGATCCCCAGCGCGGCATGCCCATACCAGGTAAATAAAGTTGTCATATCAGGTTCCTTTGAAAATTTAATCATCGCTCACGATTTCGGGAGGGCGCGGCGGAATTTCTCGATTAATTCGATCGTCTGGTCAATATCAGATTCGGAAAAGTTCTTCAGCGGCGTGTAATAATAGCGGTTCGTGGTCTCTTCGGCAATTTTGCGGATGTCCTCGCCAAAGGGCGTGATCTGGACAACCTCCTGGTCCTGGGTCACCCAACCCTTTTTGACAAGGTTTTCCAATGCCAAACGGGTTTGTTCCATGCTGTTGCCGCGCCTTTTTAATTTGTTGCTGATCTCCTCAGCATACATCTCCTTCTCGATCCAAAGCAGGGTCAGGATATCCCAGGCGTGACCGTTGGACTCGTAGCTTCTCCATGCAGCCAGGTGCGCGTCATCTCGAAAGGCGCAAAGTTCTGTCAAGAATTGTTCGATCCTGACCATCGCCGGCGCTCCCCTGCCCGGATCAACGCGCCGCGAGTGCTGAATGCTCCACACTCCCGGAGGTTCCGGCGCAGAAAGGCAGGCATCGGCGTATTCTTTCAAGCGGCTGGCAAGATCCATCATCTCCATTACCGGAAGGGGTTGGATGCCGGCAAGCGCCGCATGGATCGACTGCATTATGCCATTGATGGTGTCCTTTCCCAGCTGGGCGAGCTGATATTGCTGCGATCCTACGTTTTCGAGCATTCCCTTTTTCTCGAGACTCCTCAGTTCGGCTTCATAGAATTCCGGCGCGGTGTAGGCGCCGCGGACCTGAAGCAATTTGACGTTGATTGGATCGGGCAGGAAGGAAGGCAGGGCAGTTAAGAGAAAAAATTCCCCGGCGCTTAACCCTGCCTTTACGCAGCCCGATTGGATGGCTGGAGCATAGACTGCACTCAGAGTGTGATATGCAGCTTCAATTGCCGGATAAAAATCTTTTAGACTCATACAATCACCCCATTTGAGTTCGCAAAATCCTGAGAGATAACGTATGAGTATTATTTCATAAAGTCAATTTCATTTCAAGACAGAGACACAAAGCGAGAGGATCTTTGATCATTTGAATAGTATCCCCAATCAGTAAAGGCGGAGAAATCTTGCGGGTTTAATAAATTTGCCAAATACCCGTATAATGATAGGTGTGATGAAACGATTCCAGGAGAATACCGTAGAATGAAGTAGAGCATTGTGGATTGAATATTGGAGAAAGTGAAAGGAGAGAATGGACTTTCTAATTGATCCGAATGTTGCATATTTGATACTGGTGATCGGTTTTATTATCGGCGTGCTTGCACTGTTCACTCCGGGAACAGGCATCCTGGAAGTGGGTGTCCTGCTGGCGATTGGCTTTGCCGGTTATGCCGTTTTCAATTTACCGATCAACCTTTGGGCTTTGATCCTGCTCATCGTGGGAGTGGTGCCATTCCTGATCGCGGTACGTAAATTTAAGCGGTGGGTGCTGCTCATCCCGGCGATTGCGTCGATCGTGGTGGGATCCATCTTCCTTTTCCGTACGGAAACTGGCGCGCCAGCGATCCACCCGGCGTTGGCCACGGTGGTCAGCATTATTGCGGTGGTGATGCTGTATATCATCGCCCGCAAAGGTCTTGAAGCTTTGAAAATGAAGCCCGCCCAGGACCTGAGATCATTGATCGGCAAGGTCGGCGAAGCGCGCACGGATATTCACTACGAGGGGACGATCTATGTCGGCGGGGAGCAATGGACTGCCCGCAGTCCAAAACTGATCCGCAAAGGGAAACTCGCCAGGGTGACTGGCCGGGAAGGGCTCGTACTGCTGGTGGAATCGGCTGACGACGAATCATAAGTAATAATAGACTACCCAGTTTATATTTAGGAGGAACCATGTTAGGTCAAGGGCAAGTTTTGGTCTATTGTCTGATCGGTGTGGCAGTAGTCCTGGTGTTCATCTTCTTGGCAACGGCCATTAAGATCGTCCCGGAATACAAACGCGTTGTGGTATTCCGGCTTGGACGCTGTATTGGATCCAAAGGCCCCGGACTGGTGCTGCTGATCCCGTTTGTGGATCGCCCGATCTGGGTCGATCTGCGCGAGCAGGTGCGTGAGATCCCGGCACAGCAATCCATTACACAGGATAACGCCCCGCTTTCGATCGACTTCCTATGGTATTACAAGGTATTCGATCCCGTGCAGTCCGTTCTGCAGGTTCAGAACTTTGAACTCGCAGCCCAGGGTATTGCCACAACCACGCTGCGGTCGGTCATCGGCGGAATCCTGCTGGACGGTGTGCTCTCGGAACGCGAGAAGATCAACACTGCGCTGCGCGCCAGACTTGATGAAGTGACCGAACGCTGGGGTGTGAAAGTGACCAACGTCGAGATTCGCGAGATCATTCCGCCGCGCGACGTTCAGGAATCCATGAACCGCCAGTTGACGGCTGAACGAAACCGCCGCGCGATCGTTACTGAATCCACCGGTACCCGCGAGGCTGCCATCAACGTTGCCCAGGGTGAAAAACAGGCCAACATCCTTCGCGCCGAAGGCGATAAGCAGGCAGCCATCCTCAAGGCTGAGGGCGGACGCCAGGCACAGATGCTGCAGGCTGAAGGCTACCAGAAGGCTCTCGAAGCCATCTTTGCAGCCGCGAAGCAGATCGATCAGAAGACCATGACACTGCAATACTTCGAGACGTTGAAGAACATGGGGCAAGGTGCTTCCACCAAATACATCTTCCCGATGGAATTCACCAGTCTCCTCACCGATTTTGTGAAGAAGAACCGCACTGAAGAGAAGTAAGGGCAGAGAAAAGGAATATCGATGTGGGTTGGGTGCTGGCTGCCCAACCCACTTTCATCAAAAAAACATGACAGAGGAATTTCAATACAGGCTCTTGACTGCAACACTGGGCGATTTGCCACAGTTGGGCGAAATGGAGAGGATTTGCTTCCCGCTGGATGCCTGGCCGCTGGTGGAACAGATCGCCGCCTTGATACTGCCGGGCATGGTGCGCATCAAGGCGGATTACTATGGAAAGATGATTGGGTTCGTGGGCGGAGACGTCAAACCCAGCCTGGGCGTGGGGTGGATCACAACGCTTGCAGTGCTACCTTCCTATCGGCGGATGGGAATCGGCAAAGCCCTTCTCGAAGCGTGTGAACGCGAAATGCACATGCCGTATGTAAAACTTTCAGTGCGCCGTTCCAACATTCAGGCACAGGTTTTGTATTTTGAAAACGGATACAGGCAAAAAGACGTCTGGAGAAATTATTACGACGGCGGAGAGGACGCCCTTGTGCTGGAGAAGCAACTCGCGCAATACGGCAACGTAGGGTTATTGTAGGGTAAACGTGGTTGACAAACCCGACATAAGAGGCTACTATTAAACAAACATAGGAGACTCGATCGCCATGCGAGTATTGGTTTCACAATTTGAAGGAGATTCTTGAAAGGCACGCTGTAGTTATGCGTGCCTTTTTGTTTACATATCCTGATAAGGAGAATAATCAATGGATTACAGCATGATCGGAAAGATCGAAAAAGCCAAACGCTACGCACAGGAGCGCGAGAGGTTCGAATTTCAGTCCTTCAGTGTTACGATAAAGGGTGACAATAATTCCCACGACGTTCATTATGAGAACGGGGTATGGACATGCGATTGTGAATATTTTCAATCGCGCGGGCGCTGCGTGCACACCATGTCGCTGGAAACCATTCTTGAAGGAATGACCACTCCCACACCGGTGGCTGCCAACTGACACCAAGTCGATCCAAAACACACAGCCCCGGTACAAGAATACCGGGGCTGCATTTTATCTGCATGATGATTTCAAATCATTAAAGCGAGTCGATGGCGGCTCTTAAGTGGGGTTCGAATGCAGGCGAAGCGCACCTGGTCAGAACGACCTGAGGGGTTTGATGCCAGGCGGCGCAATTTTGAATGGCGCCCGCCACGCTGACAGCCAGTTCCCGGGTGGGGATCACCGAATTTTCCAGGTAAAGCGAGATAACCTCGAAAACCTTATCCTTGCGGTGGGCTTTGGCGTCCAGGCGGCCGACCAGTTCGCCGTTGTGGAGTATCGGCAGCAGGAAATAGCCATATTTACGCTTCTCCTTCGGCAGGTAGCACTCGATCGAAAAATTGAAGTTGAATATCTGGCGCGTCCGTTCCCGATCCCAAACGAGAGGATCGAAGGGGGAAAGCAGGGTAGTGTGGTTTGCAACCAGTGTCCCATCTACGGCTGCGGTGAGCAACGGCTCATCCTCCGGCAGGTAGAGGGCAGGTTCCTCCCATCCCTCCACTGAAACCTCGCGCACCCTGCCGCTGTTGGTCAATTCCGGCAGAAAATCAGCCACCACTTTTTTGCTGATACGATAATAGTCATCCAGCCAGGAGGCGCGCGCAATGCCGAGAACGTGGATGGTTTTCAGGATCAATTGACGGTAAACCTCATCCATGGGGGGGAGGTTCGCATCGTCCCATTCGGGCATCGCCCGCTCATGCAGGTCATAGACGCGCTTGAAGTTATCGCGCCGGATCACATATAACTCTCCAACATTGAACCAATGCTCCAACGCCGCTTTTTCGAATTTCCAGTTCCACCAGCCACCCGGCATTTTTGGAGATTTGAAATCACTGGAACTCATGGGACCGTTGGTGCGCACTGAATCCAAAACCGCGTTGACCTTTTCCCAGTTTTCCGATGCCCAGCCATGGAAGTAGGATGTTCTCGATCCTTCGAGGGTGCGCTTGCGCATGAGGGGATAATCTTCGATGGGAACATAACATGCGACGTGAGCCCATTGTTCCACGATGGATATTTTTAATTGAAGTTCATCCAGCCAGCGAGCCTGGAAGTTGCCCACGCGGCTGAAAAGCACGAAATACGAACTGCGGGCAACGATATTGATGGTATCTATTTGCAGCAATCCGATACGGTTTATGGCGTTCAAAACATCGAGTTTGGTGGCATGCAGCGGCGGTGGCGACAGCAGCCCTTGCGCTTCCAGATTGACCAGTCGCAGTTGCTTTTGGGTGATGGTGGATATTGACATGCATTCTCCTGGAAGAAAATATGTTCTATTATATCAGGGTGGAACATCGGCGTCAATCAACGAAAAAGAATCAACCAGGTTGTCGACAATATGCCAAAGAATGTGCATTCGTGTAGGAAGGAATGAATTTATATCCCCACAACGCGCAGCACATGCGGAGAGGGACGCGGTCTGTGCATCCTGGGAGCCTTGCTTTCAAGTGGAGAGGGTCGCGGTCTGTACACTCTGGGAGTCTTACTTTCGGGTGTAGAGGGTCGCGGTCTGTGTACTCTGGGAGACTTGCTTTCGGGTGGAGAGGGTCGCGGCCTGTGTACTCTGGGAATCTTGCTTTCGGGTGGAGAGGGTCGCGGTCTGTGCACCCTCGAAGCGAGCAACGCGAGCGGAGAGGGTGGGATTCGAACCCACGATGACCACGAGAGCCATAACGGTTTTCGAGACCGCCCCGTTCAACCACTCCGGCACCTCTCCAGCGAAAATGAATTATACCTGAATTCAGTTAAATCTCCACCTGCTCCTTCCAAACCGGGTATTCAAATGGTCCGATCCCATTTTCATTGAGCTTCTGCATGAAGGCGGTGGCTGCATCCTGCTCGCCGTGTACCAGGTAGATCTTCTTCGCGCGGCCTTTCACTGAGGCGGCGTATTTGAGCAGGGCATCCTGCCCGGCGTGGGCGGAGAGCCCATTGATGGTTTGCACCTCGGCGCGTACCTCGAAGAGCTGACCAAAGATGCGCAGTTCCTTGGCGCCTTCCACCAACCTGCGCCCCAGGGTATCCGGCGCCTGCCAGCCAACGATCAACACCGTATTGCGCGGATTTTCAACGTTGTTCTTCAAATGGTGCAAAATACGCCCGGTTTCAGCCATGCCCGAAGCAGAAATTATCACCATCGGTTCGTGCTTGTTGTTGAGGGCTTTGGATTCCTCAACGGAACTGATGTAGGTCAACCCTTCGAAATCGAGCGCCGGGTGATGGTGTTCGCGGATGAAAGCGTTGGTCTCTGCATCGAAGTATTCGGGATACTGCTGGAATATCTGCGAGGCTTCCACCGCCAGCGGACTGTCCACGTAAACCGGGACTGGCGAGATCGTGCCGTCGGTGATCAACTGGTTCATGAAATAGACGATCTCCTGCGTTCGTCCAACAGCAAAAGCCGGGATGATCACTTTTCCGCCGCGGGCGAAGGTCTTTTTCACGATCGCGCCAAAATTTTGGTAGGCTTCCTCCACGGTCAGGTGTTCCATGTCCCCGTACGTGCATTCCATTAACAGATAATCCACGTCGGAAGGAAGGACCGGGCTGGTAATCAACGGGAGATCCTGGCGGCCGATATCCCCTGAAAACCAGATGCTCTTTTTTACCCCATGGTCGTCGATATCCAGGCGAATGGCCGCAGATCCGAGGATGTGACCGGCATCGAAAAACTTGACTTCCACACCCGGAACCGGTGAAAAGGATTCGTTGTAGTTGATCGGATAATAATGATTGACCGCCTCCACCGCATCCGCGATGGTATACAAGGGTTCGATCGAAGGTTCTCCGCGGCGGGCATGTTTTTTATTCATGTAGGCCACGTCCGATTCCTGAATATGCGCTGAATCCTGCAGCATGATGTTGCCCAATGTGGCAGTGGGGGGAGTGGAATAGATGGGACCATCGAAACCGGATTTCACCAGGTTGGGGAGGTTTCCGCTGTGGTCGATGTGGGCATGAGAAAGGATGACTGCATTGATCGACTTGGGATCAAATTCAAAATTCAGGTTGCGCTGATAGGTATCCGCGCGTCTGCCCTGGTATAAACCGCAATCCAGAAGCAATTTACTGCCGTTGACCTCAATCAAATGCTTGGAACCGGTAACGCTTTGGGCCGCTCCGTCAAATGTGATTTTCATGGATTGCCGCTCCTTTCAACACTTTTAGTATAGCATCTCCATACTGATTAAAACGCCAGGGTGTCTGGTGCATGATCGCGCGTAAATCACTGCGGCTGCAGGGATTTTTCGCGGCAATGATCTCCATCAAGTCTTTTGGCAGAACCACGTCCGACTCGATCTTGAGTTCCCTGCCTTTCACTTTGCGCCACTCTTTCAATGCGTCGAAACGCGCGATGAACTGTTCATCAGGACGGATGCGTGCTGGCCGGTTGAGCGGCTTGGCAAACTGACCTTTCTGAATGGCTAAGAGGAGACTGGCGCCATACCGGTTGAAAAGGCGTTCCGTAACACCGTGTACCTGGCGCAATTCGTCCAGCGACTGCGGCGGTTCCTGGCATAATGACAGCAGCAGGTCGTTGGAAAGCACTTTAAAATGCGGAAGGTCCATTTTCTGTGCCTGTTCATCACGATAATCACATAAGGATTGTAAAATTGAGGCTTCCCTGCCGCTGAGGTGGGTTGAACCGGCAACTTTCCACCAGGAACGACCGGAGGATTCCGAGCCTCCGGGTTGCGTATCGCACAAAATGCTGAAATCTTCCAAAGCCAACTCGTATAGACGACGTTCTTTTAACCGGGATTCGAACAATTGCTGCAGGGCAAAAAGATAATGCGTATCCATGCGCGCGTAATCGAGCATGGCTCTGGACAGCGGGCGGGTGCCCCAGTTGGCGCGCTGAAAATGCTTGTCCAGCTCGATTCCAAAATTCGCCAACAGCAGTGCTCCCAGACCAACATGTGTTTCACCCAGGATGCGTGCCGCAACCATCGTGTCAAATATATTCGCAAATTGGAAGGAATAGTCGCGTTTTAGGCAGATCAGATCATACTCGGCGGCATGGAAGATCTTTAGAATTTTTGAATCTGTAAAGATTTCAGAGAGCGGCGAAAGATCTTTTACTGAAAAGGGATCGATCAGGTAATCCGTGGAGGGGGTGGAAATCTGGATCAGGCATACCCTTTCCTGGTATGCAAACAGGCTGTTGGATTCGGTATCGATGGCGAGTTTGGTTTCACTTGCAAGTTGCACGCTGATTTGATCAAACTGAGTTTGAGATACGATTAAAATGGGATCAGTAAGAGGTTGTTCTGGCATTGGGAAATTATAACCCCTTTGAGAGGCCCAATCTTCGCATGTGAATTACAGATCAATCGAGAAAAACCATTTGCTGCATACGATGAATAGAAAACCCATGAGTTAAAAATACAGGAACAGCCCGGAGGGAACGGGCTGTTCCTGACTTGCGATTGGGAATTTGGAAGGATCAGAGATCGCGCGAGCGGTTTTCGGCTTCCATGAAGTCGTTGGATTGCCGCCGTTGATGAGGTGCGGCATTGTAATTTCGATAAACCGGCGCCTGATTTGCCCTGGCAGCAATCGAACGGGCGGGTTGAGAAGAAGATTGCGGGCGGGAATGGGCAGTGACCGGCTGATTATTGAGAGGAAAACCCGCAGAACTGTTTTGTTGCCGTTCCCTGGCTGTTGAAGTGCGAGACTGGCTGGTTTGTTCCAGTCCTGAGGTGAGCGTGCCGATGATGAGGATGCGGATCACCCAAACCATGACGGCGACAACGACCGGAACGATGACTGTGAGGCTTTGGGTATTGGCGATCAAGGAGCTGATCAGTTGATGATTGGAAATGGCAAGTGAGACGCCCCACCAGGTGAGGGTAGCGTTGAAGGCAGCGGCGATCAGCCAGGCGCTGAAGAGATACCAGGAGTCTTTATGACTTTGGCTTTTCCCTTTTTGCGTGATCAAGGTGGCAATCCCGGCAAAATCCAGGCCACAAAAGGCCATTGCCATCAGCGTTGCCCACTGCATCCCGGCGAACCTCAAATCGCCAAGCAGATCACGCAACGCGTAGGCGGTTGTGCTGTAATTGAATGCCTCGAACGCCACGAGGGTAAGAATGATGATGATGGTGTATACCGAATTGGGTCGAACTTTAACCTTGCTGAGAGAAGATAATGGGTTTGGGGTTCCCGGGCGGGTAGCGGTTAGGTTCATGACTGTTCCTCCTGAATCGAATTGGTCAACGAGTTCAACGAACAGTCACATTATAGAACAATTATTCTATAAAGTCAATAGGTTTAGGAAAAATGTTCTAAATTGGTTTCTCAACCTGCGTTGTGAAAATCAGGCAGCCTGATGTGCGAATTCAACCGGATCACCAAATGCTGACCATTATCGGGGATATGGTGGTATATATCGCGTATTGGCATTTTATTGGCCGTCAGATATAACACCGCCACTGCCAGGCCGTGGGATGCAAGCAGCACCCGGTGACCGTTATGGCGATCATAGATCTCATTTGCGACCTCGACCATCCGGGTAATGACTTCGGCAAGCGATTCCGCGCCCTCAGCGCGGGGGATGGTGATCTGTTCGGCATCGCGGGTGAAATCGGGGGCATACTTGCGCTTGACCTCCTGGATGGTCATGCCCTCCCAGACTCCCTGCCTGATCTCGCGCAGGCGTGGATCGGTAACGACCGGGAGGTCAAATTGCCTGGCAATGATTTCGGCAGTTTGCCGGGCGCGGAGGAGGTCGCTGGAATAGATGGCATCGAAATGCGTTCCCGCCAGCGATTGCGCGAGCGTCTTCGCCTGTTCGATGCCGGTTTCGTTCAACGGGATATCACTCTGGCCTTGATAGATCCCGGCCAGGTTCCAATCGGTTTGTCCATGCCGTACCAACCACATCTCTGTCATGACGACAGATTATAACCGATGCGGACGCAAGTACACTATTTCGTTGGCTGGGCGTATTTTTCCCGGTAAGCCAATCGCACTGAGCCCATCTCGTCCTGCAGCAGATAGATGGGATATACTTTTTTCTTGTGTTTCGGTTCATGAGCGGTGTCGACGATCTGCTTGCAGACATCGCAAACCAGCAGGGTGGTAACGGAGCCTTCCGTCACCAATTTTTTCCTGATCTCATCAATGGTTCCCACGTATTTCGACTGCTGCCAGCCCTTGGAAAATCCATCCGTCGCTGCTTCCATAAGATTATCGGTGGATTTCGTTTGGAACTTGCTGTTGATCTTTGTTTCCATGATATAGGAGCGGTAAATGTGGTTGCGGGCGGCCAGGAGCGGGTTTCCTGCCGCCTGGGCGTTATAAGCATCCACCTCGAGCTGGTCGTCCAGAGCGGTCATGGATTTGGGGTATTTCCCGCCCATCGCGCGCCGTTCGTTCACCGGTGCGATGCGGATCAGGTTGATCAAGTAGAGCAGCGAATTATCGGGGTCGACCTGGTTCCAGAAAGGAAAGTAAGAGAGCAATTCCTTGAAGCGTTTTCCGGGCGGGGTTAATTGAAAGGCTTTCAAAAAATCCTGTTTGGCCTGCCCGGGGTCTGCGATTATGTGACGGCGGGCGCGTTCCACATAGAGTTCCGGCAATGAGTGCTTCCTAAAAAGTGCGGATAATATCACCACCAGGAGAACCAGTACGATCGCTGAAAGGCAAACCTGGGCGAAGGCGAAATTTGCTGCATCCAGCGCAATATTCGCATAGATCGAAAGCGCGAGTGCAGCGAAGAATATGACGATCAGAACAAGGTTCTTCTTCACCCGCTCGCCAAAGGTTGGCTGTCTGAGCAGGTTGGCAGCGCAATTCTTGCACGTCACGGCAAACGAATCGTTAAAAGATTGACACCTGGGGCAGATGATCATGGCATCCTCCGCATCCAATTCCGCTGTCTGCATTGAATATTCATTTTTCCGGTTTATTAAAATCTCATAGAGATTATTGCATAGTCATTTTTGAAATGCAATACGCAGGGTTGCGTTATTTTGTCTTATGCGGGTATTTGCACAAACCTCGAACCGGGCAGCGCGGACAATCCGGTTTGCGGGCGTGACAGGTTTCTCGACCCAGGCGAATGAGGTTGAGGTGCCCGGTGTAGTAGTCCGCGGGATCGACCAGTTCTTCCATCAGGTAATGCGTCTTTTCCAGGCTCAACGATTCAGGGCGAAGCCCAAGCCTGCCGGTGACACGATAAATGTGCGTATCCACAGGAAAGGCAGGCCGTCCAAGGGAAAATTGAAGCACAATGGCCGCGGTCTTTAACCCCACGCCCTTGAAGCGCAGCAGCCAGGCGCGCGCTTCCTCCACCGGCATTTCTGACAGAAAATTCAAGTCGAGGGCACCGGTCTCCGCGTGGATCTGGTTGAGAACGGCCTTGATGCGCGGCCCTTTTTGGTTTGCCAGTCCGGCCGGTCGGATGGTTTCGATGATCTCTTCCTCCGCAGCAAGCCGTACCTGTTCCCAATCGGGAAACCGCGCCCTGAGAGCGTGAAACGCCCTGTCGCGGTTAGTGTCATTGGTGTTTTGGGAAAGGATGGTGGAGACCAATTCATCCACTGCCGGAAGTGGACCGCGCCAATCAGGATCGCCGTAGACTTCCTTCAGCGTATCGAGTACCGCTTTTACCTGTTGTTTCAGTTCTGGCGAGGTCTGCATCATTTATGGGCTGCTGCACAGCGTGAGTTATTCAAAGGTTTCAACCACGGTGCCCATTTGTTTGCGCATATAATGTGTCAAACCGTAACGCAGGCGGAGAAAATATTGCTGCTCCCTGTCTTTGGGCACATCGAAATTCTTCAGGAAATGCTGCGCGGTCCTGTTGATCTCTTCAGGGTCGAAATGTTTCCCACCCAATTTTTCCACCGTCCGGGCGATCTTTTCAAGATTCTTCTGTTGGTTCTTCACGTCATTATGCCCGATGACGCCGCCGCGTCCGCTGACAAGGGTATATTTGCGATATTCGGGTTTGAGCAAAATTTCGAGGGTATCCATCCATTCCGGCAGATTGGCGTTGGAAAGGAAGGGAGGGGCATTGGGCACAACGGCATCGCCCACGAAAACGATATTTTCTACGGGCAGTTCAGCCCAGATGGCTGCACTGGAGGGTCCGGGGCGGGATTCGAGCAGCAGGGTATTCGTTTCCCAGTGAATTTCCATTTCATCACTGAAAGTGATCTCAGGCGGCGCCCACCGAACAGCACCGAGTGAATTGTGCATTTCCCACTCTGCACCGGTCTCGATGACCTGCGGTTTGAAAGTGGTCGGCCGGTCCCTGAAAAGCTGGGTCATTTTCTCGTGCCCCAGGACAACACAATCGATCTGGCGCGATCCAAGGGTGCGGTCGTAGTGTTCATCGAGGTTGACCAACAGGTGATCATTGCTGCGGCTCAGGGCGACTGCCGAGGAACGCCACATGCGGATGTCATCCGGCCGAAAAGGGACGTCGATCAGGATCAAACCATGTTCCCATCCAATGGCTCCCAGTGTTACCCCGGGGTATTCCGTTTCGATAAAGACGTGCGGCGCAATTTCGTGCATGTGTTTTCCTCTTGCCTGGTTTAATCTTTCAATGCTGCGGGAAGCGTAAAAATAAAACGCGAACCCCCGTCCTGCAGGTTCTCCACCCAAATTGTACCACCGTGAGCCTGTACGGCGAACCGGCAAAAAGCCAAACCGAGACCCAGTCCGCGCGTCAGACCGTCACCGCGCAGACGAACAAATTTGTCAAAAATGTGCTCGCGGGCTTCCTCCGGGATGCCCGGACCGCGATCATCGACCCAAATGGTGATCTGTTGCTTGTTGAGCTTGGCACCGACGGTGATCTTTGTGTTTTGCGGAGCAAAGCGGGAAGCATTCTCCAGCAGATTGATGATCACGCGGCGAATCATATCCTCATCCACGAGAAGAGGCGGAATCACCGCCGGGATCAATTTTTCAACGTCGAGATGCTTGTTGTGCACCACGGGGAGGATGATGTCAATGGCGTCGTTGATCAATTGTTCGACATCGACGGAGGCTTTTTCTGTTATCGGCTGCCCGGCTTCCAGGCGGCTGATGTCGAGCAGAGAGTTGATCAGGCGCTGCATGCGGTTGGCAGAACGAAAGGCGATATCGATGAGCTGCTGCAATTGCTCCGCTTCCTCTTCCGGCAGGGTCATGTACGACATGATTTCCAGGCTGGAGATCATATTCGACAAGGGTGAACGCAAATCGTGATAAATCATGGCGGAAAGGTCTGCGCGCAGCGAATCGAGGTTTTTCCGCTCGCTGATATCGCGGAATATCCACTGGATGCACTCCTTGTCTTGAATGACAATACGCGAGGCGTAGACATCTACGGGCAGATCGCCGCTTACCTTGCATTTCAGCCTGGATTCGTATCTGGTTGCCTCGTCTGAACCTGCCAGAGCGCCCCCCTTTTCCACGATCTCCGCCGGTATCTCGTGAAGCCTGGAGATGTTCATGGACGCCAGTTCATTGAACGAATATTCCGAAACCACCACGGCCTGGCGGTTGGCTTCGATGATCCTGCCGTCGAGATCGGCAATCAGAATGGGGTCGATGCTGTCATTGAACAGGTCCTGGTAACGGTTGCGCGTAGCCTGGATATCCTCGTAAAGCCAGGCATTGTAGATGGCGATCCCCGACAGGTCGGCGATGGCCTGCTGGAGTTTGAATTGATCATTGGTGAAGAAATCCACCTGTGGATGGACGATGGTGAGCACTCCGACAAGCTGTTCGTGGGCCATCAACGGAACACACAGGGCGGATTTGGCAAGGTCCTGGGTATTGGCATCGAAGGGTCTCACCAGCCAGCGCTTGTCTTTATGCGTGTCGGCAAGGAGAACCGGCTGCCTGTTTCGGATGACCCAGCCCGCGAGGCCGGATTGAATGATGTCGTCCATTTGCTGCGTGGTAACGGGGACCTGTGTGCCGTTGAAAATGATAGAAGCATCGACAGGCTGACCGCGGCTGTTGAGCACGATCAAGCTGGCGCTCACCTGCCCAATGCGTTCGGTGGACAGCGTGAGGACGCGCGAGATGACGGTATGCAGGTCGAGGCTGGCAGTCAGTTCGCGGCTGATACTGTAAAGGATTTCAAGGGCAGTACGTTCTTCGTTTGTGATCATAGATGTTCTATATATATTTCAAACCACTTCCTGTATTAAATAATACAATCTTCTCACTGTTTTTGCACCACCCGATTTTGAGTAATTGTTTGAGCGCAGCCAGGGGAGCCGCGCCTTCAGGTGCCGCCCAGATACCTTCACACCGCGCGAGCTCTTTTTGGGCGTCAATGATCTCCGCATCTGAGACGCTGACGGCAGTGCCGTGGCTTTGGCGAAGACAGCGCAGCACCAGGCGGTCAGCAAAAACGGAAGGGACGCGCAAGCCGGCAGCGATGGTGGTGGCGTTCTGCCAGAATTCCACTCTTTCGGCATTGGTTTGGAATGCGCGCACCACAGGGGCGCAGCCATCGGATTGCACGGAGACCATGCGCGGGCGCCGGCTTCCGATCCAGCCCAGGGCCTGCAATTCATCGAAGGCTTTCCACATGCCCACCAGCCCTGTGCCGCCTCCGGTGGGGTAGATGATCACATCCGGCAGTTCCCATCCCAGACTTTCGGCAATCTCATAGCCCATGATCTTCTTACCTTCCACGCGATAGGGTTCCTTGAACGTGGAGACATCGAACCAGCCGTGTTCGGCAGCGGCCGCGGCAGCCAGGCGCGCGGCGTCGCTGATCAGGCCGTCCACCAGGTGCAGGTCGGCACCCGACATTTTCACCTCAGCCTGAATCGGCGCCGGGGTATCGGCAGGCATGTAGACGTGAGCGCGGCTTGATGCGCGCCCGGCGTAGAAAGCCAGCGCCCCTCCGGCGTTGCCCGCGGTGGGAATCACGAACTCGCGCACACCCAGTTCCACCGCGCGGGTAACGGCAGCGGCCATGCCGCGCGCCTTGAAGGTGCCTGTGGGATTGAGGGCTTCATCCTTCAGGAGAAGATCGGGTATTTCATATGCGGCAGCCAGGTTGGCGAGCCTGAGCAGAAGTGTATCACCTTCGCCGAGGGTGATAATGGCGGCGGGGTCATCGACGGGCAGCAGCTCGCGCCAGCGCCACATGCCGCGCGGGCGGGCAGCGATCTCATTACGATGAAGGGTTGCGGAAAGCGCTGCCAGATCGTACTGCGCCAGGATGGGTGAATTGCAGGCTCGGCAGAAGGTTTGAGGGAGCGCGGGATCGAACGAGCTGCCGCACTCCGGGCAGCGGAGGGTATAGTGGATGGAATTCATAAGTTCGAGTATAGCATAAGGCAAATTGTCCTGTCCGGCTTCCAGTTGAAAGCTGATCATTGATTTGTATAATATTATTGTCTGGTTTTGCCAGAGTTAACAATGAGTGATCGTTGAATACTGGTATGGAAGCAAAGAAACAACCAGGCAGAGATTCCAATATTAAACATCGTTGAATAGTGCCAAAGACAGCCCTGACATCCCGCCCCGAATCCTGCTAATTCTCATCTGGAGGGTTCGGATATGGAGACCAATCAACAAGCAGAAAAACAGGGTGCCGGGATAAAGATCATTGCCATACTGGTGTTCATCGGCATCGGGGGTCTGATCATGGTGGTGTTCAGCCCGTTGAGACCGGTTCTACCCAAAGCCGGGTACACCACCGCAGATTATCTTGGCAGGATCGCCCTATCTGCCCTGCTGGGGATCTCGATGGTATGGGTGAAACGATTGCCCAAGGCGAAAGCCCTGCTCCCGGTGCTGGCGGGACTGTTCATCATGTCGGTGGCGGTTTCATTAGATTGGATCTTCAGCCAATATCTGCTCCAATACCTGCATGTGAAGGATCAAACGCCCCTGGGGTACGCATTACAGAAGGTCAATGAATTTTTCGTGGTCGCCGTGGTGGTGATCGCCATGACACGGATCATGGGCGGCAGGTTGAGCGACCTGTATATTCAAAAAGGCAACCTCAAGCTGGGCTTATTGATCGGATTGGGCACCTTTTTGGTTGCTGCAGCCACGGCCGTGCCGACGGCAAAATTCATGTTCAACCTGGATACCCAGGCGCTATCAGGATACCGGGATTGGCTGCCCTGGCTGTTGATCTTTGTACTGGCCAACGCTGCCATGGAGGAACTTCTCTTCCGCGGACTTTTCTTGAAGCGTTTGCAGCCGCTGATGGGAATGTTCCTCTCGAATTTCATGGTCGCATTTGTGTTTACCGGTCTGCACCAGGCTGCGAACTACACATCCCAAATGACGATCTTCCTTGTGGTCGTGACCCTGCTGGCGCTTCTCTGGGGATACATCATTCAAAAAACCAATGCCCTGTGGGCGTCTGTCCTGTTTCATGCAGGAACGGACATTTCGATCCTGCTGGGGATCTTTACCAATCTTAAATAGGCAATTTACCTACAAGATTTCTTGAGGGATATATGCCAAAGTATTTTTCCATTAACGATGATGAATTGAAGGCCGCAATACGAAATGCCGAAAGCGCTGGGGATTGGCGAGCCGCAGCGGAATTGTATGCCAGGTGCGCGCAGGAACGTTCTGAAATGCTGGAACTGATCAACAGTGTGCAGGAAGGACTTTCCTCGAAACTGGAGATGCAGGCGATCTACAACCTGGTGGGCGACAAACTGCGCGACACGTTCAATGCCCAGGTGGTGATGATTTCACAATACGACCCGTTAACCCGCCGCGTCTACCATCATTATGCCATCGAGAACGGAGAGCATCTCAATATCAACCAATGGATGCCCGTGGACAGTTCGCGGGCTACCATCCTCCGGACGCGAAAGCCGTTCATGATCAACCTGCAGGAGATTCTCAAGGCGGTGGATGAGAAGCGCATGAAGGTAATCCCGGGTACGAGACTGCCCAAGACCTGGCTGGGAGTGCCGATGCTGGTAGGCAATACTGCTCTCGGAGTGGTCAGCCTGCAGAATCTTGACGTGGAAAATGCCTTTTCACAGGCGGATATCAACCTGTTGATGACCCTGACCAACAGCATGACCCTTTCGCTGGAGAACGCGCGCCTGTTCAGCCGCAACGAGAGGCTGCTGCATGTGCTGCAGGCCGAGATGAACCTGGCGAGAAATACGCAAAAGAGCATCCTGCCCGGCAGGCGGCCGCGAAAGGCAGGCTATGATTTTGGGTCATTGATCCTGCCTGCACACGTGGTGGGCGGCGATTTCTACGATTTCATTCACCTGGACGGCGAGCGGTTGGGCATTGTCATTGGGGATGTCTCGGATAAAGGATTGCCGGCGGCGCTGTTCATGGCACTCACGTTCAGCCTGCTGCGGGCGGAAAGTGAAAAAAGCAGTGAGCCTGAAAGGATCTTGCAACATGTCAACCATTACCTGCTGAAAATGAATGCGCTGGGGATGTTCGTGACCCTGATCTACGGCGTCCTGGACTATCCAAGTGGAGAACTGAAATACGCCCGCGCCGGGCATGTTCTTCCCATTGTGATGGATGGAGGCGGACACAAGATACGCCTGCCCATGAATGTGGGCCAACCGCTGGGATTGTTCGAGGATGTACGCCTGGATTTGCAGGAGGTACAAATTCCGGCGGGCGGGATGGCGCTGTTCTTTACAGATGGGCTGAACGAGGCAGAAGACGAAGCGGGCAGGGAGTTCGGTTTGACGCGCATTGTCAAGGTGCTGCAGGCGCATCCAAGGGAGAACAGCACGGCAATCTGCAAGCAGTTGTGGAAGGCGGCGCGGGAGTACGGCCAGGGTTCGGTGCACAGGGATGACTTCACTGCGCTGCTGGTGAAGCGGGCAAAAGATTAACACGAAAGAAACGAAAGTCGCGAAATAGACAAATATTTTATAAGGAAAAGACCTGAACTTTACCTAACATGTGTTGAAGAGAGTTCTTTATATCGTAGATTATGATGTTTAGGTGGATTGCCAATACCCCCTTGTATTTCTATTTATAAATTGGAGTGGATTATTCTTCAGCAATATCAATGAACCATGATACTGGAAAATCATTGAGGTTTTGAATTTTATTTAGTTCTATCAATTTCCCTTTTTGTTGCCAAAATTCCTCCCCCATATTTTGTATAATTGCTCTGATCAAATATTCACAATAATTGAGTATCCAATCGACTAAATTCATGGTGTCATTCTTTATTTTTTCCATGGCAAGAGAATTATCGTCTATGTTAATCGATTTAATTAAAGCAGTATTTGCAGCAACTTCAGCAAAATAATACAAATTATTTACCCTTCCACTATTTGTATCAATGTACATAAGTAGATCTTCGGAAATTCCCGGTAAATTTTCACGAATTTTTTCAAAATTGTAATGGAAGGAGTAATAATCTCTTACAGATTTAATGTAATTTGCATCTGAAAAAAATTTATGTATCTTTTGGAGATATTCAATGCCTTTTCCTCCAATCGAATCGCGATAGTTTTTAATTATTGGATCATCAATTATTTTGTGAATCTCATGAATTTTTCCAATTAACAACTTTAGAAAGAAATATACATATGCTGCTTGTCCATTTTTGTCAGCGTTTACACCATTTATTGGATTACCCGTGATTACCAACATTTTTAAAAGGATCGTTAATTCATTGCAAACATGTGAAATACCCAAAAAATACTCCTGTTCTTTTACAGGTAAGTTTAATAATCCATCTTTAGAAATTCGAAATTCGTATATTTCAACAGGCATTTTTCTCCTAAATATTGATTACGTAGAAACTAATGGTTTATTGTGAGGATCTCAATAGCTTTGTGCAATAATTGGAATATACAATTTCTTTTAAGCTTATTAATTCTATTACTGAATTCCCCGAAATAATCTCAAACACAACAATTCTATATCAGAAAATGCTTATGAATGATGAAAGGCTGTAAACCTTTTTCTAAAATATTGAATTTTTCTCCATCGGGAAAGGTAAAGAAAATCTGCAAAACAAATTGTTTACAAAACTTTATTAGTAGATGTTCATTCACCGCAGGTCAGGGGTAACACAGGGTCGTCGCTGGCGTTTAAACTCAAATCGAAATAGGGGGAGGGGTCGAGCGTGTTTTGGATCTCGTACTCGTTGGTGTATTTACCGCTGCCGTCGTCTTTGACGATGGAGAAGTGCAGGTGCACGCCCACGGGATTGCCCGCGGTGCCGGAGAAGTTGCCCTGGTAGCCGAGCAGGGTTCCCTGTTTGACGAAAATCTCACTTGTGCCGGGAGGGAAGTCATTGGAGATCAAGTCATTCCCGTCTTTGTCGGCCAGATGCGTGTAGTAGGTCCAGACCTGGGTGCTGGGGCGGAGGGGGTCGGAGGGGATGCGGATGATGACGGTGGATTTCCAATCGGGCTCACGGGTGAGGTAGCCGTCGTAGGCGGCGTACACGGGAGTCACGCCGGGTTCGGTGCCGGCGAAGATATCGATGCCCTCGTGACGGTGACCGGCCTTGAAGGTGTCGTTCCACAGGTAGCCGATGAAGCCGCTGGTGGGAAAGCTGAAGGGCGCGCCGGGGCAGCGCTGACCGGCGGGGGTCGACCAGTGCTGATGCTCCTGTGGGCGGCGGATGAACTTGATCACCATGAGCGTGCGCTGGCTGCCGGCGGAGGGGTTGTAGTAGAGGAAGTAGAATGCCAGGGCGCCGGCGACGGCAAGGAGGGGGAGCAGGATGAAGAGAAGGAATTTGCGCATGGGTGGAGTCCGTTATTCAAGAGCGATGAGTTAGGTATGTCGACCGTGGCGGTTCATGAACCGCCCCTACCATATTAAAATCGTGTGAACCTCCCCTACAGGTTGGTTATGCCAATTCGCCGAGCATCGACCAGGGGCCGGTGCGGACGATCTTGACGGGCAGGATCCGACCGCGCAGGTCGGCATCGGTTTCGACGAAGACGATCTTATTGGTGGGCGTGCGCCCCTTCCAGCGCTTTTTCACCTTTTCCTCGAAGAGGATGGGCACGGTTTTGCCCAGGTAGGAGGCATGGATCTCGCGCACCACGGACTCTTGCAGCTTTTCGAGGGCGCGGAAGCGGCGCCATTTTTCGGCAGCGGGCACGTCGTCTTCCATCGTGCGCTCCGAGACGGTACCGGTGCGCGGGGAATAGCGCGCCAGGTGGGCAACGTCCAGTTTCAACTCGGCCAGCAGTTCGTAAGTGTGCTGGAACTGCTCATCCGTTTCACCGGGGAAGCCGACGATGATGTCGGTGGCGATGGAGACGCCCGGGATGCGCGCCCTGATCTTTTCCACCAACCGCCGGTACTGGTCGGCTGTGTAGCCCCTCTTCATGTTCGCCAGCACCTGGTCATCGCCAGCCTGGTTGGGGATCTCTATGTGCGGCATGACCTTAGGCAGTTCCGCCACGGCGTCCAGCAGATCATCGGTCATCCAGTTGGGATGCGAGGTGAGAAAGCGCAGACGTTCGATGCCCTCGATTTCGCTTAACTGGCGCAGCAGCCCGTCCAGTTTGGGGTAGGAAGGTTCATCCTTGCCGTAGCGGTCGACAATCTGCCCCAGCAGGGTGATTTCCTTCACCCCCTGGGCAGCCAGGGAACGCGCCTCCTTGATGATTTCTTCGGGGGGACGGCTTTTCTCCACACCGCGGCGGTAAGGGATGATGCAGTAAGCGCAGGCGTGTGAGCAGCCGTACACCACCGGGATCCAGCCAATGACCTGTTCCACCTGACTGTCGTGGGGCAGCACCAGGTCACCATCCATCAGCGCGTAGCGGCGGGCGGTTTCAGCCTGTTCAACGGAATAGGCTTCACGCTGCAGCAGATACTCGATCAAGGGCGCGGGGTCGGAGGGAGGGGAAAATACATCCACGTAAGGAAAGCGCGACCGCAATGGATGGTTGTCCTTCATGCCCACCAGGCAGCCCATCAGGTTGATAACCACTTCCGGGCGGCGGCGCTTGACCGGCAGCAGCGAGGTGAGGCGCCCGTAGGCTTTGTCTTCGGCGGACTGGCGCACCACGCAGGTGTTCAACACGATCACATCGGCGTCTTCGATCACCGGTGAATATTCATAACCGAGGTGCTCCAACGCGGAGGAGACACGCTCGGAATCTGCCACATTCATCTGGCAGCCTTCGGTCCAGACATGATATTTCATGGGCGTCATTATAACGCCAAACCTCCATAAAACTCCGCAAGGGAAAAAAGCATCCTTTGGTACAATATTCCCATCATACAGATTACCTGACCGCAGGATGAAACCTGGACAAGGCTGGAGAAATATGAAAAATAAAATCGGGATTTCCATTGTGGTTCTGATCGTTGCGGGATGCTTGATCACCAGCGCGGCGCTGATCGTGGGCGGGTATTTTCTGCTGCGCGCACAAAAGAATTACACCCCACCCACCGAAACCGGCACGCCGCAGGACGTCAGTCAACAAATGGACCAGATCCAACGGGACGTGGAAAGCATCCGCGGGCTGCGCATGAAAACCGATCTGAAACGCGCCTTGATGACACCGGAAGAACTCAAGGATACGGTCATCAACGATTTCTTCAAGGATTACACAAAAGAGGACGCCGCGGGAGACGTCAAGGTGCTGAACACGCTGGGGCTTTTGGAGCCGGGGTTCGACCTGCTCAAGTTCTACCAGGACCTGTATTCGGAGCAGATCGCCGGATTTTACGACAGCGAGACCAAGGAAATGTATGTGATCGCCGGTGAAAAATTTGGCGGCATGGAGCGCATGACCTACGCCCACGAATTCAACCATGTGCTGCAGGATCAGAATTACGACATGGAGAACGGGTTGAAGCTCAACGACGAGAACTGCAAAGCCGATACGGAATACTGCGCGGCGGTGTCGTCGCTGGTCGAAGGCGATTCAACATTGACGGAGACGCAATGGATCTTGAAATACAGCACCAAGCAGGACAAGAAGGACCTGTTGTCCTTCCAGGATAACTACTCCAGCCCGGTGTACGACTCCGCTCCAACCTATATGCAGCAGGATTTTCTATTCCCCTATCAACAGGGATATACATTTGTCGAGGGACTCTACAACGACGGCGGTTGGCGGGCTGTGGATGACGCTTTCGCCGATCCGCCGGTTTCCACCGAGCAGATCCTGCACCCCGAAAAATACCCTAACGACCGACCGGTGAAGGTGGAAATGCCCGACATCGCCGGAATGCTCGGCGAAGGGTGGAGCGAACTGGATGACAACGTAATGGGCGAGTGGTACACCTATCTCATCCTGGCGTACGGCAGGTCGGAACAATTCCGCATGACCGACGAAACCGCCAAAGCCGCCGCGGCAGGCTGGGCAGGCGACACTTATCTGTATTACGCAAAGGATAACGCCGAGGATTACCTCTTCACCTGGCGCAGCCTGTGGGAAACGCGGCAGGACGCGGATGAATTCTACGCGCTGTCGCGCGATTACGGCAAGGCGCGCTGGGGTATCCCCGAGGAAGACGTGAAGGGGCGCGTCTCGTGGACATCGAATAGCGATGGGAAGATCACCATGCGCCAATCCGGCGACAGCGTTTTATGGCTGATGAGCACTTCCGCTGAACTCAACAGCAGCGCGTTGAATTTGCTGGCGGATTTCGGAAAATAAACATGCCCATCGATTGGACGCGCGTGAAAGGACTTTGCCTCGATGTCGACGGAACGATCAGCGACACCGACGACGCCTGGGTGGAACGCATTACCCGGGCGCTGATTCCACTGCGCTTCCTTTTCACCCGCGGAGACGCGCGACCATTCGCACGCTGGCTGGTCATGGTCACCGAGTCGCCCATGAACCTGGGCTTTCGCTGGATGGATGCGCTCAGCCTTGACGACAATTTCGCGCGCCTTTATGAAAAGATCTCGAAAAAGAACAGAAAAAAGCGCGGACATTTCATATTGATGAAGGGCGCGCGCGAACTGCTGGAATTTGCACACCAACGCTACCCGCTGTCGGTGGTCAGCGCGCGCGACCACAGTTCGACGCACGATTTTCTCACCCAATTTGCGCTTCAACAACTTTTCCGTGAGGTGGTAACCTCGCAAACCTGCGAGCGGGGCAAGCCGTTTCCCCAGCCGGTGATCTTTGCCGCCGGGCGCATGCATTTGCAGCCGGAAGACTGCCTGATGATCGGCGACACCACGGTGGATATCCTGGCGGGCAAACGCGCCGGAGCGCAAACGGTGGGGCTGCTGTGCGGATTTGGCACGGAAGGGGAATTAAGGCGGGCGGGTGCCGACCTGATCGTGAACGACCTTGTGGAACTTCACAAGTTACTGGAGCAAGCGAACTAATTTCCAACAGGATTCAAGGTTGGATCTCGAAGGCAACCTCGGCGGATTGGGATGAATTGCCCGCCAGGTCCCAGACCTTGATCAACGCCTTGTGTTTCCCCGATCTTGAGAGCAATTGATAAACGAACGGCTGCGCGGTCTGCGTGGAAACCAGTTTTCCGTCCACCCACCATTCCAGCTTGCCGATGCTCACCAGGTCTTCGGCGGAAGCGGTGAGCGTCACGCCGCCGCGCACGGGTTCCACGGTTTGACCGGATTGCGGGTAGGTGATCTTTGCCGTTGGGGGAGTATTATCCACGGTGACCTGGGTGACAGCGGATTTGACCAGGTTCTCCGAATCGACCACGGTCAGGCGCAGGGCGAACAGACCGTTCAATCCGCTGGTATCCCATTCGGCGAGCACACCGCCGGTGACCGGCCGTGCAGCGTTCTCGTTGATCTGCAGCCAGCTTTCAGGATTAATGCCCTCGCCCACCTGGAGCGTGTACGAGGCAAATTTTTCTCCGGCCGCGGTTCCACGGATCTTAACTATGCCGGAAACCGAAGAGAACAACGCAGGGTCGCTGATGGCGGCATCGGGATCGACGTGCAGCTGTTGGATGGAGTCATAGCCTTGCGGGGCGAGCGGCAACCCCGCCTGCAGCGCCCACTCCCGGGCTTCAGGAGGGACTTCCATGAACACCTTTTCTTCCACCATGTTCGCCGGGGTGAACACCGTGGCGCGCAGACCGGTTTCGCGGTTGACCTTGATGCGCGTATAGAGCGTGTCCGGGATGGTGGGTTCGTTGCCGACCAGGAAAACATCAGGAACGATGTTCGGGCAATCCGCGGTGGGCAGCATCCCGGAGGGACTGCACACTTTCATCGAAGTAATTCCGGCGGGTGCTTCCCAGCTGGTAAACTGCAGATCGCGGGTTGCATAACGGAAGAGCGCATGCCAGATGCCTGCCGCCATGCGCGGGTCGATCGTAGAAGGAACGCCATCCTCCAGTCCATCCCCCATCCAAACCAGCACCAGCCGCAGCGGAGTGTAACCCACCGTCCACACCTGGTGATCGCCGGACGCGCTGCCCGTTTTGGCAGCCACGGGGGATCCAATCTCCAGGACGTTCGGGTAGCCCAGGCTGGCCCAGCGAGCGCTCTCGTCACTGAGGATGTGGTTGACCAGGTAGGCCAGAGTTTGGCTGAGGATCGGGTTTTCAGCCGCAGGTGCCTCGTTAATGAGTTCCCTGCCGCTGGAAGTGACCGCGCGCAGGATGGTGTTGGGGCTGATCCGCGAGTTGAGCGGATCGCGTACACCACTGCGGACGCCCGAATTGGCGAGAGTGCTGTACGCCGCACCGATATCCAGCAGGCTGGTTTCGGCATCCGTGGCGAGGGGGGAGGCATCATTGGCAGCATCCCCCAGCGAGGAAAGACCGGCAGCGGAAGCGGTCAGCCACACGTTGGCAGGACCCACGTTGTTAATGAGCGCAGCGATCGGGTTGAGATAATCGTTTGCCACCGCGCTGCGGATGTTGACCGCACCGTGATATTCCGTGCCGGATTGCTGGTTGACCGTTGTGGAGCCGGGAATGTCCCACAGCAGGCTGGAGGGGGAATAACCGCGGGCAAAAGCGGCCACCGCGGCGAATGGAGAAAGCAGCGATCCCGGCTGATAGCCGCTGTCGTTCAGGCTCTCACCGGAGACCGTGATGGGGGCTTGATAGGCCAGCACGTTGCCGGAGCGGGGATCCATCACCAGACCGCCGGCGGCAAGACCTTCCATTGATGGATTCGAAAAACTTTGCGTGGGCAGCAACAGGGCGGCATCGCAGTTGATCTCGGAGGGGGCGACGCCGGAGATATTACTGTACTCCACGCGCACGAGTTGAGTGGCAGCGGTGCACTGGAACTGCTGCTGCAGGTCGAGATCGAGGGTGGTGATCACATCCACCCCGCCGCGCTGCACACGCCTGCCGCCGAGGGTGGATTCCAATTGGCGTTCCACCTGCCGCGCGAACCCGGCAATCGATGATGCCGGTGTGGAATTTGATTTACGCAGAGGAAGCTTTTCGGCGACCGCCAGCGCGTACTCCTGGTCGTTGATGGAGCCGGATGCCAGCATTATTTTGAGAAATTCTTTTTGGGCTTTGACTGCCG
>DAOUGM010000005.1:0-69228 GCA_034428895.1 Anaerolineaceae bacterium
CTTGTTCCGCAGCCGATGAAATACACATGCCGTGCGGTGGAAATCTTCTCCAAAATGGTTTGAACGTCGGCGCTGTTGTTCAACAGGTTGAGAACCTCGCCTGCCACCTGAGGCTGCTCGTGAATTTCCTTGAGCATAAAATGAGCAAAACCACCTTTCTGCACGGCGCTCATTTCCTCGGTAATGACCTCTGCAGATCGCTGGATCAGGCTGCCGTCTTTCACCGAGTGGAGTTCAACTTTATCAGCCTGCAAGATGACGATCTCGCCATCGTTCAGGCGGATCACCTTGCGCGTTAGCGGAAGGATGGAAGGCAGGTCGGAGGATACGCAGGTGAAATCTTCACCAATACCGACGACTAACCCCGACCCTTTTTTAATAGCATACAGTTTGTCGTCGTTGACCCGTCCGATGACGAAAGAGTAATCACCCTGCAAATCCCCATAAGCCAGTCGAATGGCTTCTATGAAATCCTTGCCGCGATTGATATATCTTTCGACCGCATGTACGCAGGATTCTCCGTCGTTGTGCGAACGCACGGTCATGCCTTCAGCCATGAACTGTTCACGCAATTCCACGTTATTTACCACATTTCCGTTATGCGCCCCAACGATGTCACCATCTGAATCCAGATGGGGCTGGGAATTAACCTGTGAGGGCTCGCCGAAGGTTGCCCAGCGCAACTGGGTGATGCCGCGATTGCCGGTCATTCCGGCGAAGTTATATTGAGCGGCGACGTCTTCGACGCGGCCTTTATCCTTGCGCAGGTCGATCGTTCCACCGCTGAGGGTCGCGGCACCTACGGAATCGTATCCGCGGTAGGTCAACCGGCGGGCAGCTTCGGTAAGAATCGGTCCAAGGGGTTGTTCTTTTGCTGTGACGATGCCAAAAATTCCACACATAAGTTTCCTGTCTTGTGAAGGGGATGATGTGAGATTGGAATTACAAAGCACCATTTATTATACTGGCGAAGTTATTTTCTTTTGAGTTTTAGCAAGAACCGCCTTGTTGGCGGTTTGTCGAGTGCCTCCACGGAGATTCCGGAGCATAGCGAACGTCTGAGTGCAGAAATGAAAAACCGCCTTGTTGGCGGTTTGTCGAGTGCCTCCACGGAGATTCGAACTCCGGTTTTAGCCTTGAAAGGGCTGCGTCCTGGTCCCCTAGACGATGGAGGCATGAATTAACGGAGAGATTTTACCAGACCCCAATCAAACGGTCAAGAATTTTTATAAAATTGGTCAACCCAATTCCCAGGGTTCTGCCGTACCAGATGTATCGTTTTTTAGCGCCCGCCGGATGGGTTCTGCGAGGGCAGGTAGGAGGTCTGCTGCGGCAGCCAGCAATCCGAAACAGCCGCTCAACATCATGTCGCCAAAGGGCACGGCAAACAACGGCTTGAGCTGGGAGCCGAGCAGCAGGCTGCGGCGGGGGCCGGTAACGATGATATTGAAATCCGGATCATTGAGAGGATAGGGTTCGTTGGAATAGAGCAGCGCGCCGTGTCCCTGGCTTTCGAATATCTCCTGGTTGGAAAGGTTCCCGTCAGCAAATTTGCTCAGCAGTACCTCAAGGCTGGCTCGTTTGAGCATGGGAGTATGGTGCTCAAAAATGCCCTCGATCCCCTGCTGCCCAAGGCGAAAGGCAAGCATATGCCCGTTACCTAAATTCACGACCAATTTTCGCGGGCGGTCTTCCGTTCGCGGATCAAATGTGGCACCCAGCACAGCGGCGGGCGCCGTATCCATCACCACCAGGGGAAGGGCGAGCGATGCCGCACTTCTGGCCACAGCCTGCATGCGGGTTAAGTCTGCAGGAATGTCTTCACGAGCATAGGCAAAGGCGCCCAGGCTGTTCTTTTCACGTACACGACGGTCGAGATACTCAAACCGGTAGCGGCGGTCCGAGATGCCCGGTGGGGCATCGCCGTGGTCGAACACCGCAACTGCAATGGCTTCCAGGTCGGCAAAACTGACCCCAAAGCCAGTGTAAGCCCGGCGGATGAGGTCGAAGTCAAAGTCTTTCATCTCGATGCGCACGACATCCGAGGGAAGTCGACGGGCTTCGTCTTCGCTGACCAGGGTGATGCCCATTTGCCCGACCTTTTCCAGATCGTCGTCGATGGTTTTGGCGGCTTCTTCGGTGGCAAAAACTTTCAGTCCGGTCTTGATGTTATCAAGGGCCGCCCAGGCGCAAGGACCTCCTCCCATGATCACGCCGCTGAGCACTACGCTGCGCTTCTCCCCGGCAGCCTGGCGTACTCTTTCACGCACCATCATGGTGGGCGAGGGGAGCACCATCTTGTACCCATTTTCGATGTTCAAACGGGAATCAAAAAGCAGAATATCCTGCGTGCCGGTTCCAATATCTACCGCGAGTATTTTCAATGGTCTTTCCGGTGCAATCCGTAGATATTCGATACCGGAATCACAGTGAGAATGCCGGTATTGGGTTCATCGAGATCACCGATGATCGCCTCGGTGGCTTTTACAACGCGGTCGATCATGTCCTGTCCTTCCACGAGGGTGAAGAGGGTGCGGTTCGACTTTTCGCGCACTTGAAGCAGCTCTTCGAGGTTGGGAATCAATGGGATGTCCTCACGCAACATGTCGGAGCTTTTCAATCTGCCGATACCGGTGCTGGGAAGGATGGTCACCCCGCTGACGCCGGCTCCATCCCATGCATCCAGCAGATCCATCAATTTATCGGGATCGTGCAACACGAAAAGGATCAAATGCATCACACACTCTCCTCTTTAGATTTTTCAAGGGTTGGTTCAATCTCTGTCTTGTTATGTTCGGTTTTCTTGAACGCCGCCCGAAGCATGGGCGGGGTTACGAGCGTAGTTACCAGGATCATTCCGACGATGACAGTTAATATCTCTTCAGAAAGATAACCGCCTCGCACACCAATGTTGGCGATGATCAGCCCGACTTCTCCGCGCGAAACCATGCCAATTCCCAATTGCGCGGCTTCGCGAAGGCTGAATTTGGCGAGCAACGCACCGGAACCCGCACCGATGATCTTGCCGAGGATGGCGATCACGGAAATGACGGCAAAGATCCAAAGCGAATCCCATCCCAGTTGCCTGAGGTTTACGTTCAATCCAATGCTAACAAAGAAAATCGGCACGAAAAAGGCATAGGAAAGCGACACCAGGTTACTCTCGATGGCAGATTTTTCGGGAGTCCTGGAAAACATCAAACCGGCCATAAAGGTGCCGGTAATGGCGGCCATACCACCGATCAGTTCAGCGGCCAGACCGTAAAGCAGGAGGATAACGATGGTAAAGGTGGTCAACCCCTGGCTTATGGAAAACTTGTTGGTCAATCTCACCATGCGGGGGAGGAACCAGAGGCCGATAGCGGCCGCAAGGAGGAGGAAAATGATCATCCTAACAAACACCCACAGGATCTGCCAGAAACTTCCTCCACCCGAGAGGACCGCCACACTTGCCGAAAGCAGCAGAATGACCAGGATATCATCAAACACAGCCGCACCCAGCAAGCCCAGCCCGACCTTGCTTTTCAGCACCTTGAGTTCGATCAATACCTGGGCTGAAATCGATACCGAGGTCGCACCGAGCGTGAGGCCAAGGAAGAGCGCATGATCAAAAGGCATTTTCAGGATCTCACCAAAAAGCAATCCCAATCCCACCGGAATAACCACTCCAAGTACCCCCGAAAGCAGTGCGACTCGGGTGTTGCGGGTGAGATCTTTGATGTGCAGTTCAAGGCCAGCCAGGAACATCAACAGCAGCACGCCGATTTCACCCAGTTCCTGGATGGTATCGCCTATGTGCGGATTCGTTACAAATCCCAGGTGGGTAATATCGATGAGAGAGGGACCGAGCAGCACACCCACCAGCAATTCACCGAATACGGAAGGCTGCCCGAACCGCGTGCTGAGATACCCTGCCAGTTTGGCCGCTACGAGAATGATGATCAATATGGTGACGAGTTGCAAAAAGTTGGTCATATGGTTTTCCTGAATTTCGCAATTTTCAGTTTATCATAAAATTCTGCACCTCATTTTTGAAATCATGTATACTCAATTACAGTTTGGATATTCTTCTTCAGCGAGGGAAAAATGAACCTGGATGAAGCAAAAAAACAATGGGATGAGCAAACCGTACAACCTGTATTGAATAAATTTAAAGAAAGAAAAGCAGAATTTACCACACCTTCCGGTATCCCGTTACCGCGCACCGCAACCCCTGGAGAAACGGATTATCTCGAACAGTTGGGATTCCCCGGCGAGTACCCGTTTACGCGCGGCATTCAACCTACCATGTTCCGCAGTCGGTTTTGGACCATGCGCCAGTACGCAGGGTTTGCATCGGCGGAAGAGTCCAACAAGCGCTACCGATTCTTACTGGAACAGGGACAAACCGGTCTCTCGGTGGCATTTGACCTGCCCACACAGATCGGATACGATGCCGACGACCCCATGTCGATGGGGGAAGTTGGCAAGGTGGGGGTTTCCATTTCCTCGCTGCGCGATATGGAAACGCTTTTCAATCAAATTCCTTTGGAAAAAGTCTCAACCAGCATGACCATCAATGCACCGGCGGCCGTTCTGCTGGCGATGTATATTGCCGTGGGTAAAAAGCAGGGAGTGGCTTCCAAAGACCTGCGGGGCACCATCCAGAATGACATTCTAAAAGAGTATGTTGCCCGCGGAACGTACATCTTCCCGCCCACTCCATCATTAAGACTGATCACGGATGTATTTCAATTCTGCGAAAAAGAAGTTCCCAACTGGAATACGATCAGCATTTCCGGTTATCACATCCGCGAAGCCGGTTCAACCGCGGTGCAAGAAGTGGCATTCACGCTGGCGGATGCCATAGCCTATGTCCAGGCCGCCATCCACGCCGGGCTGGATGTGGACGGTTTTGGGCCGCAATTATCCTTCTTCTTCGCGGCGCATAACGATTTCATCGAAGAGATTGCCAAGTTCCGCGCTGCCAGGAGGCTGTGGGCTCAGATCATGCACGACCGGTTTGGTGCGAAGGATCCCAAATCCTGGATGCTGCGTTTCCACACGCAGACCGGCGGATCGACACTCACCGCCCAACAGCCTGAAAATAACATCGTGCGCGTCGCGATTCAGGCCATGGCAGCGGTGTTGGGAGGAACCCAATCACTGCATACAAACTCGAAGGACGAAGCCCTGTGGCTTCCCACTGAAAAATCGGTGCGCACGGCTCTGCGCACCCAGCAGATCATTGCCTATGAATCCGGGATTGGTGATACCATCGACCCGATGGGTGGTTCGTACGTCATAGAATACCTGACAGACGAGATCGCGAAACGCGCCATGGAGTATATCAAGAAGATCGATGACCTTGGCGGCGCACTGGCTGCGATCGAAAAGGGATTTATGCAGAACGAAATCCAGGATTCCGCATACCGCTTCCAGAAGGACATCGAAAGCAAGGCACAACTGGTGGTGGGCGTGAACGCTTTCCATGCTGAAGAGAAGATGGAACTCGAACGACTGCGCGTGGATCCGGCCATCGAACAGAATCAACGCGCGCGTCTGTCTGAGCTGCGCACGAAACGGGATAACCAGAAAGTCAATGAACTCCAGGCAACCCTGGAAAAGGCTGCCAGGGGAAGTGAAAACCTGATGCCTCTGCTTGTTACCTGTGTTGAGAACGATATGACCCTGGGTGAAATCTGCGGTGTATTGCGTACTGTCTGGGGCGAGTATCAACCTCCCGTCTGGGGATAATATTTTCTAGGAGACTGAAATGGCTAAAATCAAGAAGATCAACCATGTGGCAGTTGTAGTTGGCGATATCGATGAATCATTGAAATTCTGGCGGGATGCGATGGGAATCGAATTGCACAAGACCGAAGATGTCCCCAGTCAGAAGTCCATGGTTGCGTTTTTGCCGGTGGGTGAGAGTGAGGTCGAACTGGTCAAACCCACTTCGGAGGACAGCGGAGTGGCGAAGTTTCTGGCGGAGCGCGGCGGGGGGATGCACCATCTGTGCTTTGAGGTGGACAACATCGTTGAGATGATGGCAGAACTGAAGGACAAAGGGGTCAGGCTGATCAACGAAGAACCCAACGTACTACCGGGACGAAAAATGGCATTCGTTCATCCAAAAAGTACCGGCGGGGTGTTGGTGGAACTGTACGAAGTGACAAAATAACAGGCAAACGGAGCCTTCCGCCTGCCTGTTGACATTCATTGAATAAACCGGGAAGAAGAATATTTCTTCCCGCGTTTTGTTATTTGGATGCAGCCACCATTTCCGCTTCCTCTTTTTGGGCAACCTGCACACCGCGCTCAATATTTACGCGGGTGAGGAGGTACAAGCCAAGCAGGAAGAAGACGATGAGAGAGGCAATGCTTAACCTGGATTCATTCATAATCCTGGAAACGATGCCAAAGATGAGCGGACCGAGAATGGAGGCGAATTTTTCAAAGACGCTGAAGAAACCGTAAAACTCGGCGGACTTGCTTTTGGGCATCATCCTACCGATCATCGAGCGTGAAAGCGCCTGACTTCCACCCTGGACGGTGGCAACCGCGGCTCCCAATACCCAAAACTGCCATTCGTGATAAAGGAAGTAGCCGGCGATCGCAATCAGGGAATACACTGTCAGGCTGAGATAAATGGCTTTTTTGGTGCCGATCTTTTTTGCCAGCCAACCAAACAGGAAGGCGAAAGGAGCGGCGAGGAATTGCACCATTAGGAGGGTTCCGATCAGGGTAGTATCGCTGAAATTGAGTTCCTTACCGTAAATGGTTGCCATGGTGATGATGGTTCCGATACCGTTGGCGTACACCCAGAACGCAAGCAAGCCCATGGATAGATCGCGATACTTTTTAAGTTCCTGGAAAGTCTTTTTCAAGCGGCTGAGACTGGCCTGGATCGGGTGCATGTTCTCCTCGCCAACCTCGATGCGACGTTCAGGTTCCTTGACGCGGAAGAGCAGGGGAAGTGAAAATACGAACCACCAGATGGCTACAGTAATGAAACATAAGCGAGTCATTAATCCCATGCTGACACCCAAAAGGTCGGGCAGGAACATGATCATGACCAGGTTGACTGCCAGCAAGATACCTCCGCCGATGTAGCCCATCATGTAACCGCGCGATGAAACCTGGTCGATCTCGTCCGCCCTGGCGACATGAGGAAGCAGGGCATCGTAGTAAACCAGGCTGCCGGCAAACCCGATGTTGGCAAAGACGAAAATGAAGGAGGCAAGCAGCCAATCGCCAGGCTGGTTGGGGATGAACAATAACGCGGTGGAAATGACTCCCAGGAGCATAAACGCTGCAAGGAATTTCTTTTTCGAACCGCGAAAATCGGCAATCGCACCCAAGACTGGGCTGATCACGGCGGCGATCAATGCCGCGAGGGCGGTGGTAAAGCCCCAGCGAGAGGTCATCATAGCCGGCGAATCCGATGCTGCACCCAGGGTGGCGTAATAAACCGGAAGAACGGCCGCCATCATGGTGGTGGCAAAGGTGGAGTTTGCCCAGTCATACATCGTCCAGGCGCGGATATCCAATTTATGCTGCTTCTCTGCAACCGGGTCAAGCGCGTTTACAGCTTCCATACTATGCTCGTCCTTTACAAATTGGGATAAGAGATACACAAATTATACATACTGTGGAAAATTGAGGTAGCCGTTTATGATAGACCAAGGTCTTTAAGTATCTCTTTTAACACCGCGGCAGAATTAAGGATTCCTTTTTGTTCACGATCATCCAATTGTAGATGCATGACCTTTTCAATGCCGTTGTGACCAATAATGCAGGGCAGGCTGAAGTACACATTGTCAATTCCATAATAATCTTCAATGAGGGTGGAAACCGAAAGTACTGTGTTTTGATCACGCAGGACGGCTTCCACGATCCTTACCAATCCATTGGCTACCGCATAATATGTTGCACCTTTTTTTTGAATGATCTCGTATGCAGCGTCGCGGGTTTTTTCAAAAATCTTTTCGTAAACCAGCGGTTCATATTCCCGGCAATTTGCCTTGCAATAATCCTGCAGATTCATACCAGCGATGTTCGCCAGAGACCATACTGGAACCTCGCTATCACCGTGTTCTCCGATGATGGTGGCGTGAACGGAGCGGGCATCGACTCCGGCATGCTGGCTGAGCAGGAAGCGGAATCGGGCAGTATCAAGGATGGTGCCCGACCCGATCACGCGTTGTGAAGGTAAGCCGGATATCTTCCAACTTGCGTAAGTCAGGATATCCACCGGATTTGTCGCGATCAATAAAATTCCATTTGGATTGTGCTTAACGATCTCCGGGATGATGGATTGAAAGATACTGTAATTGCGATGAACCAGATCCAAGCGGGTTTCACCAGGTTTTTGCGAGGAACCGGCAGTGACCACTGTTACCGCGGCTCTCCGGCAATCGGAATAATCTCCTGCCCAAATCTTGGTGGAGTGGGTGAGCGGAACGGCGTGATTGAGATCCATGGCTTCACCTTCCGCTTTGATCTTGTTGTTATCGATCAGCACGATCTCACCTGCCAGACCGCTTTGTAGAAGAGCATAGGCAAAAGTTGCTCCGACATTGCCGACGCCGACAACCGCTATGCGTATGGGTTTATGTGAGTCTTTTGACATGATGGCGATCCTTTCTCTAGTACTTATATATAGTATACAGATTATAATTGGATAAAACAGGTGTGATTTTTTCAGTATACAAGTGTATAGAATAATTGAAAAATCAGCCGGAGGATATTCCGGCTGATTTTATATTAATCTTCGTTAATGCTTGTTGGCGATACTTTTGCCGAATTCAACAATTTTCTTGATCAGGTCAATGCTCAAAACCACGACCAGGAATATCAGGAACCAGTGAACGAAATTCGTTTGGAACAGAATTTGAAGTCCATGGATGCCTTGCGGAGGGAATCCTTTCGCCAATGCCAGGCTGCTGTCGAATTTTACCAGGGCACCTGCGTTGAGCATGTTCCCGACCAGGGTGATCTCGGAGATCTTGATTCCAATCTCGATCACACGCGCCAGTATCCCGCGCCGCCCCTGACTGATCATGATCACGTTGACCAGGAGATCCAGACCTGTGTTCACCGCAATCCAGGGAATAAAGGCTTTAAAGGCCTCCGTAAAGATTGGCACCATGTACCATTTCTCATCGACGAGCCACCAGATTCCGGCTAATTGATCGAACAGGAAAAGCCAGAAAGCCAGCGCCAGCACTCCAAAGGAGATCCCGACAACAAGTTCCCAAAAATGAACCTTGTCCTGTTCGACCACAAGTTCGGGCAGATCGCTTGTTTTCCATTCCTTTTGTTCGTCTTCCAGAAAATTCACTTCTTTGGAAGGAGTCAATTGCGGGAAAAAGCGGGTCAATACAATTAGTATGAGCGCAAATGTGCCGACGATCCCCACTGCCACATTCCAACCGGTTCCAATGAGTTCCCAGATATTCCAAAACGGGCTTTCTCCTGCGCTGAGGGCAAAGGAGAGCAATCCGGCGAAGATAACCGCGGCGACAACGATCGGCATGAGGCGGGTGACCACCAGGCGAAAAATGGTATTGTATTGAGGGGCAATCAGCGCATCCGATGTGAAGTAGGCGGCAGCCACCGATTTGGGAGACCCCAGTTTATGAAGCTCGGTTTCCATTTGATTCTCGTCTACGACGGTATCTGCGGGGTAGTGGTCTTCCAGGGTGTCCATCAGGTTGGATCTAATCTCGGCGATCATGTCTTTGCGTCCCTGCAACGGTAAGCGGCGTTCCACCGCCAGCAGGTAACGCTCCAGCAAAGTTAGGCTTTTTTCGGACAGTTTCATTTTATTATCTCCTCGATCACTTTCAATTGAACATTCCAATCCCGGCGCAGCGTATTCAATACGGCGACGCCGAGCTCATTCAGTTGGTAATATCGTCTGGGTCGTGCTTCATCGATCTGCCAGTCACTCTGAAGATACCCCTGGTTTTCCAACCGTCTCAGGAGAGGATAAAGGGTATCCTGGGTAATCTCAAAGCCTTTCTCTTCGAGCTTTTTAAGTAGCGAGTAACCATACTCCTTTGATTCGAGCTGACTCATCACCACCAGGACGATCAAACCACGGCGCAGTTCCGCGCTCAGTCGATCCACATGTTCGGTAATTACTTTTGGTTCAATCATGCCCATATTATACTGTATATTACACAGTAATGTCAATAGGCAATATTGGTAAAAAAGCAATGGTTTTGTAATAAAATACTGGAAATTTCTCTTCCTCTCAGGAGTTATTTTTCAAAGAAAATAGGTGAAAGGGTATAATTACCAGTTGGTTTGTGGTAGAATAATAAAAAATAGAATAAATGTTCCAATGGATGATGTATGACACAAAATGTGATCCGTGTGGTGGGTGCAAGAGCTCACAACTTAAAAAATATTACCGTCGAAATCCCGCGCGATAAACTGGTGGTAATCACAGGGCTTTCAGGTTCGGGGAAAAGCTCGCTCGCGTTTGACACGATCTTTGCCGAAGGACAGCGACGATATGTCGAATCGTTATCCGCTTATGCGCGGCAATTCCTGGGACAGATGGAAAAGCCGGATGTCGATTATATCGATGGACTTTCACCGGCGGTTTCGATCGATCAAAAAGCCACCTCCAATAATCCGCGTTCGACAGTGGGAACCGTTACCGAGATTTACGATTACTTCCGGCTGCTATTTGCCCGCATCGGAATACCCCACTGCCCGATATGCGGCAAGGTGGTGGTCAAGCAGTCGGCGCAGGAGATCGTGGATAAGATCGAATCTTTCCCCGAGGGATCAAAACTGCTCATCCTCGCACCCGTGGTGCGCGCACGAAAGGGAACCTACCAGGCAGTTTTCGATGAAATCCGGAAAGCCGGATTCGTGCGGGCACGGGTGGACGGCAGGGTATATAACCTCGATGAAGAAGTGACACTGGACAGGTACAAAATTCACACCATCGAAGCCGTGGTGGACCGCATCGTGATCAGCGGAAAGCAGGATGAGGATGATGCGGCAACTTTTCGTTCACGGTTGACCGATTCGGTCGAAACAGGACTGAAGGTTGGAGAAGGTTACCTGACCGTACAAAATCTTTCCATGGAACCGCCGGTGGACTTTTTCTATTCAGAGCACCTGGCATGCCCGGAGCATGGCATCAGTCTGCCGGAAATTGAACCGCGAACATTTTCGTTCAACACGCCGCACGGTGCCTGTCCGGACTGCCAGGGATTGGGAAGCCGGTTGGAGATCGATCCCGAATTACTTATGCCAGACCGGGAGCGGCCACTACGGGAAGGGGCAATTGTTTCGCTCGAATGGAATGGTCCGCGGGAACAGGGCGGTTACTACTGGCAGATGGTGGAAGCAGTCGCCAAGCATTATCACATCGATCTGGATGCGCCTATTAATACAATTCAAGAGGAAAAGCTGAACAAAATCCTCTACGGCACCGGCAACGAACAGATACCCATGACCGTGGAGGGAAGGAACGAGCGCAAGACCACCATGCAGCTCAGCTTCGAAGGGGTCATTCCCAACCTCGAGCGGCGATTCCGTGAAACTCATTCGGAATATATACGCGGGAAGATCAGCGAGTTCATGAACGATAGACCTTGCCCGACTTGCAAGGGCGAGAGGTTGCGCCCGGAAGCCCTGGCGGTAACGGTCATGGACCAAAACATCGTGGAGGTGACTCGCTGGCCGGTGATTAAAACTCTCGACTTTATCAAACGCCTTTCCACACCCGGAGCGCTTACTACTCGCGAATTTACCATTGCCGAACGCATTTTGAAGGAGATCAACGCACGGTTGGGATTCCTGGTCAATGTCGGATTGGATTATTTAACGCTCAACCGTTCAGCAGGCACACTCTCCGGTGGAGAGGCCCAACGCATCCGCCTGGCAACCCAGATTGGATCGGGTCTGATCGGCGTGCTGTACGTACTGGACGAACCCTCCATTGGTTTGCACGCGCGGGATAACGAAAAATTGCTGGAGACACTAAAACAATTGCGCGACCAGGGGAATACTGTGCTGGTTGTGGAACACGACGAAGAGACCATCCGCACCGCGGATTGGATCCTGGACCTGGGTCCGGGGGCGGGAGAACACGGCGGCAAGGTGGTGGCGGAAGGTACGGTGCAGGATATTTTAGCCAATCCCAAGAGCCTCACAGGAGCCTACCTTTCCGGAAGGAAAAAGGTACCCATCCCTGCCAAGCTGCACCCGCGCAACGGGAAGGCGCTCAAGATCATCGGCGCCAGAGCGAACAACCTGAAGAATCTGACCGTGGATATTCCGTTGGGTCAGTTTGTATGCATTACCGGGGTTTCAGGATCAGGAAAATCCTCCCTGATGGTTGACCTGTTGTACAACATCCTCGCGCATGAATTGAACCGGGCGCATACCTATGCCAGCGATTACGACCGTATCGAAGGATTACAGTACCTGGATAAGATCATCAATATCGACCAATCTCCGATCGGGCGAACACCGCGTTCAAACCCGGCGACGTACACGGGGATGTTCGATGAGATCCGCAGCCTGTATGCCGGGCTACCTGAAAGCAAGATGCGCGGATATAAGGCCGGGCGGTTTTCGTTCAACGTGCACGGCGGGCGCTGCGAAGCCTGCCAAGGGCAGGGTCAATTGCGCATCGAAATGCAATTTCTGCCGGATATCTACGTCCCATGCGATGTGTGCCATGGAACGCGATTCAACCGCGAAACTTTGCAGGTAAAGTTCAAGGGGCACACCATCGCAGACGTTCTTGACCTGACGGTCGAGGAGGGGGTGAAAATCTTCTCCAGTTTCCCGTCGATCATGAACAAACTGATAACTCTGGAAAGGGTCGGCCTGGGATACATCCGCATCGGTCAGTCCGGTACCACCCTCTCGGGTGGTGAAGCACAGCGGGTGAAACTATCCCGCGAACTCTCACGGCGCGCAACCGGACGGACGCTTTATGTTCTGGATGAACCCTCGGTCGGACTGCACGCAGCGGATGTGCATATGCTGATCGACGTGCTGCAGGACCTGGTGGCCACCGGAAATTCGGTATTGATCATCGAACACAACCTGGACATCATCAAGGTTGCAGACTACATCATCGACCTGGGACCGGAAGGCGGCGATCGCGGCGGAGAGTTGGTGGCGTGCGGTACTCCGAGGGAGGTGTGTGAAAACCCGAATTCATATACCGGTCAATTTTTAAAGGATTACCTGCGCATTCATAATCAGCACTGTCACTAGGAACAAAAGAAATGAAAACTCCCAATCATCAAACCTTGATTGGGAGTTGGATTCTTTTATTGAACGTCAGTCCTTTGAGCGCAGTAAACCTTGATCGCTTCATAAAGGAATTCCGGCATTGCCGGGTGGATCTTGCGATAAAAGGCGATGAAATCCGGATGCTCCGTGTAAGCTTTCCCCAATCCCAGTAAGATTTCAAGAGAGCAGTCGTAGAAGCGGTTGATATAGGCATGCCATTGACCGACCAATTCCTGCACTTCGAGGCTGGCTGCACCGTTGGGAATGGCGTCAACGATAGCCAGGGTGATGCGTTCGCCGTTAGCCAGCAATGCGTCTTTTTCAGCCTGGGTCATGGTCTTCCAACGCTGCGTGGATTGATCGACCAGTTTTCGATCCCAATGTTCCTCTGCATATTTTTGATACTCGGCCTGTTTCTCATCTGAAAGCCCTTTGAAATATTCATTTTCAATCATTTTCTTTTGTCCTTTTATGGATGCGATAGTGTTATCGATCGTATTCATCAGGTCGTTGATACGAGCGGCTTTCCCGGTTAGCGTGAGCTTGTGGGTCTCCAACAGCTGTACCAGATCGAGCCGCGGCTGATCGAGGATGTGCTTGATCTGGCTCAAACTGAAATCCAATTCGCGGAAGAAAAGCACCTGCTGGAGCAGAAGAAGCTGCCGCTTGTCATAATAACGGTAGCCGTTCTCCCCAGTGAAAGAAGGTTTGATCAAGTGGATTTGATCGTAATAATGAAGCGTTCTCACGCTGACACCGGCAAGATTGGCCAATTGCTTGATGGTGTACCTTGAATCCGTTTTCATGCGGACAGTATAAACTATGACGTAACGTTAATGTCAAGGGTTTTTAATGATAACAGAGTGGAAAATTTTATGGAGAGAGAGTTCGAGATTCAAGAAGTTTGAACCGGGATATGCATAAATGATCTTGACCGAAGAGCGTTGATGAACTCCGTCAATTCGGATTTATAGAAGACGATTTTGGTTACAGAAGAAATATGGCTGTCTTTTATCACCAAAGCAAATCAATTATTTGCGATTTTTTTTTGGATCGTATCCGCCATTTCTCTGGCAAGTTTTTCTGCTCTTCCGGTATATCCGCCGACCTCGAACAATGTTTTCAAAGCATCCGGTGAAAGCCAGCGTAGAATCTCAGCATCTCGGCTGACCAGCTCCTGCAGCGGATTGGTGCGCCCGGATTGAAGGGTTTCCCAGGCTTGCAGGCTCAACTGGCGCAATTTTTCATGGATTTCCTGCCGGTTGGCGCCTTTTTCAACAGCAGCCAGCATGATCCTTTCGATGGCTGAAAAAGGTCCGAATTGCTGGAGGGTGCGCTGAATGGCGTCAGGTTTTACCTGCAAATGCTCAATGATGCGGGCAAGTGTAATCAGGATCTCATCGACCGCTAGGAAGGATTCGGGGAGCAGAGTGCGGCGGTTGGCGCTGTCATCCAATGTACGCTCCAGAAGAGAATGCGCATAGTTGTTCCATGCCGTAACCGGTGCCGTGGCGAGCGTGCGCGCCAGGGAATCGATCTTCTCCGCCTCGATCGGATTGCGCTTAAAGGGCATGGCTGAGGAACCGACCTGGTCGGTGTCGAAGGGTTCGGCAAGCTCACCGATCACCTCCGATTGCAGCAGGCGCAGGTCAAAGCAAAACTTGTAGGCACTGGCCGCAAGACCGGAGAGAGCGGATAAGACCTGATAATCCTGCTTGCGGGGATAAGTTTGCGTGGTTACCGGGTAAAAGGGCAGATCGATGGCGCGGCTGATACGGTCTTCCAGTAAACGGGCACCATCATCTCCATAAAGCATCTGGTAGGATGCCGCATTGCCCACCGCGCCTTTGAAACCCTTGCCCTGCAATGCCTGGCGAACCTGTAAGAGGGATCGATAATCCTGCAGAAAATCCTGACCAATGTTGGCAAAGCGGTAGCCAAGCGTGGTGGGTTCAGCAGGCTGCAAATGAGTGAACGCCATGACCGGCAAACCTGCGTATTCAAGCATGCGCTCAGCGAGAACTGACAACACCAATTTCAGCCTGTCCAGGGTTAAATCCAGGGACTGGGCAACCTGCATCACTTCGGCATTGTCCTTGATATCCATTGAAGTGGCGCCCAGGTGCAGTATCCTTCCAGCCGAAGGGCATTGACCTGCATATACCTTCAACTCGGCCATCAGGTCGTGGCGGATACTTTTTTCGATCTCCAAAGCGCGGGGAATATCGATGCGCTCCGCGTTTTCCTTCAACTCTGCGACCTGGGCAGGTGTCACCAGGTTCCAGGCGGTCTGAGCTTCCGCCAGCGCTACCCACAATTTCCGCCAAAGCAGGCGTTTGTTTTCCTCCCCCCAAATCCTGCGCATTTCCGGGGAACCGTAACGCCAGCTAAACGGACTCTGATAGGATTCGAAGGGGTTCATATTATTCCCTGAAGATGGTTGCCGTACGTTCCGGGCCAACCGAGATGGTTTTTACGGGGATGCCCGTCCTTTGTTCGATCGTTTCCACATACGCGCGGGCATTAGCCGGAAGATCCTGCCAGCGGCGGCACCTTCCCAGGTCTTCCTCCCAACCCGGCAACGACTCATATACCGGAAGGCACTGTCCGAGCGAGCGGGCATCGCCTGAGAAATCGAGCGATCGCATCTGTTTACCAAATTTTTCATAAGAGGTGCATACCTGGATTTCAGACAAACCGGAAAGAATATCGAGTTTTGTCAAACAGATTTCCGTGATGCCATTGATTTCACGCGCGTAGTTGAGAAGGACGAGGTCCAGCCAGCCCACACGGCGCGGGCGCCCGGTGGTAGTGCCGAATTCATCCCACGGATTGGCGCCGCTACCGCGCAGAAATTCAGCAATCTCTCCGCTTTGTTCGGTCGGGAAGGGACCAGCTCCAACACGGGTTTGAAATGCCTTGGTCACTCCCACTACTTTGCGTATGGGTTTGATGCCCAAACCCAAACCGCTGAAAACCCCGGCAGCGGTGGTACAGGAACTAGTGACATAGGGATATGATCCCTGTTCGACATCCAGCAAAGTACCCTGTGCGCCTTCCGCCAGTACAAATTTTTTATTTGTCAATGCTTGCTGAACTTCAACACCGATGCGTTTGATATATGGGCGCAGAGTTTCGGCGGCTGCAAGAAATTCCTTCGTGTATTGTTCGACATCGATTTCTGGCTGTGAGTACAAACCCAACAGGCGCAGGTTGATCTCTTTGAAATGAGACCTCACGCGTTCTGCAAAATAATTACCATCCAAAATTTCACCAACGCGTAAACCCGCGCGGGCGGCTTTATCTACATAAGCGGGACCAATCCCACGGCCCGTGGTACCGATCTGATGTTTGCCGCGCGACTTGTCTTGTGCCTGGTCGAGCAAGCGATGTCCCGGAGTGATCAGGTGGGCGGCATCCGAGATCATCAACCTCGTGGGGGAAATCTCAACGCCGCTCGAAAGTAAGAGTTCTATCTCCTCGATCAGCGTGATCGGGTTGATGACCATTCCATTACCCAGTACACCGACGGTCTGGGGATGAATGATGCCGGAAGGGATGATGTGCAGTTTGTAAATCTTCTCGCCGACCGTAACCGTATGACCGGCATTATCTCCGCCGTTGTAACGGACAACCATATCCGAACTTTCCGAAAGCAGGTCAACCACGCGACCTTTGCCTTCATCACCCCATTGTGTTCCAATAACAATATCCAGCGGCATGATCAATCCTTGTGCTTATTAAGAATGATGTTTGCAATATAGGGCAGGTTGCGGCCTTTTTCATCGAAATCCAACCCGTAACCCACCACGAAATAATCGGGGATTGTAAAACCAAGGTAATCGATTTTCACATCCACTTTGTGTCGTTCGGGTTTGTCCAACAGGGCGCAGGTTTTCAGGCTGTGAGGATTCCGATCCATCAATAACTTCTTTACCGTGCGCAGGGTGTAGCCGGAATCAACGATATCGTCGACCAATATTACATCCCATCCCTGAATATTGGTTTTGTGATCCGCATCGATGCGAACAAAACCACTGGATTCCGATTTGTTGTATGAAGATACAGACATAAAATCCATGGTGATGGGGCGGGCGATTTGGCGCATGAGGTCTGTGATGAAAACCACACTTCCCCGCAAAAGACCCAGCAAAAGAACATGATCTGAGTCCTGGTAATCCAGCGTAATCTGGTTTCCCAGAATATTCACCCGGTTCTGTATTTCTTCCTGAGTGAAAATGACGCGGTCAATAAACTCATAAGGAAAGGTATTGTTTTCCATGAAAAAGTATCCGTCGCGCAAAGAGTCGAGTGTATTACCGGGTTTGAAGCTCGCGTTTCTATTCTACTGTAGTTTACTCCCTACAGCACGGAATTTACAAAAATGATGGTGCTTGTGGACATCATTTAAATCAACACAGGATGGAGGTTCTCCCATCCTGTTGGTTGAAATATTCATGGTGATACTCGCAGAACGATATCGTCGTTACGATTTGGGATTGTGATAACCTCTGCCAATACCCATGTACGTGAATCCCAACGAGCGCAGCCACTCCGGATCCCAGAGATTGCGGCCGTCCAGGATGATGGGATGCGCCATCAATGATTTCACCCGATGGAAATCAAGTTGTTTGAATTCGTTCCATTCGGTGGCAAGGATCAGGGCGTCTGCGTTTTCGGCCACCTGGTAGGGGTTTTCACAAAGGACAACATGCTTTAATACTTTGGCCGCGTTTTCCATCGCCTGGGGATCGTAGGCACGCACATGCGCCCCTTCGTTTTCCAGCAGATGGATCATTTCGATCGCTGCGGCATCGCGAATATCATCCGTATTGGGTTTGAAGGAAATACCAAGAATGCCGATATTTTTTTCATTCAAGCCCTTCAACACCTTGCGGATCTTCATCACTGCCCTGCGGCGCTGATTGCGGTTGATCTCCATCACTGCCTGAAGCAACTGGGGGTGCGTTCCATGCAGGACTGCCATGTGTTCCAGGGCTTTTACATCTTTTGGAAAGCAAGATCCACCCCAACCAAGCCCGGCATCCAGAAACGAGTGTCCGATACGCTTATCGTAACCCATCCCCAGCGCCACTTCGCGGACATCCGCGCCCATCTCTTCACATATATTGGCAATTTCATTGATAAATGAAATCCTGGTAGCGAGGAATGCATTGGAGGCATACTTGATCATCTCCGCTGTACGCAGATCAGTGATCATGATCGTGCAACGCAAGGGCTGGTAAAGTTGGGCAACAAGATCGGCTGATTTTTTATCCTCTGAACCGAGCACCACGCGGTCTGGGTTCATAAAATCACTGATGGCTGAACCTTCGCGCAAGAACTCAGGGTTGGATACAACACTGAAATTCAACGGTTTTCCGTTGCGGCGGTTGCGGATCACCTCGGCTACCCAATCGCCAGTGCCAACGGGGACTGTAGATTTATTGATCACCAGTATCGAATCCTCGACGATATCGGCAATTGCTTCGGCAGCAGACTTGACGTAATTTAGATCAGCTTCACCATCGTTACCGGATGGAGTGCCGACTGCGATGAAAGCAAATTCAGCACCTTGAAGAGCCTGATGATAATCCGTTGTGAAGAACAAGCGCCCGGCGGCCACATTTTGTTTTACCAGTTGTTCAAGACCGGGTTCATAAATGGGCATGATACCTGCGCTTAGTTTTTTAATTCGTTCAGGATCGATGTCCAGGCATGTTACCTCATTTCCAAGGTCAGCGAAACAAGTCCCTGTCACAAGACCCACATATCCAGTTCCGACGACGCAAATTCTACTCATTTAATTCTCCAGAGTATTCGATTGATATGCAGCAATTTTACCATGCGGCTGAAATCCATTTCTTTCGGGGATGGGTATAATAAGGAAAAGAATGAGTATGGGAGGGTGCATAATGACTGCCAGAATCATAGATGGAAAATCGATCGGCGAAGCAATACGACAGGAAGTTGCCATTGGAGTGCAGAAGCGTCTGGAAACCGGAAAATCGCGTCCAGGACTTGCCACGGTCCTGGTGGGCGAAAATCCGGCATCGCAGGTATACGTGAAATCAAAACAGAAAGCCTGCGCCGAAGTGGGAATTGAATCTTTTGGGTATGAGTTATCCAGAGAATCCAGCCAGACAGAGGTTGAAAACCTGGTAAAAGAATTGAACGCGGACCCCAAGGTGAACGGGATTCTGGTTCAATTACCTCTGCCTTCCGGATTCGATGAAGAAGGCGTACTGAGCGCAATTTCGATCGAGAAAGATGTAGATGGGTTCCATCCGTTGAATATCGGAAGGCTGGCGCAAAAAGGAAGGGATCCGTTGTTTGTGCCCTGCACCCCAGCGGGTGTGATGTATATGCTGGAGAAGGAAATCGGGTCTCTCGAAGGGCTCAATGCCGTGGTGCTGGGACGATCCAACATTGTGGGTATGCCTGTAGCGCTTTTGCTCGTACGCGCAAATGCAACGGTAACGATCTGTCACTCCCGGACAAAGGACCTGCCGGGTGTGGTCAGGAATGCCGATGTACTGGTCGCTGCAGTGGGCAAGCCGGAAATGGTGCGCGGGGATTGGGTCAAACCTGGCACCGTGGTGATCGATGTGGGCATCAACCATGTGGACGATACCACCAAACCGCGCGGTTATCGGCTGGTGGGGGACGTATGCTACGAAGAGGTTTCGCAGGTTGCCCAGGCGATCACCCCCGTTCCGGGTGGAGTAGGGCCCTTGACAATCGCCATGTTATTGAAAAATACCCTGCACGCTGCCAACTTGAAGGATTGAATCGGGAAATTGTCTGACAATTAGTGAAAATAATTGACTTTTTGGCAAAAAACTATTAAACTCAGGCGTGGAATTGTCTGACAATTCACATGCCTGAGTTTTTATATTCTCAATTAGGAAAACTTAATGACAACCCTACTCATCAAGCACGCCCAGGTACTCGTCACCATGGACGACCACCGCCGTGAAATTTTGGATGGTGGTCTTTTCATAAAGGATGGCTTTATCGCACAGGTGGGTGCAACCCAGGAATTACCCGCCTCCGCTGATCAAGTTCTGGACCTGACCGGCCACATCGTTCTCCCGGGTTTGGTGAATACCCATCATCATTTCTATCAAACGCTCACGAGGGCAGTCCCGGACGCTCAGAACGCCAACCTTTTCAACTGGCTGAGAACGTTGTATCCGATTTGGGCCAGAATGACTCCGGATGACATTCGAATTTCGACTCAGACTGCATTGGCGGAGTTGGCGCTTTCCGGATGCACGACTGCTTCCGATCATCTATACCTTTTTCCCAACGGTTCCCGGCTCGATGATGAGATCGATGCTGCTTCAGCGGTGGGCATTCGATTGCACGCATCACGCGGTTCGATGAGCCTGGGAGAAAGCAAGGGAGGGCTTCCGCCCGACAGTGTAGTGGACAGCGAAGAGCATATTCTTGAAGATTGCGAACGCCTGATCAAAAAATATCACGATGCAAAACCCGGTTCGATGGTACAGATCGTCCTGGCGCCCTGTTCACCTTTCAGCGTGACCAGCGAACTCATGAAAGAAAGCGCTGTGCTGGCACGAAAGCATGGAGTTCACCTGCATACTCATCTTGCGGAAACACAGGATGAGGAGGAATTTTGCCTGCAAAAACTGGGTCACCGGCCAGTCGAATATATGCAGGTGGTGGACTGGGTGGGCAAGGATGTGTGGTATGCCCACTCTGTTCATGTTTCGCAAAAGGAGATCGAAGTTTATGCCAGGGAAGGCTGTGGAGTAGCCCATTGTCCTTCATCCAACATGCGCCTGGCTTCAGGTATTGCACCTTTAATGGAATATATCAAAGCCGGAGTCAATGTTGGGTTGGGTGTGGATGGATCAGCAAGTAATGATGGTTCACACCTTTTAGCGGAAGCCCGCCAATCTATGCTGCTTGCCCGATTGGGCGCCGGATTGAAAGGTGCTTCACTTTCTTCCACAGGCAGTGAAATCCTCACCGCCCGCCAGGCGTTGGAACTGGCCACGCGCGGGGGGGCTGCAGTTCTTGGCAGGACAGACATCGGATCCCTTGAGGTTGGCAAATGCGCAGATTTTGTTGCCATCGATCTCAACCGCCTGGATTATGCCGGTGCGCTGCACGATCCGACAGCAGCGCTTGTATTTTGTCAACCGCAGAGGGTGGACTTTAACTTTGTGCACGGCAAAGCAGTGGTCGAAAACGGTGAATTGCTCGGGTTGGATCTTCACAAGCATATTGAGAAACATAACCAGGCATCCGCCAGGTTATTGATCGGATAGAGGATCAACATGGGAATGGATTCATTCTGGCTGCAAAATGCTCGTGAACTTGTCGATTGTGCCATGGGTCGTTTACCTGCCCACCTGGTGATTCGAAATGGAGTATGGGTGTGCGTACAAACCGGAGAACTCATCCCCAATATCGATATTGCCATACGGGCAAAACGCATCGCTTATGTAGGTGAAGATGCCAGCCATACCATCGGCAAAAAAACGGTGGTCATCGATGCCGAGGGTAGATATCTTGTTCCTGGGCTGCTGGATGGTCACATGCATGTGGAATCGGGCATGGTAACCGTTACTGAATTCGTACGTGCGGTACTTCCTCACGGAACGACCGGCATGTTCGTTGATCCCCACGAGATCGCCAACGTTTTTGGGCTGCGAGGGGTCAGATTGATGGTCAATGATGCTGCGTTGCAACCCATCCATGTTTTTGTACAGATGCCTTCCTGTGTTCCGTCAGCGCCCGGCTTCGAAACTCCCGGGGCAGTGCTTGGTCCGAACGAGGTTACAGAAGCCATGACCTGGCCTGGGATCATCGGATTGGGAGAAATGATGAATTTTCCGGGGGTTTACGAGGGCGATGACAAAGTGCATGCCGAAATGGCGGCGACGCGCTCTGCTGGAAAAGTAATTGGCGGGCATTATGCCTCGCTGGATCTGGGCAGGCCTTTTCACGGCTACGTGGCAGGCGGTCCGCAGGATGACCACGAGGGAACGCGGGTGGAGGACGCCATTGCCCGTGCCCGGCAAGGCATGAAAGTAATGATGCGGTACGGTTCGGCATGGCATGATGTGGCAGCACAGGTTAAGGCAATCACTGAACACAACCTCTCGACGCGCGGATTTCTTTTGTGCGCCGACGATATTCAATCGGAGACTTTGGTCTCAGAAGGTCACATGGACAGGGCCTTACGTCATGCGATCAACGAGGGATTGGCCCCCATGACCGCGATCCAAATGGCAACCATCAATACCGCCGAACATTTTGGGGTTTCGCGGGAAATGGGCATGATCGCGCCGGGACGGTATGGAGATGTCCTGCTTGTCAAGAACCTGTATGACCTGAAGCCGGATGTCGTGATCGCCAAGGGCAAGGAAGTGGTACGAAATGGGGAAATCCTGATCGACCTGCCGAAATGCAATTACCCAGAGTGGGTGGTGCAATCCGTACACCTAAAACATTCGATCACCGCAGCTGATTTTCTTTTAAAGTTTAATAATGGAAAGGTCGCCAGGGTCAATGTAATCGGGGTGATCGAAAACCAGGCTCCGACAAAACATTTGATCATGGAGCTCCCGGTTATTAATGACGAAATCAAGCCGAATATTGAAAAAGATATTGCCAAGGTCGCTCTTCTTGAAAGGCACCGCCCGACCGGCAGGATTCAGGTTGGATTGGTGAGTGGATTTGGTTTTACAACGAAATGTGCTGTGGCAACCACTGTAGCCCACGACAGCCATCAAATGATCGTTGTTGGTACCGATGAAGAGGATATGGCATTTGCGGCGAATCATTTGGCGGAGATCGAGGGCGGGCAGGTGGTCGTCAGTGGGAAGAAGGTTCTTGGCGAAATTAAACTTCCCATTGGTGGATTGATGTCAAAGGAAAGCGCTCAAGTGGTTGCGCACCAGGCACAGACTTTGTTGGAAGGGTTTAAAAAATGCGGGTGCAAGTTAAATAACCCCAACATGCAACTCAGCTTGCTTGGACTGGTGGTCATTCCAGAACTTCGAATATCGGACCTGGGATTGGTTGATGTGAACCGATTCGATTTCATTCCAGTGATTGAATCAGCTAACAATAAAGGAGAATAGAGGGATATTTGTATGAGCATGGAAAGTGAAAGAAGTGGAATTCAGCACCCGTATCATCGGCTGCAAAACGAACTGACAAAATTGATCGCGGCGACTCCTCCCGGAGAACGCCTGCCGTCAGAACCCGAACTTGCGAAGATGATGGGTGTTTCTCGTGCCACTTTACGCGAGGGGATGCGTTCTTTTGAAGGCAGAGGGCTTATTCGAAGGCGCCAGGGTGTGGGAACTTTTGTTGTTCCCCAAACAAAAGTAATTGAAACCGGGCTGGAGGTGTTGGAAAGTATCGAATCTCTGGCAAACCGAATTGGGTTGAGCGTATCGATGGGTGAGCTTGAGATCAAAGATGTGCTTGCGTCTCCAGAAGAGGCGGAAAAACTTCAAGTTGAAGAAGGATCACGTTTGGTAAAGGTCTCGAGGGTAATCTATGCCGAAAATCGACCGGTGGCATATTTGATCGACATTCTGACACCGAATGTGTTGACCGAAGAGGATTTAAAAGCGGGTTTTACCGGGTCTGTACTGGATTTTCTCGTGGAACGCGGAAGACCGCGCTTGCTCAAATCCTTCACCGATATTCATGCCGTGGCAGCACAACCTGAAATCGCAAAGAAGCTAGAAATTCAAAGGGGCGATGTTTTGTTAATGTTCGCTGCAAGACTTTACAGTGAAATCGGCGAAATCGTTGATTTTTCTTTGAGTTATTTTTTACCCGGATATTTCAGGTTCCATGTGGTAAGGCAAGTTATGAATAACGAATATTAATTCTTCGCCACGAGAGGAGGATCGGACCTGTTTCAAAATTTGACCGTAAGTTGAGAGTGAATCTTGTTCATATTCTTTGGAGGTCAAAATGCGTAGCTTTTCAGGACGTGATATTCTTTCACTAAAGGAATTTGAAAGGGAAGAGTTTTTCCACGTATTTGAAGTTGCTGATGAAATGGCGCCGATCGCGAAAAGCAGAAGGAACTCTGATCTTCTGGCAGAAAAGACTATGGTGACCGCATTTTATCAACCCAGTACCAGGACACGATTGGCTCACGAAGCTGCCATGCACAGGCTGGGTGGGCATGTCACCGGATTCTATGATGCAAAAATGACTCGTGCCGGAGATTTTTACCAGGAATCCATCAAAGATACCGTAAAGATGCTCGAATATTATGGCGATGTGATCGTGATGCGGCATTTCCAGCAAGGTGCTCCGGCAGAAGCAGCAAAATGGGCGTCGATACCCATCATTAACGGTGGAGACGGATGGGGTGAACATCCCACCCAGATACTCACCGACCTGTATACAGTTTTGACCGAGAAGGGTACGATCGACGGTTTATCATGGCTGGCAGTAGGCGATATGCGCATGCGCACGATGCATTCACTGGGTTATGCGCTATCGCAGTTCGATTGTCCGATCACCTTCGTGGCTCCACCGGAGATGTCGCTGACCCCTGAATTCAAGGAAGAACTCAAAGGGTACAGTGTCAATTTCAAAGAAGCTGAACATGTGGAACAGGCTATTGCTGAGGCGGATGTCATCCTGGTGGAACCGGTGGTTCAACCAGATTATTCAAAATCGCGGCAGGAACCAGGAGAATATGGACTTACACCCTCGAATTATAAGATTACTCGTGAGCTTCTCACCACCAAGGCAAGGTCGGATGCGATTTTACTGCATTCACTCCCCCGCATGGACGAGATCCCAACCGACGTGGACATTACCCACTGGTCCAGGTACTGGCAGGAGGCATTCAATGGCGTAGTCATGCGCATGGCACTACTATCACTTGTATTAGGAAAGATGGAATAATCCCGGTCAGAGGGTATAATATCATCTGGCCCAAAATTTCTGGAGGAATAAAATGCAAACTTATTTACACGGACGTGATCTAATTTCTGATCTTGATTTTTCGAAGGAAGAAGTAGAAACCGTCCTGGACGTCGCATTCGACCTAAAAAGGAAGAGGGCATTGAACGAACTCACCCCGTACCTGCGGGATAAGGTTTTGGCAATGCTCTTCTTTTTCAGCAGCACCCGTACACGCGGTTCGTTCGAAGCCGGCATGGCGCACCTTGGCGGGCATGCGGCATTCATTGAATCCCGCACGACTCAGATTTCTCACGGAGATACACCCAAAGAGATCGGTGAAATTTTTGGCCGTTATTTTGACGGCATTTCGATCCGGCACTGCGACTGGGGGTTGGGGAACAAATATCTAAATGAAGTCGCCCAAGCCTCTCGTGTGCCTGTTCTCAATATGCAGTGTGATGTATACCATCCATTTCAATGCCTGGCCGACCTGATGACCATCATGGAGAAAAAAGGCAGAGACCTGCGAAAGAAGAAGATGGTCGTCTCCTGGGCGTACGCGGCATCCTATCAGAAACCCATGTCCGTGCCCCAATCCCTGATCCTGCAAATGCCGCGTTTCGGCATGGATGTCACACTGGCTCATCCACCTGAATTCCGTCTGATGCCGGAGATCATGCAGATGGCAGAAGAACAGGCGCGGAAATTCGGCACCAAGTTCGAGGTGGTCGATGACATGGATGAAGCCTTCAAGGATGCCGATATTGTCTATCCCAAGTCTTGGGGAGCGATGGTGCACACCCCAGATGCGGATGAGGGCGCGAAGATCATTAAGAAATATGAAAGCTGGCTCACCGATGAACGCCGCATGAAACTGGCAAAACCGGACGCCATTTTCATGCATCCGCTGCCTGCTGACAGAAACATCGAGGTTATGGACGCCGTTATTGATGGACCTCAGTCTGTAGTTTATGATGAAGCCGAAAACCGCATGCATGTCCAGGAAGCGGTGATGGCTTTAACCATGAGTTAAAAATAATTATTTAATGGAGAAGTGGAAATGGCAAAAAAATTAGCAGTCGTAGCAATCGGTGGTAATTCTCTAATTCGTGACCCCAAAAATGTCACCATAGAATCTCAGTATGAAGCAGCAGCTGAAACCACAAAGCATATCGCAGATATGATCGAGGCAGGCTGGGACGTCGCGATCGGTCATGGCAATGGTCCGCAGGTTGGGTTCCTCCTGCGCCGTTCCGAAATTGCTGCCAAGGTGGAGGGCATGCATGAGGTTCCCCTGGATGTGTGCGGTGCCAATAGCCAGGGATCGATCGGATACTGGCTCCAGCAGACTCTTCAAAATGAGCTGCAGAGACGCGGTATCAACAAGCCGGTTGCAACGGTGATCACCCAGGTAAAAGTCGATAAAAATGACAAGGCGTTCCAAAATCCCACTAAGCCGATCGGCGGATTCATGGATGAATCCGAAGCGAAGAGAAGAGCCGCCGATCTGGGCTGGAACGTGGTGGAAGATGCAGGACGCGGTTGGAGACGGGTTGTTGCTTCACCCATTCCCACTGAGGTGGTCGAAATTGAATCTGTACGACAGCTAATTGCGGCTGGCACGGTTGTAATTACAGTCGGAGGCGGCGGAATCCCTGTGCTTGATAATGGTAAAGGCGGTTGTGTTGGAACTGCTGCCGTGATCGATAAGGATTATGCCAGCAGCCTGCTGGCAAACCTGATCAATGCCGACCTTTTTATGATTTCCACTGCCGTTGAAAAAGTTGCCATCAATTTCGGTAAGCCCGATCAGAAGTGGCTTGATCGGTTAACCCTATCGGAAGCCAAGGCATATCTTGCCGAGGGTACTCATTTTGCCAAAGGCTCCATGGCGCCCAAGGTTCAAGCAATCATCAATTACTTTGAAAAAGGCGGCAAGGAAGCCTTGATCACCAATCCGGAAAATATCGGGCGAGCGCTAAAGGGCGAAACCGGTACCTGGATCGTAAGAGATTAGAGTTCTTTCAAAAGGGCTTTACAGAATTACAATGTAAAGCCCTTTTGAATTAAAAATTTTAAGGTTAAATCACACAATTTTAAGGTTTAACGCCACAATTTAAATCTTGCGGCGGTACAATAAAAGGGAATTCAGCAAGTCGTCTAGACAAATGTACTTTATCCTATCCGTTTGAAAACAGTGGTGTTCGAAAACGAAAGGAGGTGGGGATCATCCAAAAATTGGTTTTCTTGCTTCCGGTGTTTTTTCGATTTATCCAAAAACACTAATTACTCTCACTGGAGGAGAAATATGTTTTCAAAAAGAATTTGGCTAGTCGTTAGTCTGTTAGTGATCCTTGCACTTTCCCTGTCGGCGTGCGCAAAACCTACCCCGGTAGCCACCGAAGCGCCTGTAACCACGGAAGCCCCCGCAGCCACCGAAGCCCCGGCTGCCGAACCATTCGTTTTTGGCATGCTTCTTGTTGGTCCATCCACCGACAATGGCTGGAGTACCGCTACGTATGAAGGCGGCAAGTATGTGGAAGCCAAAATTCCCAATACTCAATTCATTTATGCCGAAAATGTGAATACCTCAGCCAATCCTTCCACCACCGCGGCACAATTCGCAGAGCAATTGCTCGAACGCGGTGCGAAAGTCATCATCTTCAACTCAGATGATATGAAGGATGGTGTGATGGAATTCGCCACCAATCATCCAGATGTACCGGTGATCTGGTTATCGGGTGATTATGCCTGGAAAGATGGTCAGAGATACCAGGAATCCTTAAAGATGGAATCCGATATCATGGGCATCATGGAATACGGCAAGATGATGGCCGGTTGTGCCGCAGCATTAACCACCAAGACGGGCAAGATCGGTTTCCTTGGTCCATTGATCAACGATGAAACCCGCCGCCTGGCTGATGCAGCTTACCTCGGCGCAAAATACTGCTGGACGAATATTGCGAAGAAAACTGACCCGTTGGAATTCAAGGTTACCTGGATCGGCATGTGGTTCAACATCCCGGGTGTCACCCTGGATCCTACCCAGGTTGCTGACGATTTCTTCACCAATGGATACGATGTGGTCATCTCCGGTATCGATTCCACTGAAGCAGTAACTGAAGCCGCGAAATTCCGCGCGCAGGGCTCGGATGTTTACGCAGTCCAGTACGATTACAAAGCAGCCTGCGATGTCGCAGCCGATGCCTGCCTGGGCGTCCCCTATTTCAACTGGGGTGTTGCGCTTCTGCCGATGATCCAATCAGTGATCGATGGCACCTATGAACGCCAGTTCGTCTGGCAGGGTCCGGATTGGGCTGACATCAATAATCCAGATACATCGATGATCGGTTACCAGAAGAGCGCAGGATTGTCTGCTGATAATTCCGCACTGCTCGACCAGTTCATTGCAGAGCTGGCTGGCGGATTGAACCTCTGGAAGGGACCGATGAATCTGCAGGATGGAACCGTCTTCTTGAAAGAGGGCGAAGAAGCCACACCGCAGCAAATCTGGTACATGCCTCAGCTTCTCGAAGGCATGATCGGCGACAGCGTCGCGAAATAGTCAAGACCATTATTCAGGGGAAGGCGATCTATTCGCCTTCCCCTGGCGTTTGATCCCAGAGAAAACCTTTATGGACGTTGAATTAATCGATATACATAAGACTTTTGGCAAGGTTCGTGCGAATGATGGCGTTTCATTAAGTGTAAAATCCGGGACCATTCAGGGTATCCTGGGGGAGAATGGCGCGGGTAAAAGTACTTTAATGAAAATCCTCTCCGGTTTCCTTCACGCAGACTCGGGAAAAATCCTGCTGGATGGGAAAAAAGTAACCATAAATTCTCCGGCGGATTCGGTGCGGCTTGGGATTGGAATGCTTCACCAGGATCCATTGGATTTTCCACCAATGAGAGTGATCGATAATTTGATCATTGGCAGCCCGGTGGGTATCTTCCCAAATCGGAAAAAAGTATTAAAAGAGATCAATGAGCTTCAAAATCAATTCGGCTTTAATATCTCGCCGGATGCTTATGTTGATAATTTAACTGTCGGCGAACGCCAGCAACTTGAGATCTTAAGGTTGTTATGGCTGGGAACCGAGGTATTGATTCTGGATGAACCCACTACCGGTATTTCGGCAACTCAAAAAGAATCCTTGTTTGCTACCGTGCGGTTGCTTTCAAAACAGGGAAAGGCGATCATTTTTGTCTCGCACAAACTGGAGGAGGTGGAGGGTTTATGCAACCAGGTTTGTGTGATGCGACAGGGTAAGATCGTTGGTGAAGCAAAGCCACCCTATGTAACCGACCGCCTGGTGGAAATGATGTTTGGAAAGAATGTAAAACGTAGCGAACGATTATGCGAAAAACAGGAAATACTCAATTTTTCTGTTAACGGGCTAAAGATCGACGATGTTCGATTGATGATCAAGGACGTGAATTTCGACATCAAAAAAGGAGAAGTGATTGGACTGGCAGGAATGGAAGGTTCCGGTCAGGCACTGATCTTAAGAGCGTTATGCGGCGCACTACGACCAGCAGGTGGACATTTTTGGCGTTACGACAATGGCGGTACCAAATGCGACCTGGTCGGAAAGCATTATTTCTATCACAAAGACCACGGCATCTCATTCCTTCCGGCAGACAGGGTTAAGGAAGGATTGATCCCTGGATTGACACTGACCGAGCATTTCACACTGGCAGAACCTCAATCCGGGATATTCATTGACCGCAAAACTGTCGAAGGACTTACAGAAAACCGCATCCGCGATTTCAATATTCGAGGAACGTCACTCTCCAGGATCGAAGAATTATCCGGCGGAAACCAACAGCGGGCAGAACTGGCATTGATGCGCAATCCCTTGAGATTGCTTCTCCTGGAGCATCCCACAAGAGGATTGGACATTGAATCCGCCATGTATATCTGGAGTAAGCTCAAGCAGCGCTGCCAGGAGGGCGCAAGTATCTTGTTCATTTCCTCAGACCTGGATGAGATCGTTCATTACAGCGATCGAATCCTGGTTTTCTTTGGCGGAAAAGTTTCCAGAGCGTTTGAATCCGAAGAAATTACCATCGACCAACTTGGGCAATTGATCGGCGGAAAGGGATGGGCTGAATAATGGCTGAAGGATCGAAAATGACTTTGCGCAATGGAATCGATAAGCCAAAAGACGGCGGCTTTTTCCGTAAGGTGCTAACGAATCGAGTGAGTTCTCTACTCATTGCTGTCTTGATGGCGATATTGTTCACCTGGTTAATGCTGTTGATCATCCAAGCCCCTCCGCTTGGGGTTTTAAAGACCATGTACAGGGGATCGCTGGGTTCCTCGGATGCCTTCACTCAAGTCATTCAAGCCTGGATTCCATTAATGATGGTCTCCTGCGGGCTGATGTACACCTTTACGGCAGGGTTGTGGAACATCGGGATGGAAGGTCAGGTTGAAATGGGCGCGATCACCGCCTATGCAGTCATTCATTATCTGACCGGAACTGATGTGCCTGGTTTTGTTGTGATCATTCTTTCTTTCTTATCTGGCATTGCGGGGGGTGTGATTTGGGCAATGCTGGTAGGTCTGTTGAAGAATTTCGGCGGTGTTAACGAGATCTTTGGAGGGTTGGGTTTCAATTTCATTGCCGATGCCGTCCTTCTATTCCTGGTTTATGGTCCCTGGAAACCTGCCGGGGTTGCTCAGGGCAGCACAAAGATGATCGAATCAATTTACTGGCTTCCGCAATTTCCCGGAACTTATCTTAGCCCGTGGGCGCTGGGACTGGTGATCGTCGGAATTGCTGTGACGGCAATTTTATTAAAGGGCACTTATTTTGGCTTGAAGCTCAAGGCGGTAGGAAAAAATCCGAAAGCTGCTTTCATGATGGGTATTGCCACCAACCGGTATATGCTTTCCTCATTCCTGATCTGTGGAATTTTCGCAGGGATTGCCGGAGCGCTGCAAGTCACCGGATTTCTACATGTGCTGCGCAGTGGAATCTCAGGTAGTTATGGATATATCGGCTTGATGGTGGGGATGCTGGCGAATTACCAAACACTTGTGGCAGTGCCGATTGCATTCATTTTTATTGCCCTAAGCAAAGGAGCTGTTGGTTTGGGTATTGATCTGAAACTAGATTCCAATCTTTCAGGTGTAATTCAAGGCTCTCTGGTTCTTTTTGTCCTGCTGATGGATGGAGTACGCAAGCGCCTGACAGGAAAGGCGAAAGGAGCCTGAAATGGATAATTCTTTTCTCTTTAGCATTGGGTCGATTTTTACCTGGGCGGCTCCTGTGGTGTTTGCGGTAATGGGAGAAACCCTGACTGAAAGAGCGGGTGTGATCAATCTGTCATTAAATGGTTCCATCATTCTTTCGGCCATGGTGGGTTTTGTGGTTGCTACATCCACGGGCAGTTTCTTGATCGGTTTTTTAGCGGCTGCCCTGGCAAGTGCGCTGGTAGCATTGATGATCGCGTTCAGCAGCATCACCCTCAAGCAATCTCAGGTTGCCGTGGGTTATGTGCTGACGATTGCCACCAAAAGCCTGGCATATTTTCTCGGCGCTCCGTTTGTGGGGCGTCCGGTCATGCAGCTTCCTTTGATTAAAATCCCATTCCTCGATAACATACCTTATTTGGGTCCCATCTTCTTTAACAAAACCTTGCTCACGTATATCAGCTATTTGCTGGTGATCGCGTGTTTCATCTGGTTGTATAAAACCCGTTGGGGATTGATTTTGCAGGGAATCGGTGAGCGACCAACGGCTGCTTTTGTGCGTGGTGCGAATGTGAATTTATTACGTTATATTTACACCACGGTGGGCGGCGCACTGGTGGGAATTGGCGGGGCATTGTATTCATTAAGTGTAAAATCCTGGAGTGGTCAACTAACCGGCATTGATGGGATTGGCTGGATTGCTTTGGCAATCACCATTTTTGGCGGTTGGGATCCGATCAAGGGTGCGTTGGGTTCTTATTTGTTTGTTCTGTTACAATGGTTGGGAATCACATTGCAGCCTTATATGCCGAACGTGAACTCACGCATTTTTCAGGTAGCGCCTTTCCCGATGATGATCCTGGCGCTTTTGTTCGTGAACATCGGCAGCGCAGATTGGGTCGAGCGTACGTTGGCGGGGTTACCTGACGATGCCAGAAGATTTGTTTCGAAGCTATTACGGGGAATGCGGGCATCGCCGCCTGGATCCCTGGGAACACCATTCGAAAACGAATAAAGGTTGCTATGCCAAATTTTCTGGGTTATCAATGTTCCATTTGCGGAGCAGAGTATTCTCCTGTAGAAAATCAATATGATTGTAAAAAATGCGGTGGAAACCTGGATGTGATCCTGGATCATGTTCAAGTTAAAAACCGGTATCAAATTGAAGATATTGTCTCACGCCTGGATTATTCGCTTTGGCGCTATCTGCCGTTGCTCCCCGTAGTCGATCCGGGAGGGGAGGGTACTCCATTGCGATTTGCCGGTTGGACCCCGTTGTATTCTCCAAAGAAGTTGTCTGATGAGATCGGTCTTTCCGAATTCTGGATCAAGGATGAAGGACGCAATCCGACGGCTTCGTTCAAAGATCGGGCAAGCGCCGTGGTGGTTGCCAGGGCGAGGGAAATCAAGGCTGATGTGGTGGTAACCGCTTCCACTGGAAATGCCGGTGCGGCACTGGCAGGCATGGCAGCGGCGATCGGACAAACTTCTGTAATCCTTGCTCCTCGAACGGCACCTCCGGCAAAAATCGCGCAGATGCTGGTCTACGGATCGAATGTGATATTGGTGGACGATAATTATGACGCCGCCTTTGATTTAACGATCGAGGCCTCAAAGAAGCTGGGTTGGTACTGCCGCAACACTGGATACAATCCATTTACTGCCGAGGGAAAGAAAACAGCAGCATTTGAGATCTGGGAAACAATTTTAAGGAAATTGGTCAAAGCAAACCGACCATTGTGCGTGTTCGTTTCCGTGGGAGATGGCAATATCATTTCAGGCTTGCATAAAGGGTTTAAAGACCTGGCGGCATTGGGTTGGCTGGATGTTATGCCCAGGTTGTTTGGGATCCAATCGGAAAATTCCGCCGCGGTAGCGAATGCCTTTTTCGCCAAAACGGAAGAGATCGTTCCGGTGGAATCCACGACGATTGCCGACTCGATCAGCGTGGACCTTCCACGGGATGGGGTTCGAGCGGTCCGCGCTGCCACTCAAACTGGAGGTGCATACCTGACAGTAAAGGATACCGAGATCATTGAAGCCATTGCCGAATTGGGAAAATATGGTATCTTTGCTGAACCCGCTGGTTCTACTGCATTCGCTGGATTGAAAAAGGCAATTAAAAAAGGGATTATCCAGTCGAATGATCCAGTGGTGGTGATCAACACAGGGAATGGGTTGAAGGATATCAAAACCGCCATGCAGGCTGTCAAAAATGCCCCTGTGATCGAGGCAAATATTCAAGCCTTGTTGAACTGTTACCAAAACCAAATGAGAGGTGCTTTAGGATGAAACCAGTTTTTACGATCATTGCTCCTGTATACAATGAAACAGGCTGCCTTGATACTCTATATGAGCGCGTCAAAGAGGTGATGGATTCCACAACGGAAAGCTGGGAGTTGGTACTGGTTGACGATGGGTCGACAGATGGATCGACGGATATGATCCGCGACTTGGCAAAAAAAGATAAAAGGGTCAGACCGGTAATATTTGCGCGCAATTTTGGACATCAGATTGCAGTCACAGCAGGGTTGGATTACTCACGCGGTGACGCGGTGGTAATCATCGATGCAGACCTGCAAGACCCACCTGAAGTCATCTTGGAGTTGATCAAAAAGTGGCGGGAAGGTTACCAGGTGGTGTACGCTCAGCGTACTGAGCGGGAAGGGGAATCCTGGTTCAAATTAAAGACAGCTTCCCTTTTCTACCGAACCATTTATCGTGTGACGGATATCAAAATCCCCCTGGATACCGGCGATTTTCGATTACTTGACCGCAAGGTGGTCAATGTGATGAACAGCATGCGTGAAAAACACCGATTTTTGAGAGGGATGTCATCCTGGGTGGGATTCCGCTCCATCGGTGTGCCCTACAAGCGCGCAGCACGCTTTGCAGGAACAACCAAATATCCCTTCAAGAAGATGGTGAAGCTTGCATTGACCGCGATCACCAGTTTTTCATATATGCCGCTGCAAATTGCAATGTGGCTTGGTTTCATTTCCGCGGCCATCAGCATCATTGCCATTCCAGTAGTCATAATATTACGACTCGTGGGTTCGCAATTCTTCTTTGGACAGGCGACGACGCTGATCGCGGTATTGTTCCTCGGCGGGGTACAGCTTATCTGTATCGGAATTCTGGGTGAATATGTCGGCAGGATCTACGATGAAGCAAAAGGCCGACCGCTATATATCACGGCTGAAACGCCTTCTGACGATTAAATCAACAAAAGGATAAACCTATGGCTAAAATTGATCTTACCATTTACAAGGATAGGTTGGAACGGGCGATAGAACAGGCGAAAAAACAAAACCTGATATTGCCCACCTTCGCCCAAATGAAAAACCCGGAGTTAATCCCTGCGAAGATCAAAGAGGAACTTCGTTCGATCGGTTTATGGGACGTGCATCCGAGAAACCTGTTCCGCATTACTTGGAAAAATCAACCTACAGCCCAAGGTGGCGGATTCGACGGCGTCAATTATATTGAGCTTCCATCCAGCCTGACCGGGACAAAAGCACGCGTGGTCGCTATTGTGGGGAAGTGGTTCCCGACAGGGGCGCATAAAGTTGGTGCAGCATATGGATGCCTTGTTCCGCGGTTGGTAACCGGGCAATTCGACCCGACGACGCAAAAAGCCGTATGGCCATCGACCGGGAATTATTGCCGCGGCGGCGCATATGATTCTGCATTAATGGGATGTGAATCGATCGCCATTCTACCGGAAGGAATGTCGAAAGAACGGTTCGACTGGTTAAAAGGCATCGCAAGTGAAGTGATCGCCACTCCCGGTACCGAATCCAATGTAAAAGAAATCTTCGACAAATGCTGGGAATTGAGAAAATCCGGTCAAGACCTGATGATCTTCAACCAGTTTGAAGAGTTTGGCAATTACATGTGGCATTACGAGATTACCGGACATGCCATGCACGAAGTACTGAAAAAGGTAATGGGACCAAAGGATGAGTTCCGTGGGGCAGCTTATACCACCGGTTCAGCGGGAACCATCGGAAGCGGCGATTATTTAAAGCAACAATATCCGAACAGCAAGATTATCGCCAGTGAAGCACTTCAATGTCCAACGTTGCTGATGAACGGATTTGGCTCTCACCGTATTGAAGGTATCGGGGATAAACATGTTCCCTGGGTCCATAATGTCAAAAATACCGATCTGGTGGTTGCGATTGATGATAATGCCGTGGTCAACATCGCGCGGTTGTTCAATGAGCCAGAAGGTCGAAAGTACCTGGTCAAAAAGGGAGTTCCCGAAACGATTGTCAGTCAATTGGATCTGTTGGGTTTTTCGGGAATTGCCAATATGCTTTCCGCGATCAAATTTGCGAAATACTACGAACTTGGCGAAAATGACGTTGTTTTGACAGTATTCACCGATTCCATGCAGCTTTATGGAAGCCGGCTCGATGAAATGCGCCAGCAATCTGGCGCATACGCAGAAACTGATGCTGCAGAACATTTTGGTCAGTACCTGCAGGGAACTACAACAGATCATCTGTTGGAATTGACTTACGAATCCAAAAAACGTATCCATAATTTGAAGTACTATACCTGGGTGGAACAGCAGGGACGCACGTATGCCGAGATCCAGGACCAATGGTATGCGCCAGATTATTGGACGAATGTTCAAAACCAGGTCGAGGAAGTTGATTCACTGATCGAGGATTTCAACGCAAAAGTTGGACTCCTGTAGCCTATATGTATTGTGATCATCCTGGACAGTTGCTGCGTCCAGGATGATTTACTCAAAATCAGTAATTACCAGGGAATGATCATGGCAACCATCCCAAACAATTCACTATTATTGGTGGGGATCATTCCAAGCCTTAAGGATTTCGAAATTGCCCGCATGCTGGGCTGGTATAGAATCCCGTTGAGGTTTGCTCCCAAAATCATCGAAGTGGATTATTTTGCGTTCTACCAAGGGGCTAATTTTGGCGAAGTCCACCGCTGGCAGATCGAATACGTCGCCGAATACCGCGGGCATGAATTGACGACCCGCGGGGAGCTGCTGCGCGATGAGGGGGCACATCCACGCGCAAAAGAGGAATATTACAAAGTTCAACTTGGACCGCTGATGCAAATTCCCCAGCCGATAAAGTCAGATAAGTGGAAAAGGATCACTTTTGTTTACACCACCGGGGAATTATTCAATCGTGCACGCATCATTAATGACCTTGTCGTTCGATCTGAAGACAGGGAATTATTGTGGAAATCACTGAGGGAGAAAAATGAGCGTAGATCGCGATATGGATCAGGTCAGCAAAATGAGCTTGAACTTGACTCCGCCCTGCTGGACATTATTCTGAATTCCACCCTTTTGCCTGATGAAACTGATCTGGAAAATTACTAGGAAAGTATTACTGGTAGAATAGCCAATATCGTTAAGGATTGCCCGATAAAAAGGTTTTAATGAAAAAACTGATCAAGAATGGGAATGTTGTAACAGAAGGGGAAGTTATTGTCGCTGATTTACTCATCGATGGGGAGAAGATTGCCAGCATTGCACCGCGATTGCAGGCAGATGATCAAACTGAGGTGATCGATGCTACGGGGCTATTCGTTTTGCCTGGAGGGGTGGATGTTCACGTGCATCTGGACCTTCCGATGGCGGGCACGGTATCTTCGGATGACCATTACACCGGAACCAAAGCTGCTGCATTTGGGGGAACGACAACAGTCATTGATTTCACATCTCAGGATAGTGATGACCTGCTGGATTGCGTGGCAAAATTGCGTACCAAGGCGGATGCCAAAGCGGCGGTCGATTACGGCCTTCATATGAATATTACCCACCTCACTCCTGAGGTTGAAGCACAGATCCCCCGATTGCCGGATGCGGGTATTACTAGTTTGAAGGTTTTTACGGCTTATAACAACCGGCTGCGTTTACAGGATGGAGAAATTTTCAAGGTCTTGCGGATTGCGCGAGAGAACGGTTTGCTCACCATGCTGCATGCAGAAAATGGAGATCTAATCGACCTGTTGGTGCGTGAAGCATTGGATGAGAAACACACAGAGCCGATCTGGCACGCCAAAACCCGTCCTGCCTGGGGTGCCGCAGAAGCCGCGCTGAGAGGTGCCGCTTTGGCTGCGGTGGCAGGTGCTCCATTGTATCTGGTGCATGTGAACACCCGGGGAGAGGTGGATCAGATCGAATATGCACAGAGAAATGGCTTGACGGTGATCGGGGAAACCTGTCCGCAGTATCTGCTTTTCACTGAGGAAGAACTGGAAAGACCCGATGGCAGAAAATGGGTATGTTCACCTCCGCTTCGAACAAAAAACGACCAGGTTCGGATTTGGGAGGGAATAAAGAAGGGCATTCTGCAAACCATCGCCACAGATCATTGTCCGTTCTTTTACGATGGAACAAAACCGATAAAATATGAAGGAATAGAAATCGCAATTCCTGGCAAGGAACTGGGAATGAGCGACTTTACCCGGATCCCGAATGGCTTACCAGGTGTGGGAGACCGATTGCCAATCTTGTGGACGAAAATGGTTTCATCGGGGGAATATTCCATACCTGAATTTTCAGCGCTAACAAGCACAAATCCGGCAAAATATTTTGGCCTGTATCCCCAAAAAGGGACCTTGCTGCCGGACTCCGATGCGGACATCGTATTGTGGAATCCAGAGAAAACTGTGACATATGGGTTGGCTTTTGCCCATCATCGAATCGACCATAACCTTTACGAAGGTTGGATGCTGAAAGGATTTCCGGTCCAGGTATATTCACGCGGCCGATTGATCGTGAAAGGCGGTGAATGGTATGGTCACCAAGGGTGGGGAAAGTTCATCCATCGTCAGAAGTTCCGCCTGACAGCGTAAAATTGTCTCATGATCTCATTAATTCCCGTATTCCTGTTGGTTGCAGCATCGATCATTCTCCAAATTTTGGGGCGAACCAGATTTTCGCCAGGCCGTACCTGGTTGCTGGCGAGCATTGTTGCAGTAATGACATGGATTGCGATGATCCTCATCCGGCTGCTCATGCCCACCGGATGGGAAATACACAATTGGTTGTCGGGAGTTACAACATCTGAAACAATTGTATTTCAATATTCGGAAGAATCATGGATTCTGGGTTTTCTCCTTGTCTCATTGTTTGTCGCAGTGATCTTTTATGAGGCGAGATACCTTGACAGCGGTAGTCATGTAAATATTCTTACAGGGACAATGATGTTGACCGCTGTTGGATTGTTATCCATTCAATCTGGAAACGGTTTGACCTTTTTGTTGACCTGGGTTTTGATCGACATTGCAGAGTTCTTGATATTGGTTGGAATCATCAAAGAGACCGCAAAACATCGAATATCGATTATTTCGTTATTGGCGCGATTTTTTGGAATCATATTGATGATGAGTTACTTGATATTGCGGACTCCCGGTTCTGTGCTGGATGTTGAAAAAGGTAACTTGTCAACGGGAGTACTCATAATCTTCATCGCACTGCTGCGCATGGGAATAATTCCGCTGCATATACCTTATTCGGAAGAACCGAAAATCCGTCGCGGAATCGGCTCAATTCTAAGATTCCTTCCCATCCTTTCCGTTTTTTCATTCCTTATCTTTTGTGGACCCCAACTATTTACCAAAATCCAATACGGCAGCACACTGACCATAGTTACAACAGGCGTACTGTTTGGTGCGCTTTCCTGGTTCTTTTCCAGAAGCGAATTGGGTGGCCGACCATATTGGGTTTTTTCTTTCGGCTGCCTGGCGTTAATCGCTTTTCTTCGAGGCAGCATGGATGCCCTGGTTGGAATTTCGATAATGATGGTGGTGGGTGGTTCAGTGTTATTCCTCTTTTTGCCGCGAAAGCAAAAGGCAGGTGTGTTGTTACCGTTAATATTGCCTGTCATGTTCGCAATTCCTTTTACTCCAACTGCTGCCATTCCCCTGGCAATCTGGGGTGACCGAGCCGAGGTGGCGAACTTTTTCTTGCTTCTCAGCCTTACATTGTTGATTGGTGGTGTGATACGGCATTCCTCGCGGATTGAAGGGAAACAAAAAAAACTGGAGGATTGGGTTTGGTTGTTTCAAATTACAGGTTTAATCATCGTTGCTATAGCACCGTGGATCGCAGAAATATTTTCTTTGGAGAAACTCAGGAGCCTGAAATATTGGTGGTTTCCTGTTTCCCTGGCGGTGATCATCGGCCTGGCAATTTTTTTGGATTTCCTACAGCGCCGTTCAGCAAACAATCTGATAAACAGGATTAAAGAATATTTTAAACGCATGGAACCAGTTATTTTAAATATTGACAAGTTGTTTCGGTTTAATTGGATTGTTCGATTATTTGAAGCCACAGGTACATTCATTGGTTCCGCCATTGGCTTCTTGGTTCGAATACTGGAAGGCGATGGGGGAATCCTCTGGTCATTTCTGTTATTAATTTTGCTGGCATCCTTGCTAATTGCGGCACAGGTTCAATAATGACACATTGGATCAATTATATTTTTATCATCATACTAACAGGAGGATTATTCCTGCAATTAATATCCGACTCCCGCAGGGTAAACTTGATTGCGTTCAGTGTTTCGCTGTTGATGATATTTGTGATCAATATTCAATTTTGGACATTTACATTTGCACTCATCAAGTTCATTTCGGGATTAATGGCATTGCTAATCTTAAACCTGTCGCCAAATATTCTTGCACAATCCATGTTTGGAGGGAGCCATACAGGTATGGTTTTCAGAGGAGTGGCTTTTACATTTGGATTGATAGCGGTGCTGTTCATTATCCCCAAGTCCAGCATGTTCTTGCCAATGCCTCTTGAACAAATTTTGGCTTCGTTATTTATGATGATCTGCGGATTCATTGCCCTGGCATTAACTCAAAAACCATATCGTGTAATCCTGGGGTTGATCACGCTCTTTCTTGGATTTGAAGTCATTTATGGATCAGTGGAGAGGTCATTATTGATCAATGGCATGCTGGCCGTTGTGGACTTATTAATCGCCTTTGTTGGTTCCTACCTGATCACCAACAGCATTGCGGATGCAGAAGAATGAACGCGCCGACGATTTTTATTGTGTTTCCTTTGATCGTTTCGGCAGCCCTGTTGGGTTTCTTGAATAAACCCAGCATAGTAAGAATTGGAGGGTTAATTACCAGCGGGCTGTTGACGATATTTGCTTTGTTCCAGCCGATAGGTCACGTTCTGAAACTTGGTGTGATTTCCATCGGCATCGACTCTGAACTGATTTTCTTTGGTCGAGCTTTTTTGCTTGAAGATTCTGACCGATTTACATTATTACTAATTTTTGCTACGCTCACACTATTCATAGGCGGCGCAAGATTTACAAACCAACCTGTTAAATTCATCCCGCTGGTCATTGCCATCGCAGCAGTTCTCACTGCGGCGCTTTCCGTACAACCTTTTCTATATTCAGCGGTACTAGTCGAACTGGCGGTTTTGTTAATGATTCCACTAGTAACGGTAAAAGGGAAGTTTCCAGAGAAGGGTGTGATCCGTTTTTTAATTTATGTTTCCCTGGCGATGCCGTTCATTCTTTTTGCAGGATGGATCCTTGGTGGAGCACAAGCCAATTTATCTGAGGAGACAATGCGTTCCATGGCAGTGCTTTTCCTTAGCATCGGATTTGCCCTCTGGTTGGCCATCTTTCCTTTTCACTCCTGGGTGCCTCAATTTTCACAGGTTGTCAATCCATATATTGCCAGCTTTATATTCTGTCTCCTTCCAATTGTGACATTGTTGATCATGATCGACTACACATCCAGCCTGGTATGGCTGCGGCAGGAAGGTTACTTATCGCTGGTCATCCGGATCGTGGGAATCATTATGATCGTCACATCCGGGATCTGGGCGGCAGTTGAAAATGATGTCAAACGTATCCTGGCGTTTTCGGTCTTGTATGAAACAGGTTTTGCTCTCTTAATGGTCAGTCAACAATCCAGTGAAGGCGTATCACTGCTATATCAGTCCTTCGTCCCGCGAATCGTAGCACTTGCATTGTTGGGGCTCTCCTTGTCCATTATTTGGGGTTCGGACGATACTTTTACGGTTAAGGGTCTACGATCAGCTGTCAGACGATATCCGGTGGTAATGATCAGCGTTTTGATTTCGATGTTTACAATAATTGGATTTCCCTCGTCCGCAGGGTTTCCAATAAAATTTGAGGTTATGCAGCTGGTAGGGAGGAATGGAGTCGATGCGATCATCTGGGTTGCAATCGGGATGACCGGGTTTTTGATCGCTGCAATCCGCATATTTTCAAATGCTACTTTGCCCGAAAATGGAAAATGGGAAATTCGCGAGACTCCCGGTCAGATCATTGTTCTTTTGGCTGGATGTCTAGTATTATTATTGATCGGAATGTTCCCGCAAATCACGGAAAGTCTTTTCGGCAGTCTATTAATGAATCTGCCGGTATTACAATAGAATCTGGCCAGAATAGGAAAGGTATTACCATGGAAATTGAAGAATTGTTATCACGAGTGGAATGGCTGGAAGCCGAACGCCGAAAAGATAAACAATCGATATCGGAGTTGACAGACAAACTCACGGAATTGGTGGATGAGGTTTCCAAAAACAAGGCCAAAGTTAAAAACGTTGAATTGGAGTACAAAAAATCCACCCAAAATGTCTTGCGCATAGAAGAATTTGAAGACGTTTCCTCAAGACAAAAAATTGAACTCTTACACCAAATTCAAGAAATTGACAGGAAAGTTACAAATTACGAAAAGAAAGTTGACAAACAACGAAAGGAAGATCACGATAATACCAACAAACGTTTACTGGAGTTTGAGAATGAGATCAAACCCATTGGAGAACTCAAGAAAACGATTCAGGCAAGAATAGAGGAAGAGTTTCGGTTCAATCAAAAAGTGGAAGATTTGATAAAACGTTTGAATGAACTTAATCTGACAAATGAAGAAACGGTTAAGGCCCAAAAAATATTGGAAGATAATTATCGGTTTGAATCGAAAAAAGGAACCGATATCCAAGTAGAGGTTGCGACACTTCGCAAGAAAATGAATGAAGAAAGAGCAACCATGGAATCGAACATGGAATTCGTTCGCAAGCTGGAAACAAGAATCAACGAGTTGATCAACCAGGAACAATTGCGAAAACAAGAACAGCTGGCTTTTATTGAAAACCAATCCCGGTCCTACGTCGATAGAGAGAACCTTTGGAAAGAATGGCAAGCCAGGATCGATCAGATCGAAACGCTTGGTTCCGGACTTCAAACGCAGCTTCTTGAGTTAGAGAACACCCACCGGGCAGTCAAAAAATCTCAGACTGATTTTGAGGAGATCAACACACGCCTGGATCGACGAATTAACGAGATCACAGAAATGAACCGGCTGGCAGAGGAACGTTTCAGGCAGGAGTGGATTTCCTTCAAAGCTGACGACCAGAAACGCTGGACAAATTATTCACTGACCCAGGAAGAGGAATCACGCGAAGTGGGTCGGGAGACATCCAAAATCATAGAACGATTAACTGCCCTTGAGGACGAATCTCAGAATTTGATAGATACAGTCAATATTATAAATGAAGAGACTGAAAAGCGGATCAAAGCGGTACTGGCTTTGAGCAATGACCTATTGAACTCCTTCGAACAAACGCTCGGCAAACGGATTTAGGTCCATGCGCGTGATAGGTACCGCCGGTCACGTTGATCATGGCAAGTCCAGCCTGGTAAAAGCACTAACCGGAGCAGATCCAGATCGTTTGAAGGAAGAAAAACAAAGGCAAATGACCATTGATTTGGGATTTGCCTTTTTTAATCTGGCAGACGGTGAACTGGTAGGGATCGTCGACGTACCAGGTCACCGGGACTTTATTGAAAATATGCTGGCGGGGGTTGGCGGAATCGATGCAGTATTGCTTGTCATTGCCGCCGATGAAGGGGTGATGCCTCAAACCCGTGAACACCTGGCAATCATCGATCTACTAAAAATTAAAAGCGGCATTATTGTGCTTACAAAGATCGACCTGGTTACAGATGCGGAATGGATCTCTTTGGTCGAAAGTGACATTAGAAAGTTGGTCAAAGGGACAGTATTGGAAAATGCGCAGATCGTGCGGGTTTCCTCCTTGACCGGTGAAGGAATCGAACAATTAAAAGATGAAACATCTTCGTTGTTGGTGACGATCCCTCCCCCAAAGGATATTGGACGCCCCCGGTTGCCTATTGACAGGGTCTTTTCAATTCAGGGTTTTGGCACTGTAATTACCGGTACACTAACCGGCGGATCATTTCACACAGGCGATACGATCCAGATTCTTACCTCAAAGAAGTTAGGCCGGATCCGTGGGCTGCAGTCTCACAATCAAAAGGAAGATGTTGCCACCCCCGGCAGCCGTACTGCGATCAATATTGCGGGGATCGATTTGGAAGATGTCCACCGCGGCGATGTCATTGCTTTGCCAGGTATGTTTCAACCCTCTCGAAGGATCGATGCGCAAATTAAGATACTGGCGGATGCTTCCACAGGTTTGCGTCACAATGATATGGTGAAGATCTTTCTGGCTACGACAGAGCGTACTGGGCGCGTTCGCTTGCTTGGGACAGACGTGATTGAGCCAGGAGATCAAGGCTGGGTGCAAATTGAATTTGAGAAGGAGTTGGTGATCGAAAAAGGTGACCATTTCATCATTCGCCGCATGTCTCCAGCCGAAACGCTAGGCGGAGGATTGGCAGTAACATCAAACGCAGAGAAGCGGTATAAATTGAATGACCAGTCGGTACTGGCACGGCTTGAAGCCAGGCTCATGCCATCCAGCAGTGAAGCGTTATTCAACCTCATCGAGGATTCCGGTTTTTTGAGTTTGACCGATATTCGTCATGTTTCAACAACAATTTCCTCTGCACCTGATTCCGATTTACAGAACCTGGTTGAGCAAGGATCGGCACTCTTTCTTCCCGGGAAAAAGGATGGTTTCTATACGACTAAAAAAAATTGGGATTTAACTTCTCGGAAAATCGTGAAGTTATTGACCGAATATCACGCCAAGTTTCCCTTGCGACCAGGCATGAGTATGGAAGGGGTCAGGAAACAACTCAACATCCGGGATGAAATCCTTCAAACTTGCATTCAGTTTTGGATTGAATCAGGAGTGGTCAGGTCTCAATGGCAATTCATTGCTCTGCCCGAATTTCAGATCAAATATTCACCACAGCAACGCAGCAAGTTGGACATGCTCACCCGACAGATCGAACAAAACCCTTACAATCCACCGGGAATCTCCGAAATCAAGGATATGCTTGGAAATGAGGCTTTTCAATCGCTTTTGGACCAAGAGATAATGATCCAGACCACGCCAGATATTGCATTTAGAAAAAGTGATTATATGCAAATGCGGAATTTCGTGGTGGAAACCTGTAAAGAAGGATCAATGCTCACTGTGGCGCAATTCAGAGACCACTTTTCAACCAGCAGAAAGTATGCCCTGGCATTTCTGGAGCATCTGGACCAAAAGGGGATTACTGAAAGAGTGGGGGAAGGCCGTCGTCTCAAGTCAATATGAACGGTACACCAGATATCCATCCATTGACAGGTTGGCGTCAAACCTGTATAATACCGTCTGCCTTTTACCCGGAAATAAATTTTCCAGGTGAATGAATTCCAACTTCCCCGTATACTGGCGTGAAGATACGCGAGGAAACGGTGAAGTGAAGATTGGAGAATCTTAAAAATGAAATATGCAATACTGGAATCTGGCGGCAAGCAGTATAAAGCCGTCGAAGGTGCTACGATCGATGTAGACCTGCTGGACGTTGAGGTTGGGCAAACCGTCAATCTTGACGAAGTTCTGCTGGTAGTAGAAGACGAAAAAATCCACGTAGGAACTCCTGTAATCAAGGGTGCGTCTGTATCCGCTTCGATCCTCGATCATGTCAAGGGTCCGAAATTGATCACGTTTAAATACTCACCCAAGAAGAGAATTCGTGTGAAGACCGGACACCGCCAGCATTACACTCGTTTAAAAATAGAATCAATCAGTGTGGAGTAGGAAAAATGGCACATAAAAAAGGTGGTGGGTCCAGTCGAAACGGCCGCGACAGCAATGCACAGCGGCTTGGAGTAAAGAAATTTGCAGGTGAAGAAGTGCTGTCTGGCAACATCTTAGTGCGCCAGCGTGGTACAAAAATTAAGCCCGGAATAAATGTGAAAGTCGGCACCGATGATACATTGTTTGCAGTTGCACAAGGTATCGTGGAATATGAGACCCTGCCCAATGGGCAGAAACGGGTAAATGTTAAACCGGCTGTCTCCGAGTAAAATATCTAATTTTTACAAATCCGTCTGGATCAGACAATTGTAAAAATCATTAACAGGAAGGTCAGCGAGAATGAAAAAAGGTATTCATCCAACGTATTATCCCGACGCCAAGGTGGTCTGCTCATGCGGAAACACCTGGACGACCGGTTCAACCAAGAAAGAAATTCATACAGAGGTTTGCTCTAAATGCCATCCGTTCTTCACCGGACAGCAGCAGCGCCTAATCGACATTGAAGGTCAGGTGGACCGCTTCTACAAGAAGCTGCAAGCCCGCCAGGATTATGTCGAAGAAAAGAAGGCAAAAGCCGCAGCCCGCGTTTCACCTGAACGATCGGTCAAAGAAATTGGATTACCCGCTAGGGCGACCGAGGCCTTGGAAAAGGCCGGATTGACCAATGTTGGCCAGGTTTTGACCAAATTGGCAGAAGGCGAAGCTGCTTTGCTGGCGATTGAAGGTTTTGGCCGCAAATCACTGATCGACATGAAGAAAAATCTGCGCCAGATGGGCTACACCCTTCCGACTGCAGCCGAAGAGATCGTTGTTTAACTTTGCAGCAGATGATGGACCTCTGGTTAATCGCCAGAGGTCTTTTGTTTTCCGATCTATGCAATGGTATTGGGCAGAATAAGGTAGAATGTAAAATAAATCCATGCGGAGGAAGATGCATGAAACACAAGACAGGGAGTATCGAGGTGATCTGCGGGTCGATGTTTTGCGGAAAGACCGATGAATTGATCCGACGGTTACGCAGGGCAACCATTGCCAAGCAAAAAGTACAAGTATTCAAACCTGCAATAGATGACAGGTATACCCTGGAAAAAGTCACCTCTCACGCTGGATCGGAGTTCGATGCGACACCGGTTCCTCTGTCGGAAGACATTCTTAAAAAACTTGATCCATTGACCACAGTAGTTGGAATCGATGAAGCCCAGTTTTTCGATACGAAAATTATCGAGGTTGTTGAGCAACTTGCGCACCGGGGGATCCGCGTTCTGGTGGCTGGACTGGATATGAATTTCAAAGGAGAGCCGTTTGGATGCATGCCTGTTTTAATGGCGCGGGCGGAACGCGTTGACAAGCTTCAGGCGATTTGCATGGTATGCGGTGAACCGGCGAGCCGTACACAGCGGCTGGTCAACGGCAAACCCGCCCGGTATAATGACCCGGTAATCATCGTTGGCGCATCTGAGTTATACGAAGCACGCTGTAGAGAACATCATGAAGTTCCGATGGAGTAGAGAGTCACTGGAGCCTGTATGCAGGATTATCACGAATATTTAAGCGAAGTATTAATATCTTCAGAGAATCTTCAGAAAAGGATTACTGATCTTGGGGAGCAGATCAGCAAGGATTATGCTGCTAGTGATAAACTCCTGCTGGTTTGCATTTTACGAGGCGGGGTGTTATTCCTGACCGATTTAATGCGAAGGATCTCGATCCCACATATGATCGAATTTATGGCAGTTTCATCGTATGGTGTAGGGAGTCGCCAAACATGTGGGCAGGTACGCATCACACTTGATCTGAATGTGGATATTTATAATAAACATGTATTACTGGTCGAAGATATCATTGACAGCGGATACACGATTGCGGCCGTTATGGAATTGTTATCCACAAGAAAACCTGCAAGCTTGAATGTGTGCGTGCTGTTGGACAAAGCAGAACGACGTGAAGTGGATGTACCCATAAAATATCGCGGTTTCACGATCCCGAATAAATTTGTTTTCGGCTACGGTTTGGACATTGACGATTATTATCGCAATTTGCCTTTCATCGGCGTGGTCGATTTGGATAAATACAGACCGGAAAAACAGGTTGAATAAGTGCAATTTCCTGAGGTCATTTTTCAACTAAAAAAATATGCATCAGCGGCGAATCCCATTTACCTGGTTGGAGGTGCAGTTCGTGATGCATTGCTTGGGCGAGCCAGCAGGGATTTTGATTTTGTTTGTGTTTCAGACACACGCAATATTGCGAGAAAATTTGCGGACGAGAACGACGGTATTTTCTTTATGCTCGATGAAGATCGGAATACCAGCCGTGTAATACTAGCCAATAGAACACCCGAGCAGATGGTTTTCGATTTTGCTCAACTAAGGGGAAGTTCGATCGAGTCTGATTTAATGGAACGCGATTTTTCCATTAACGCCATGGCGGTTGAACTGAATTCTCCTGATCTCATTATTGATCCTACCAAGGGGGGGAGAGATCTTCAGCAAAAATGGCTCCGCCCGGTAAAAAAATCTTCCATCGAGGATGATCCTGTACGTGCCATCCGCGCAGTTCGTTACGCAGTGAACCTTGGTCTGCAAATTGAACCAGAATCCGTCAAACTCATTCGATCAGCGTCCAAGGGATTGATCAAGGTATCCAACGAACGGAAGCGGGACGAAATTTTCAAGATAATGGAAGGGAAAAAAATCGGGACGGCGCTCCAACTTCTACGAAGATTTTCAGTCTTTGAAGAAATCGGATTGGATGTAAAAAGTGATTTCGACCTGGCGTGCAGAAAGGTCGATGTCCTGGTGAATATGATCGCCATAATCTGCGGAAATAACGGGACGGATAAAAATACCTCCTTTTCCCAAACTTCGATGCTTCTCAGGTTGGGTAGATTTAAACACAAGCTGGAGAAACATTATTATCAAAAGAATTTAACTGGAAGGGATCGGAAGAGTCTTGTATTTATCCACCAAATCGTTGAGCAAGTCAAACGGGATGAGGTGGTGGAAAAATTCCATCCATTGGCTCTTTCGACAGATGAGATCGAGGTTCTACAGAAACTTGCAGCGAATGAGAACCTTCTTGATCGCATATTAACGGTTGTAACAAACCTGGAAAACAGGACCATTTACAAATTCTTTGCTGAATCAGGGGAAACGGGTATCGACTTGGTTTTCCTGGCTTTATCGGAATATGCGTCAAATCTTGGCAGTGAATTTTCTCAAGATCGCTGGTTGCGCATGCTCGAAATCTGTGAAGCCCTCATCGAGGCGTGGTTTTGCCAACCTGACATTATTGCCCCAAAACCATTACTGAACGGCAACGAGCTGATGTTCCATTTTGATCTGATTCCAGGTCCGTTGATCGGAGAAATCATTGACAACCTGAAAGAGGAGCAGGCAGCGGGGAACATTAAAACCAAAGAAGATGCCCTGGATTGGGTCGATCTTCGTTTACAACGTAATTCCTTATAAGAGTTTGATCGATTATTTATATACCGTTTGAAATGCTGTGGAAATTTGCGCCCCGGGCTTACTGATCTGCCTTCGGCGGGTGAGGTTATTAATGTGGGCAATCAAGACTTCCATTGGGACCGGTTTGATCAAGAAATCGTCTGCGCCTTTATCAAGCGCACGGGCAACTAAAATTGGATTGTCGATCACGGAAAGGATCAGAATAGGGATAGAGCTCGTCTTCCGAATCTCGGAAGTGACCTTCCAGGTATCAGTTTCTGGTACCATTAGGTCAATTAATACGATATCCGGTGTGTAATCCTGTAAGGTTTCCAAACCTTCATTGCCACTGTTGGCACATTTAATTACTGCTTTTATTGGGGCAAGCATCATTAATAAAAGATCAGTCATAGCTGGATCATCATTGATAATGAGTATCTTCATTCACATCTCCGAGAGATTAATCCGTGTACTTAATTATCAAGCAGAATAGACAATTTTTACCTTTCAAAAGATTTACAAAACAAAAAGCAATCGAGAAAATGTAAGAATGGAGACAAGCATCCCTGCGAAGCAAATCGGGCGAAAGTAACATTGATAATTTATAATATGGTAAAATTCATCAATTTGGTTTTAAATTCCCCGTGTTAACGGGTTCTTTCGTAATTTACTGTCTGGAGGACATTATGGTTCAAAAAAAATGGGTTTACCTGTTCAGCGAAATCAATGAGGCTGAACAATACGTCGGCGGCGATTTGGAAACAGTTCGCGGCTTGCTGGGTGGAAAAGGAGCCAATTTAGCAGAAATGGCCAGGATTGGACTTCCAGTTCCCCCTGGATTCACAGTAACCACCGAAGCGTGTAATGCATACCAAGAGAAAAAAGCTTTCCCCGCCGGCCAGTGGGAGCAAATGCTTGAAGCTCTGAAGAAAATTGAGGCAGAAACCGGCAAGAAATTTGGTTCTGCAGAAAATCCACTTCTAGTTTCTTGCCGGTCAGGAGCAAAGTTCTCCATGCCGGGAATGATGGATACCGTGCTTAACATTGGTCTGAATGATGAGACAGCCAAAGGCATGGTGGCTCTGACCAAGAATGAACGGTTTGTTTACGATTCGTACCGTCGTTTGATCCAGATGTTTGGTGCGGTGGTGTTGGGCATTGATGATGAGGTGTTTGAAGCTCCATTAAACAAGATTAAGGTTGACAGGGGAGTCAAGGCGGATACCGAGCTTACAGCCGATGACCTGAAAGAACTCATTGAGACCTTCAAGCAGGTGACCAAGGAACATGTCGGATTTCTATTTCCGCAGGATCCGCTGAAGCAATTGAAACTGGCTACAGAGGCTGTGTTCAAATCCTGGAATGGCAAACGCGCCATCGATTACCGCCGCGCAACCAATATTCCAGATAACCTGGGTACAGCGGTGAATATTCAAACCATGGTGTTCGGTAATATGGGGAACGACTCGGGGACGGGCGTGGCATTTACCCGAAATCCGTCCAACGGCGAGCGTGTGCTCTATGGTGATTACCTGATCAATGCACAAGGTGAAGACGTTGTCGCAGGCATCCGCAACACTGAAAAAATCGAGAACCTGGGACGCGATCTACCCGCAGCGAACAAACAATTCCTTGAGATCGTCAATAAACTGGAACTGCATTACCACGACATGCAGGATGTTGAATTCACCATCGAAAAGGGAAAGCTTTGGATGCTTCAATGCCGTAACGGCAAACGGACCTCATTGGCCGCTGTAAAAATTGCTGTGGATATGGTAAATGAAGGATTGATCACCAAAGAACAGGCGGTGATGCGCATCACCCCCGCAGACGTCGATACCCTGCTGCATCCCCAGTTCTCATCTGACACCAAAAGGAATGCAAGAAAGGAAGGACGTTTTTATGCCAGCGGTGTTAATGCCTCTCCAGGTGCCGCGGTCGGCCAGATCTACTTTGATGCTGACCTGACAGAGAAAATGTCCAAGGTAGAAAAGCAGGAAGTGATCATGGTACGTCCATTCACCAAACCAGATGATGTTCACGGTATGCTTTCTGCGCAGGGAATTTTAACCAGCGAAGGCGGCGCGACATCACACGCGGCGGTGGTTGCGAGACAGTTTGGCGTACCTTGCATCGTTGGTGCTTCAACTGTACATATCGATCTCGATAAACGGGAGATGACCGTTGATGGAAAGACGATAAAAGAGGGTGAGTGGATATCAATTGATGGAACATCCGGTGAGGTGTTTACTGGAAAACTTGCACTCACGACTCCGAAATTCGAAGAACAAAAGGACCTGCTTAAATTGTTGGATTGGGCTGATGAGATTTCTTCCACAGAAGGCATCCGCCAATCTCCTGCTGGCTGGCCAACTACAGGCCTGCAAGTTTGGGCGAATGCGGATTATCCAAGGGATGCACAGCGGGCACGATCTTACGGCGCCAAAGGCATTGGACTTTGCCGAACGGAGCACATGTTCTTTGAATTGGAGCGTCTCCCAATCGTACAAAAGATGATCCTTGCCAAGACCAGCGAAGAACGAACCGAAGCACTGAATGAATTACTGCCGACCCAGCGCAAGGATTTTGAGGGTTTATTCGAAGCGATGAATGGTCTTCCGGTAATCGTCCGCCTGATCGATCCGCCACTGCATGAATTTCTGCCTACACCTGAAGAATTGGAGGCAAAGATCATTGCCTTGCGATTGAGCGGTGAAGGACTTTCCAATTTTGTACTTGGGCGTAATGAATTGAAAGAAACAGCCGAACTCAGCCACATGCTGGATGCCGTACGTGCCATGCATGAAAGCAACCCGATGATGGGTTTGCGCGGTGTGCGTTTGAGCATTGCCATGCCGGAAATCGTTGAGATGCAGGTCCATGCGATTTTTGAAGCGGCTGCCAACGTGGCGATGAAGGGCATGGATCCACGACCTGAGATCATGATCCCGCTTACCGGGCATGTCAACGAGTTGAAATGGATTCAACCGAAGCTTGAGCGTATTGCCAAACAGGTAATGACAGAAAAGAAAGTGAATTTTAACTACAAGATCGGTACGATGATCGAAATTCCGCGTGCCGCTGTCACTGCCGCGGAGATCGCCAGTGTGGCTGAATTCTTCTCGTTTGGCACAAACGATCTTACCCAAATGGCTTTTGGTTACAGCCGTGATGATGCCGAACGCAGCTTCCTTGTGAAATATGTCGAGGAAGGTATTCTCCCCAAGAATCCGTTCCAGACGCTCGATCAGGATGGTGTGGGGAAACTGATGAAAATTGCAGTGGATGAAGGCCGCTCGCAGCGCGTGAACCTTGAAGTGGGCATCTGTGGTGAACACGGTGGAGATCCTGCCTCGATCGAGTTCTGCCATCGGATCGGCAACAACTATGTTTCCTGCTCACCCTTCCGCGTACCTGTAGCACGCCTGGCTGCCGCGCAGGCTGCGCTGAAGTATCGCAAGAATTAGGAAAAATTCCAACAACCATCAACCACCTCGTAAAACGATTGACGAGGTGGTTTTTTATTGTATCAAGCATTAATTAAGGATGGGTGTAGATGGACTTGTAAATGGCGTAATTTTCTGCAATAGAGCGGATGTAATCCTGTGTTTCGGAGAAGCGGATGACTTCCAGTAATAGATCGGGATCCCCGTTCGCCAATTCCATCCATACCAGGTTGTTCGCATCCCCTGCGTTGTATGAGGACAACGCGGCAGGAATACTCCCATTGTATTTATCAATCCAAAGTTTGAGATAGTGCGCCCCCAGCCGAATATTGATGTACGGTCGATCCAGATCGGCTGTTTTGTAATTTGGCGGCCAGTTGAAGTTGTTAACGATATATTCCCCGGTGTCGCCTGTGATCTGCATCAACCCATGCGCGCCTGCGGTTGAAGTGATGCTGGCATCGAACAGGCTTTCCTGGCGGATAATGCTGAAGAGCAAGAGCGGATCAATATTATGTTCATTGGCAGCTGAGACGACGATATCACGGAAAAAGATACCAAAACGAATGTGATTGAAATACCGTGGAGCATCGGTCAGAGTTGCAACCTGGGAGAGACCAGCGCTATCCAGAACCTGGCGACTAGAAAAGGCAGCAGTATGATAAAAGCCCAGGTCCACCATGTGATTCATTAAGCGATATGTATTGACTGCGTCTCCTTGAAGCTCGTTACGCAATACCTCGAACTCAGCCCGCGCTTCATCACGCATGCCCAGCTTCCAGAAGGTTTCTCCGCGTTGAAACAGTGGGTTGGAAGCAAGCTCGGCGGGAGTGGATAAATCCACGGAATTATCGATGGTAAAGGTTGAATGCATCCATTCCTCGGCCTCTTTCCTTTCAGCGACCAGGTCAATGGCAAAATCGGTGGCGGTAGAAACCGGAAATGGAGGTTGCCCGGCAAGGACCTCTGCTGCACGAATACTATAATAACCAGTCGGGTCTGCTGCGACCGCCTGTTCATAATAAGACCTGGCTTTATCACGCTGCCCTTGTTTATCCAAACACTTGGCCGTCCAGAAATTGGTTCCTGCCTGGTCTTCGGGAGTGGTTGCGAGAACCAGCAGTCTCTGAAAGATGATCTGGGCATTCGGGTATTTTTCCAAGCGGTATAAGACGATTCCGGTCTTAAATAAGGCAGAGTATGAATCTTCTGCGCCTGGATATTCATTGAACACCCTTTGCCAGGTGTCAGCAGCCTTGGTCAGGTAACCGCCAATCTCATAGATCTTTCCGGCGATGAACAGGTAATTGGCAGATTCTGGTGCATCCGGGTAACGAGCCACGTAATGCAGCAAAGTATTGGCGGATCCTTCATAATCTTCAAGATACGTCCATTGGGTGGTGGATTTCTCAAGGTAGGCTTTGGCCAATAACTTATCCGTGGGATGTTCCTCGATGAGGCGATCCCATTCTGCGATCTCTCCTTCATAATCCGCCATATTCCACAGACTGAGGGCCTTGTAATAATGAGGGGTTCCTTCGTGATCGGGGTATTGAAGCATGTAGTTATCCAGCGCAGCCACTGCATAACCATACTGACCGGCGTAATAATCGACAATTCCCCGCAGCAGATCGTCCACCGGCTGGTCGCCTTCTACAAGAGCGACTAGTCCTGAATAAGTATCATAGAATCTTGGATATTGAATTACCGAATCCTGGAAGCGCGCATATGCCTGTTCCGGCATTCCCTGCTGCAGGTAAATGCGTCCCAAGAGCAGATTCACCTGGGCTTTAATGTAATCTGTTGTGCTGGAATCATACAATGCAAGGTAGCGCGCAATGGCGTCTGCATCATCGCCCGCAGCCGATGATGCCTGCGCGGCTTTAATCTCAAGGGATTCGACGTTGGCAGGAACGGCCTTGGCTGCTGCCAGCACATAGGAATTCTTAGCTGCGGCTGGATCTCCCGCCTTCATCAATGCATCTCCCTGCATTTCCAGAATTTCACTATCCAGTACCCCAGGAAGAGCGTTGAGGTAATTCTGGTAGGCGTCCGAAGCAAGGCGATACTCATTCACTCCCTCGTAGGCTTTGGCCAGGAAGAAGTAGGCACGGTTTCGGATTTCTCCATCGGCGAAGTTGCTTAATAGCCAGTTCAGTTGGTCGATCGCGCCTCGGAAGTCCGATTGCAGCAAAAGAACCCTTCCAACACCGAGTTGGGCAGCGGAAATCACTTGCGGATCGGTTGATTGAGCTCGCGCCTGCCAGAATTCGTTGAGCGCCGCATCGTAATCTCCACTCAACATGTCCTGTTCCCCCAATGTGACGCGGACTTGCGGTTGTGGTGTTGGAGTGACAGTAGGTGTGGGCGAGGGAGCCGGCGTATTTTCGTCAAATGGATTTATGTCAATGCCATTGCCGTTCGATTTGACCGGAAAGTTACAAGACGTCAACAGGAAAACCAACAAAAGTAGGGTTGTGAGTATACGTTTTTTCATAGATATTCATCGGATACCAGTTATTGATCCGCATCCTTCTACTGAATTCTAACGGACTTTTTCCGAAAATGGAAATCGTTTTTTTTTTATGCCCCGGGATAGCGAATCAGCGTGAATCAGCGTGAATATTGTCATTCACCATAAAGCATGTTAAACTAAAGTGGAAGGAACGCTCTCCAAAGGGGGCGTTTTTTGGTGAGATGCGAACGATCGAATGGGTGACCGAATCGAATATTGTAAAAATGATCGATCAACGAAGATTACCGGGATCGCTGGAATTTCTTCACTGCAGATCGTCTGCGGAGATGGCTAAAGCCATTCACAGCATGGCCATCCGCGGCGCCCCTGCCTTAGGCGTGGCTGGAGCGTTCGGCCTGGTTTTGGACGCAATGCATTCACCAGCCCGTTCTTTACCAGAATTGCAGCAAATCCTTCGAACCTCAGCCCGCATGCTGGTGGATTCACGGCCAACTGCCGTGAACCTTGCCTGGGGAGTGAAGCGCATCATGACCCTCGTTGAGGGATCGAAAAAGGGGATCGACGATCTTCGAGAGGAAATGCTGACGGAAGCTCTCGAAATGGCGGAAGAGGACATTCGCACCAATTATTTACTGGCCCAGTATGGTGCAAGCCTGATCGAGGACGGCGATACGATCATTCACCATTGCAACACGGGGGCACTGGCAGTAGTGGATTGGGGAACTGCCCTGGGTGCGATCCGTTATGCCCACGAACACGGGAAGAAAATTCATGTCCTGGTCGATGAGACGCGTCCAAGATTACAGGGTTCCCGGCTTACCGCATGGGAATGCGAACAATATGGAATTTCATATGAGATCATCACCGATAATGCTGCCGGTTATTTTCTGCAGAGTGGAAAGGTGAACAAAGTATTTTTTGGAGCCGACCGGGTCGCTGCCAACGGTGATGTGGTCAACAAGATCGGTACATACATGCTCAGCCTGGCTGCGAATGCCAGCCGGGTACCGGTGGTATGCGTGTTTCCCATTTCCACACTCGATCTCTCGATGGAAACCGGGAAACAGGTGGATATCGAACAACGCGATCCACTCGAGGTTTTGGATATTCAATACCAGGGAGAGGCGGCTGCCCCCACAGGTGCAAAGGCACTCAATCCCGCGTTTGACATCACTCCGGCCGAGTTGATCTCAGCCTGGGTGACCGAGAAGGGTATCATTCGCCTGCCGTTTACACAAAATCTTTCAAGTTGCGTTTATAATAGCTGATTGGATGGAGACCAGATGGCAATTGTAATTACAGGTTCTGTTGCATTTGATTATTTGATGACCTTTCCGGGTTATTTCAAACAGAACATACTTCCTGATAAACTGGATAAGATCAGCCTTTCTTTCCTGGTGGATACCATGACGCGCCAGCGGGGAGGTTGTGCTCCAAATATTGCTTATTCGATGGCACTCCTGGGAGAAAATCCAAGGGTTATGGCGACCGTGGGGATGGACTTTGCTGAATACCGCGCGTGGATGGAGTCGAAGGGGATCGACGTTACCTATATTCGCGAGATCCCTGAGAAATACACTGCATCGTTTTTTGTGAATACCGACCTCGAAAATAACCAGATCGCCAGTTTTTACAGCGGCGCGATGGCAGATGCTGCACAGCTTTCCATTGCCGAGATCCAATCAGGTGAAGCGGATTATGTGGTGATCTCACCCAATTCACCCGCAGCGATGAAAAAGTATGCGGAGGAATGCATACGATTCGGCATCCCTTATTTGTTTGATCCATCGCAGCAGGTGGCACGAAATCCACATGAGGATCTGCGGGAAGGGGTTGAAGGTGCGCATGCCCTCTTCTGCAACGAATATGAATTTGAGTTGCTGCAGAAACATACCGGTTTGTCGGCGAAAAAGATCGATCAATTGGTAAAACTGCTCGTGATCACACGCGGAGAAAACGGTGCAACGATCAAATCTGATGAGAAGCAATATCAAATCCCTATCGTTCCACCAAAGTGTATCGCGGATCCCACGGGTGTGGGCGATGCCTTCCGCGGCGGCTTCCTGAGAGGATACCGACTGGGGCTTGACTTGCAAACGTGCGGCCAGATGGGTGCTCTTTCTGCCACCTACTGCCTGGAACAAAAAGGAACGACCAACCATACCTATACACCGCTTGAGTACATCAATCGCTATCGCGAATACTTTGATGATGCCGGCGCGTTGGATATCCTGTTATAAAAAACATTTGGAGGATTCATGCCGAACTATGATGTAAAGAATTTGGATCTAGCAGAAGGCGGCCGCTTGAAGATCGATTGGGCGGAGAGAGAAATGCCTGTGCTGCGTCAGGTCAAGGAGCGTTTCGCAAAGGAACGTCCATTAAAGGGTATGCGCATCTCTGCATGCCTGCACGTCACCACTGAAACCGCAAATCTGATGAAAACACTTCAGGCAGGCGGCGCGGATGTTGTACTGACTGCATCCAATCCGCTTTCCACGCAGGATGAAGTGGCTGCCTCCCTTGTATCCCACGAGGAGATCCCAGTCTACGCTGTTAAGGGAGAGGACAACGTTACGTATTATAAGCATATTATGGCCGCCCTCGACCTTAAACCGCAATTCACCATGGACGACGGGGCCGACCTGGTCAATGTACTGCATCAAAAGCGGCGCGAATTGTTGCCTGGAGTGATTGCCGGAACAGAGGAGACAACGACGGGAGTGATCCGTCTGCACGCCATGGCAGCCGACGGCGCATTGAGCTACCCGATCGTCGCCATCAATGATGCGATGACCAAGCACTTCTTCGATAACCGCTACGGTACAGGTCAATCGACCATTGACGGGATCGTACGAGCAACCAACATTCTCCTGGCGGGGAAGACGGTGGCAGTTGCCGGTTACGGATGGTGCGGTCGTGGACTGGCTTCCCGCATGAAGGGAATGGGTTCGAACGTCATTGTTACCGAGGTCGATCCGCTGAAGGCGCTTGAAGCCGTCATGGATGGTTTCAGGGTGATGCCGATGGATGAAGCGGCCAAGGTTGCCGATATCATAGTCACCCTGACCGGCGATATTAATGTTGTGGACGATCATCATTTTGACCTGATGAAAGACGGTGCTATTGTGGCGAATTCAGGGCACTTCAATGTCGAGATCAACATCCCTGCCCTGGAAAAGAAATCCGTCTCCAAACGATTGGTCCGTCCATTTGTGGACGAATATGTCACCCGGGATGGACGACGCATCTTCATCCTTGGCGAAGGAAGGCTGATCAACCTGGCGTCTGCAGAAGGGCATCCGGCTTCCGTTATGGATATGTCCTTTGCCAACCAGGCGCTGACCTTGGAATATCTGATGAAGAATGCGTCCAAATTGGAAAAACGCGTTTACTCAGTTCCGGAAGAGATCGACCAGAGGATCGCCGAGCTCAAACTCGCCGCAATGGGTGTGACCATCGACAAATTGACTCCTGTACAGGTGAAATACTTGGCTTCCTGGCAGGAAGGCACATAAATCAGAGGACATTAAGAATGAATGGAGCCGAAAGGCTCCATTTTTTAATCTGAGGTAATCGCCATGTTTCCCAGAACTGACCAGGAGCCGAGGAACTCGCTGGTGGCGCGCCAATATACCAGGTTATTGTCCACCAACGTAACTCCGTATTCGTCATAACCGACCACGATAGCGGTGTGCTCATAATGCGCCACAGTGACTGTTTCTCCGTCATCAGCAGTATAGGATAATGGATATCCAGGCCAGGTATTGCCAATGATCCAGACGATCACCGGATCGCCGTTGGCGACCTGGCGTCTCAAGTTGTCGAAAGAATAACCTTTTCCAGCAGTTGCTGAAAGCCCAAAATCTTTCAAAACCTGGGCTACGGGACCTGCGTGGACTCCGTAGGAACGCGGAGGGATTTGTCCCATGGGATCATCCACATAACCCACGAAACCGACATCCGGATTGTCTGACAGTGGAAGTCGCGATTGAAATTCGGCTTCGGTGATCGAGACGCCATAATAGCGAGCCCAATCCACGGCGGAGCGCGATTCACAGGAAAGATTATGATTTTGTGCATATCCGGTGACGCCGGATATGGAGGCTTCGAGAGGAATACCATCCACAGATGCGCTGGTCGGACGGGGTGTGGAAGTTGGCGGCGGGGGAGGAGTGGCTGTATTTGTTGCTGTGGCGGTGGGTACAGGAGTGTTCGTGGCAGTGGGGGTGGGTGTATCTGTGGGCAAGGGTTGGAAGGGGGTCAAAGTGGACTTGACTTGATTGGAGGGATTGTAAAGCGCAATGGTACTCGACGGCGAGGGAAGGAACGCGGCGGCGAACCCGATCTGTTTTCCAGGCAAGGCAGAGCTCATCAACAATCCAAGGATGGCGAGGCCGAAAATGGTCAACAGGTAGAGAAGCCAGCGGAACTTGTGTGCTTGTTGGTTCATGCCAATTTTGTGAGGAAAAATCAAGGACTGGTGACTACGATTTCCACCGAGAACCATTCGCCGAATGGTTGATCATCAGCTCCATACGCGCGCCATGTGCTGGTATATCTGCCAGGATCCGATGGGGCGGTGATGGAAATGCGGACTACTGCTTCGGTTCCGTTGCGGGCTGGAACGAGGGCTTGGGGTGAGACTGCCCCCAGGTCGGAGCCTGAAACCAGACGCACCGTATAGGTATCGTTCCAGTTGCACGTCCCATTGTTCTTTACCTTCCATTCCTTGTCGAGGACCGTACCGGGGTCGACCTGTGTGCCGTCGGGAATGGTGAGGTCATCGAGGAACACCAGGTCGTTGGTGCAGTTCTCGATTTGAGCGCTCTGCGGGGTTGAGACCGGTTCAGGTAAGGCTGCGGTGGGCAGCGGGGTGGGGGCTATAAATACTCCCGACTGGTTCTCAAGAGGGAGAGGACGATCGGGACGCAAAAATCCACAGCCCGAGAGTAGAAGGACCATCAGGACACAGACGAGGAGAAATCGTAAACCAGGACTTTGTGTATCGATGCTTGGTATCCCGTTTGAAATTTGTTATTCGTCAGCCGCTGCAGACTCTTCTTCAGCGCCGCCGGTGAGGTCGAATGAATATTCTCCTCCCATGGCGCGCTGGCGCACCGTGTTTTCAATTTCATTGCAAAGGTCAATGTTCTGCCGCAGGAATTCCTTGGCGTTCTCGCGACCCTGCCCCAGACGCACATCGCCGTAGGAGAAGAATGCACCGCGTTTGGTCACCACATCCATGGCGGCAGCCAGGTCGATGATGTCACCTTCCTTGGAAATGCCCTCATTGTACATGATGTCAAATTCAGCAGTACGAAATGGAGGAGCGACTTTATTCTTGACCACACGCACACGGGTGCGGTTGCCGACAATTTCAGCGCCCATTTTGATGGATTGGATGCGTCGTGTATCCAGGCGGACAGAGGCATAGAATTTCAGAGCCAGACCGCCCGGTGTGGTTTCAGGATTTCCAAACATGACCCCGATCTTCTGGCGCAGTTGATTGGTGAAGATCACCGCGGTCTTGGTCTGGTTAATTGCCCCGGAAAGCTTGCGTAAAGCCTGCGACATTAACCGCGCCTGCATACCCATGCTGGCGTCGCCCATGTCGCCTTCGATTTCGGCGCGCGGGACCAGGGCGGCGACGGAATCGATGATGACCAGGTCAACCGCGCCGGAGCGGACGAGGGTTTCAGCGATTTCCAGCGCCTGCTCTCCCATATCCGGTTGGGAGACAAGGAGGCTTTCCACATCGACACCCAGTTTGCCGGCATAAGCAGGATCGAGGGCGTGTTCCATATCAATAAATGCGACCGTGCCGCCCAGTTTTTGCGCTTCGGCTGCGATGTGCAGACAGAGGGTGGTTTTGCCCGACGACTCAGGTCCAAAGATCTCGGTAATGCGGCCGCGCGGGATGCCCCCGACGCCCAGGGCAATATCCAGCGACAGCGAGCCGGTGGGAATCACCTCGACTGCCAGCTGGTGGGCTTCACCCAGACGCATAATCGATCCCTCACCGTAGCGTTTGACGATATCACCGAGGGCTTTGTCGAGAACGGCTCGTTTGGCTTCGTTCATTGGATCTGATTTATCAAACTGATTGTACTCCGGCTGGGAAAAGGTTTTTTTTGCCATGGGGATTCGCTCCTCGAAAAATTGTAGGTTAATTATAGTATGAATTGAAATCGAACGCCTAGAAAAATTATAGTACATTTGTTCAATATAAGCAATAGACGGAAAATTGTGAAATCCAGGTTATCGATTTACGGATCTTGAGATTCAAGATTTTACCTGTATACTGGTTTGAAGTCGAATTCTTCCAAGGTGGATGCCATGGAATCTCAAATGCGGGCAAAGGATGCAATTTTCATTTTAAAATTGTTGCAAAGAAATCACATCGAAGTGATCGTGGATGGGGGATGGGGAGTGGATGCCTTGCTAGGACGGCAAACACGTAAGCACAAAGACCTGGATATTGCGATCGATCATGATGATGCCCAAAAGATCCGCGGTGTGCTGGAGTTGGAGGGGTTTAAGGAAATTCCTCGCGATGATTCACATGAATTTAATTTTGTGTTTGGAGATGAATCCGGTCGCTGGGTGGATATCCATACCTTCCATTTTGATGAATCTGGAAGACTCACCAAGGGTTTGGATTATCCTCTCGATTCCTTAAACGGCGCAGGAATGATTGATGATTACCCTGTGAGGTGTATTTCGCCTGAGTGGATGGTGAAATTCCACAGCGGATACCGGTTGGATATTAACGATTATCGTGATGTAAAGGCTTTGTGTGAGCAATTCGGTTATGAACTGCCCAAGGATTTTGCCCCGTTCAAAAATGGGAAAACTGTTATTTGATTGATTTGAATTTTCTACTGTGAATCGTATTTACAGTCGACCACGATCGCTGTAAAGATATTCATCGCGGAATCTTTGCGCAGAGGACTAACAAAGTGCAAATCATGCCTATTGACTTTTTTGGGCAATGTCTGTATGATTCTCCCATCATTTTACAATTGAATAATGAGAGAACAAGCGGCTGCATCTCGGAACATCGAGATGACGAGGTGGAGGTTCTCCTTCGCGAGAAGGATGTTAACCCTGGGGGGGATGTACAGGGGAAAATCGAATGATCAGCGGATGCCTCCGAAGCCCTGCCAGGGGCTTCAATCTCCCTTCCAAAAAAATCAGCAATGAAAACCGCGCGGTGACGAGCGGGACAGTATTCTGATACCGGCCAGGCAGAAAGGTTTGCCTGTTAAGTTAAGCGGAAGGGATGCTGATCAATAATATCAATTCAATTAAGGCGTGCCCCCGCATGCCTTAATTCTTTTTTAACAAGGAGTTGATCATGGACAAGAAGGAACTGCTAGAACGAGTCAAAGCGGATGGAGTTGGATTCATTTCGTTTCAATTCACAGACGTTACGGGGTCGGTAAAAAGCGTGGACACACCGATTTCACGTTTGGAAGAAGCGATCGACAATGATATCTGGTTTGATGGATCGTCTGTGGAAGGATTTGCGCGCATCCAGGAAAGCGACATGCGGCTGCGCCCGGATATTGAGACTTACGCTGTCCTGCCCTGGTCGCCGGCGGAATTTAAACGAGCGCGTCTCTTTTGCGATATATATTATCCCAACGGCCGCCGCTTCGACGGGGATCCGCGCGGCACCTTGAAGGTGAAACTCGAAGAGATCGCCAAGCGCGGATGGAAATTCATGGTGGGTTCGGAACCGGAATTTTTCCTCTTTCGACGCAATGGAGGGACAGACATCCATCCCGTCCCGCACGATGTCGGTGGATATTTCGATTTTTCCCCCAACGACGAAGCTGTACGCGTGCGCACCGAATTAATGCATGCCCTGGATTCGATTGGATTGGAGGTGGAAGTGGGGCATCATGAATGTGCACTGGCGCAACATGAGATCGATTTTCATTATAGCGATGCCCTGCGCTCGGCAGACAACGTGCTTACGTTGAAATACACGGTAAAGGCAATTGCCGCCCAAAACAACCTGGTGGCATCCTTTATGCCCAAACCGATCTTCGGCATCAATGGTTCAGGCATGCACTGCCATCAATCCTTATTCGATAAAGATGGGAACAACCTGTTCTGGGACAAGGACGATGAATTTAACCTATCCAGCACCGCACATGGGTTCATTGCCGGTCAATTGGCGCATGCCAGGGGGTTCTCCGCAGTGACAGCCCCAACGGTGAATTCGTATAAGCGCTTGGTACCCGGATATGAAGCGCCTGTGTACGTGGGCTGGGCGCAAACCAACCGCTCTGCGCTGATCCGCATTCCGCGGGTGATCAACGGAGCCGCCAAATCCGTGCGGGCAGAATTGCGCTGTCCGGATCCTTCCTGCAATCCATACCTGGCATATACGGTCATGCTTTCCGCTGCTCTCGACGGGATCGATAGAAACCTCCAGGCGCCGGAACCATGGAAGAATTTAAATGTTTACGAACTGGATCCAAAGCAAAAAGAAAAACTGAACATCCTTGAGCTGCCTGGTTCGCTGCGCGAGGCACTGCTTGAAATGGATAAAGATCCTTTGATCCGCGATGCGCTGGGTGACGTGATTTATGAGGCATTCAAACGGGCTAAATGGGCCGAGTGGGAGGATTACCGCCTGAATGTCATGGATTGGGAAGTGGAAAAATATCTCGAAACTGCATGAGAAAAACAAAAATCACCTCTGCCGATTGGCAGGGGTGATTTTTCAGCCTTTTCCCGATCTGTTCAGATTGACTGCTGGACACATAACAACCATCCTCGAGCAACACCTTGCGGCTCGGAATTGGTAATGGCCAGAATGGGCATTGTTAACCGGGACTCTTCCAACCCTGAGAGTGTTATCGCTTTGACCGAACTATCGACTGCACCCGATGGGATGTATCCAATTGCGGCGGTCTCCTGCGTAACCGCTTGCTTCATGCTCAACGAGGAAGGAATGAGAGCGGCAGCTGCACGAGCAATCGGAGCACCATCCATGATCTGTCTTTCAAACATATCCTGCACCTCCTCACCTGCCTGGTAGAAATTTAAAACAGGCGAGAGGTTGCCCAATTCTCCAGAAGGTTGGCTTTCAAAACAATCCGGGCACTGCTGGAAAACAGCATTCCAGTTCGATATTTTTCCTTCAGCGATCTGCCGGAACAGCGCTGGCGTGAGACTGGTGAGAGGATTCTCCGGATTCACGATCATCACCAGGTGGTTTTCGGCCAGTTGGGCTGAATAGTCGGCCAATTCGGGAGGTTCTCCCCAGCGCAGTAGAACTGCACCTTCCGACGGCTGCATCTGACTGCCTGGTACCAGATGGGTCACAATGGAAAATCCGGGAGTGATGTTTGCGCAAGAGCTCATCACAGGAACCATCCAATCCAGTGAGGCCGTGTATTCAACATTTGTGATCACTGGAAAGGTCGCCTGAGCGGCTGCGGCTGGAGCGTCTACAGTCTGAACGAGGGCAGGAGTTTGTTCAGAGGTTTGATGTTTTGTTTCAGCGCGCACACTGCCGGTGATAATAATGGCAATTGCGAAAAGAACGCAGTAGACCGCGAAGTAGACCAAAGAATGTTTTTTTACAAAAGACAGCATCCATTCGATCGACAGATACCCAACGACCAAAGCCACCACGAAACCAAGCGCGAGAACGGGCAGGAAGGAACCCAGGTTGGGGATTTCGAATAGATCGAGAATACTCACCGCCCCCGCACCCAGCATCACCGGGATGGACATGAGAAACGAAAAACGAGCCGCGGATGGCCGATCCAGGTTGCGGGTCATTCCACCGGTGATGGTCGAACCGGAGCGCGAAATGCCGGGGAATATCGAGACTGCCTGGAATAAACCCATCCACAATGCGTCCAGCCATTTTATTTCGATCATTTTGCGATTGCGACGGCTGAAGAATTCGGCAGCGCATAACATTACCGCGGTTCCTATTAGGAAATATGCGGTGATGCGGGGGCTGTTGAAGGCGGCTTCCACCACCGACTTCAATAAAATCCCTGCGATCCCCGCCGGGATTGTCGCAAGGATCAAATACCAACCCAACCGGGCGTTTGGATCTTCAAAGGGTTTACGCTGTACCAGCCCTTTGATAAACGCCTTCAATATGGTTAACAGATCCTTCCAAAAATAAATGATCACTGCAACCAGGGTGCCAAGCTGCACCAGAACGTCGAATGGAAATATCTGAGTTTCCGGGATATTCCAGTTCAGCAAATAGGGGACCAGCACTAGATGGGCAGAAGAAGAAATGGGTAAAAACTCGGTCAGACCCTGGATGATACCCAGGATGAGCGATTGAAGAAAAGTCATTTGACCTCCTGTTTGTGGCGGGGTTTATAATGTTCCAGAAAATCCGCAGCGAAGTTGTCGAAATTTTGATCAAAGATCGATTGGCGTATCTTGTTCATGAGATTGATGAGAAAAGCAATATTGTGAATGGAAATCAGGGTGGATGCAAGAATTTCTCTGGCAACGATCAGGTGACGCAAGTAGCCACGGGTGAACGTGCGGCAGGTGTAACAATCACATGCTGTGTCAATCGGACCATGATCATGGGAAAACCCTGAATTCATTAAGTTGATTCGCCCCGCATGGGTAAATGCGGCCTGGTGGCGCGCCAGGCGGGTAGGCAAGACGCAGTCAAAAATATCCACACCGCGTTTGACACCGTTGATCAAATCTTCGGGTGAACCCACCCCCATTAAGTACCGCGGTTTATCTTTCGGCAGCAGCGGATCGACCACCTCGAGCATGGCGTGCATCTGAGCCTTGGTTTCACCCACGGAAAGGCCGCCTATGGCGCATCCGGGAAGATTCAATGCGGCAATGAACTTCGCAGACTCTTCCCGAAGTTCCGGAAAGACCCCTCCCTGAACGATGCCGAACAAAGCCTGATCCTCTCTTGTTTTGGCTTTGATGCAGCGTTCAGCCCAGGCATGAGTTCGAGCCATTGATTTGCGATTATATTCCAGGTCGGTCGGTACGGCGCATTCGTCGAATGCCATGATGATATCGGCTCCCAGTTTCTCCTGGATTCCGATGGAACTTTCGGGTGTGAAGCGATGGAACGAGCCATCGATGTGACTTTTAAAGGTTACACCATCTTCATCCACTTTGCGGGAATCGGAAAGGGAAAACACCTGGAATCCTCCCGAATCGGTGAGCATGGGACCCGGCCACTGCATGAATTCATGCACTCCGCCAAATTCGGCAACCAGGTCAGCTCCCGGGCGCAGGTAGAGGTGGTAGGTGTTGGAGAGTACCAGGCTGGCTCCAATTTCTCTTAACTGTGCGGGCGTGACCGCTTTAACGGTTGCCTGGGTACCCACCGGGGCAAAAACTGGCGTATGAATCGGTCCATGGGGTGTATAAAAGGTACCGGCGCGAGCCAATCCCTGCCGGGCAAGCAAATCGAAGGTAAAGTTTTTATTTTCCATGAAATGCAATTATAGCCCCCAATCAACCCAATTGGCGAGGAAAAGGGTTAGGAACATCAGTTATGTTGTGAGTAATCCAGTTCGGCGGGTACCTCTAGAAAACGGCACCAGAAACAATGTTGAGTGCGGGTATGATGAGCGGGCACCTTCAATTCTTTGGATGAGATGAATGCGAGAAAATGCAAAAATTTTCACAGACCAACGAACTGCGAATTCAACTATATTTTTGTTGAATTCTATTTTGCTTGCAGACAATTTGGAGGTCGTATATACTAAGGTGCATTATTTCAGTAAATATATCGGGCTGAGAAAAATACCAGCGGGGAACAATCAAAACCTTCAGACCGAATGATTTAAATTTGGAAATTAAGGATACCATTTTGCCGGGACAAAATCAGACCAAGCGTTGGGTGGTACAACCCAGGATAGATGCCGTTACTGATGGGATTCTTGAACCTTACCCACCATATATGCGGCAAATCCTTTATAACCGGGGAATTCGCTCGCTTGAGGAAGCGGAAGAATATTTAAATGCAACCACCATCCTTTCAGACCCGTTTCGTTTGCTGGATATGCAAAAAGCTGTTGACCGGCTTCTGCAGGCGAGGGACGCGGGCGAACCGATCGTAGTCTATGGCGACTATGATGTCGATGGCGTGACTGCCACGGTGATGATGGTGGAGGTATTGCGGGTGCTTGATGCCCAGGTTCACCGTTATATTCCCAATCGATTCGAAGAAGGCTACGGACTTAATCAGGAAGCAATCCGCATCCTGGCAGATTCCGGAGCAAAACTTATCCTGACGGTGGATTGCGGTATTCGATCACCCCGGGAGGCCGATTTTGCCCGCACGTTGGGCGTGGAACTGATCATCAGTGATCACCACCACCCGAAGGAAGAACTCCCGGCTGCTTTTGCAGTGATCTGCCCCAAGCGGGAAAATGACCCGTATCCGGATAAAGACCTGGCTGGAGTTGGAGTGGCCTACAAGATCGTCCAGGGGCTTTTTCAACGGGCAGGCATTAACGATCGCAGCGCCGAGGAATGGCTCGATCTGGTGGCATTGGGGACTGTGGCTGATATTGTTCCATTGACCGGCGAGAACCGGGTAATGGTACGCCGCGGTATCAACCTGATCCGCATGGGGAGACGCCCTGGATTGAATGCCCTGGCTGGAGTGGCCGGAAAGAACATTCAGCAAGTATCTGCCGCGGATATTGGATTCATCCTTGGCCCCAGGCTCAACGCGGCCGGCAGGATGGAATCAGCCCTGCAAGCCTATGATCTGTTGATCGGCGACTCAATCGATAGCGTTGGCAGAGCGGCGCAAATACTTGAGGACCAGAATTCCGAGAGGCAGAAAGCCACCCGTAAGGCACAGGAAAAGGCGCAGCAGGAATTGGTCGATCCATCATCATTGAATATCATCACGGCTTTCGATGCCGAATTCAGTTCAGGGATCGTCGGATTGGTAGCGTCCAAATTGGCTGAAAATTTTTATCGCCCTGCTGTGGTGGGACAGATCGAGGATGATCACATCCGCGCTTCCTGCAGAAGCATTCCCGAGTTTCATATCACCAAAGCCCTGGACGAATGTTCCGAACTTTTGATCCGCCACGGCGGGCATGCCATGGCAGCCGGTTTCACGGTGAGCCTGGAGCATTCCACAGAACTGGTGGAACGGCTTCGCTCCATTGCGAACAGGGAACTCGCGGGATTGGATTTGCGTCCTGTTCTACGGGCGGATATCGATCTTGACATTGGAAGCCTGAAACCATCGATCTTTTCGCAATTGGAACAGCTTCAACCTACGGGCATGGGAAATCCGGCGGCACTGCTGATCTCACGCGGAGTGGAAATTGACGGAATGAAATTAATGGGCAAGGAAGGCACGCATATCAGCTTTTCCGTCAGGGGATGCAAGATCAATCGGGCGGTGGCTTTCAACCAGGCACAGTGGTACGAGGTCTGGCAGCAGGAAAGGCCGAGATTCGATATCGCCTATTCCATCGAAGTTAACCGGTTTTTTGACGTGGAAACCCTGCAATTGAACATCCGCGACATGAAAATCTCAGAACGGTCGGGATAAGCTGCATTGAAAAAACCCTCCAGAATCAAAGCAATCCTATTGGCATCGTTTGTGGCATTTATTTGGTCCACATCATGGATTCTGATCAAATTTGGTTTGAATGACATTCCGGCGTTGACCTTCGCTGGATTGCGTTATTTCCTTGGGTTTTTGTGTTTGACTCCATTCCTTTTTCAGTCTTCCGTGCGCAGACAGATACTGTTGTTTACCAAGGCTGAATGGATTTTGATCCTGCTGATGGGTGTGATCACTTACTTCACGGCTCAAGGCACTCAGTTCCTGAGTCTTGCATACCTCCCGGCAACAACCTTAAGCCTCATTTTGAATTTAACCTCGGTGTTTGTGGCTATCCTGGCGGTTTATTTGATTAAGGAGGTGCCAACCTGGAACCAATGGCTTGGACTGGCGATCAACCTGATTGGAGTTCTGATATTCTTTTACCCGCAGGGAGGAAATGGAGGTGCGGTGATTGGGTTTGTCTTTGCCGCGGTGTGCCTGGCATCGAATACGCTTGGGACTTTGATCGGCAGAAAAGTAAACGCCTCAGGAAAACTGAATCCAATTGCTGTCACCATGGTCAGTATGGGAATTGGATCGATCCTAATGCTGGACAGCGGCCTGACATGGCAGGGAATCCCTGCGATCAGTACGCGCAGCATCGTGATCATCCTGGTTCTGGCTGTAGTCAATACTGCATTCACTTTTGTGGTTTGGAACTATACATTGCAAACCTTAACGGCTGTGGAATCCTCCATCATCAACAATACGATGATGGTTTACATCGCCATCCTGGCATGGATCTTCCTGGATGAAATTCAAGATTTAAGCGGAATCATTGGTTTGGCGCTGGCTTTTATCGGGGCGATCATTGTCAACCTAAAAATTAGGAAGAGTGAAA
>DAOUGM010000006.1:0-13810 GCA_034428895.1 Anaerolineaceae bacterium
CGACAAAAAACCCATCCCGGGGAGTATAAGGTTAAACTTCCCCCATATACATATAAACGAAGTGAGCGCGAAGGGGCTCGAACCCTTAACCAATGGCTTAAAAGGCCACTGCTCTACCATTGAGCTACGCGCCCAGTTTTGGACGGCTTGAATTTTATCACGCCCATCCAGAACGGTCAATCAAAAAAGGCAAAAAAAGGCAATCCGAGTTAATCGCCTCGATATGCTTTTTCCAACTCTTCAATATCAATTTTAATCATTTGCAGCATGGCATGTGTCACACGCCCCGCTTTAACCGGATCCGGATCCTGCATCAATTCGACCAGCCTGGAGGGCACAATCTGCCAGGAAAGCCCAAAGCGGTCTTTCAACCAGCCGCACTGCTGCACCTCGCCGCCCGCGGATAACTGCTCCCACAACCTGTCCACTTCCGCCTGATCCGCACAATCCACGTTAAGCGAGATTGCCTCGTTGAACTTGAAGAACGGTCCGCCATTAAAAGCGGTGAATTCTCTTCCGTCAAGCTCAAAATTGACCACCGCGACGGTCATGTCTTCCTGCGGTCCGCTGTTCTCGACACGCGTTACGTTTAGGATTTTTGAATTCTTGAAAAGGGAAACATAGAAACCAGCAGCTTCTTCTGCTTGTGAATCGAACCAGAGATAAGGGGTGATCTTTGACATTTTAGTTTCCTTTCTTATATTCGATTGTAAACCATTAACCATAAAGTTGGTAAACAATATCCTATTTATTAATAGGATATTACGACGATCAATAAGATGTTTCTAAACCTTTGCGTCATCCCAGGCATTCCTTGGCACCCACAGCCTAGGCGAGTGCGAGAGATTAAAAAAGGCCGGTTTCCCGGCCTTACTCAAATTTAATTTGGGGATTAACCCTGCTTCATGAAATCTTCCATCGCCGCCAGCAGGGCATCGATGTCTGCCATGGAGGTCTCGCCCATGGTCGCCACGCGGTAGGTCAGGTCCTTGATCTTGCCGTACCCGTTGGCAATGCGCATGCCGCGCGTCTGCAGGAACTTGTTGAGAGCGCTGATGTCCCAGTTCAGGCTGTTCTTCACCGTGACCACGGTCTTGGAGCGGTATTCTGCTTTGGCCAGAGGTTCCATGCCGCGCGCCATCGCCCAATCCTGCACTTTCTTCGCCATCGCCGCGTGCCGCTCAAAGCGTGCATCCAGGCCTTCCGCCAGGATGCGGTCGAGCTGTTTGTCGAGGGCAAAGATCAATGCCATGGCGGGGGTCATGGGGGTGGAGTCCTTGAGGCGGTGTTTTTCCATCAGCAGCAGGTCGAAATACCAGCCGCGGTTGGTCACACTTTCCGCTTTTTTCATCGCGCGGTCGGAAGCCGAAGCCAGCGCCAAACCCGGGGGCAAAGCGAGGCATTTCTGCGAACTGGTCAACAAAAAGTCTACGCCGAGCTTGTCCATCTCGATCTTGACCCCGCCCAATGAGGAAACCGCATCCACCAGGATGAGTGTATCCGGGCTGACTTCCTGCACCGTCTTGCACAGGTCGGCCAGCGGATTTTCCACACCGGTGGAGGTCTCGTTATGAACGATGGTGACCGCTTCGTAGTTTTTCTTCTTCAACGCATCGCGCAGCATATCCGGGGTGATGGCTTCGCCGAATTCAACTTCAAGTTTGTCGGCGGTCTTGCCGTTGGCCACTGCCACATCGTACCAGCGCTGGGCAAACGCGCCATTAATGCACGAAAGCACATCCTTCTGCACAAAATTACGGATCCCGGCTTCCTGCATGCCTGATCCTGAAGAAGCGGCCTGGAATATCCTGGTCTGGGTGTAGAACAACTGCTTGGCTTTTTCTTCGGTTCCGCGGAAGATCGCTTCGAAATCCTTGCTGCGATGTGGAAGCATCGGCTTGGTTTGGGCTGCCAGTACTTCCGGGGCAACGTCAACCGGTCCTGGCACAAACATATGGGTCATGACACTCTCCTTTAATTAAAGCGAATCGAAAATTATCCGGATTGATCGTCCGGGTGAATCCCTTAACGCAGGAAAAAGGACAGTACCACCAGTATTAGGAAGAATGAACCGGCAAGGATGCCGATCCGTTTCAGGTCCTGCTTAACATACGAATAATCAGGGTTGAACTCGACCGCCGCGGAATGAGTTTTCACTTTTGCAGCGGATGGAGCGGCTGCAACCGTGGGTGAGGTGTTGACGCTTGTAGAACGTTTTTTGGTTTTCTTTGCCATTCATCTCTCCTAATTACAGATGCGATTTGGTAAATTTTATTGCAACATCCCCTGCACCACAATACGTTTGTTATCCACCAAATAAGGATAGCAGGAGATCAGTGTGATCATTTTTTCGTTGGTCGATCCCAGCAGGTCGACCCGCGTGGGTTCCACGATGATGGTATCGGTGACAACATATGTGAACGAGCGGTCTTGCGAGATGATGATAATCTCATCGCCATTTTTCAGCTTATCCAGGTTGCGGAATATTTCACCGAAAATGTCGTTATGGGCGGAAAGCACCAGGTTGCCTTCCTCGCCCGGGTTGGCCGTACCCAGATGCTGGCCTACCCCTTTTTTCAATTGTTCCCAGCCATCGCCCATCACCACTGTGGCATCCACACCGATGGCGGGGATCTGGATCTGGCGCGCCTGCTGCGCTCCCTGGGTAGGTATCGGCAGGTTGGCGTAACTCTGCATCAGCGGGCGCAGGTGTTCGGGGATCTCTGCTTCATTGAACTGGTTTTCCTGCCCGGAGACCGGCGGCACATGCCCGCCCGGCAGCACCACCGCCGTGATCAGTGCCGTGGGCGTCGCATTGGGTTTTTCCACCGCGCTGGAAACCTCTTGGTTCAAATTGCGCAGCAAATTGACACCGTTAAAGAAGATAAAGAGCAGTCCCAGGATGGCCACGATCTCCACCGCGAACAAAAGCCTGTCCAAGCCTTTTCTGCGGCGTGATTTCGCACGATCGCGCAGCGGGATGCTTTCCTCCCCGTCCTCTCTGCCTGTATCAGGTTCAGGAAAAACGGGGGCGTCGGTCTCAACATGGATCACACGCCCGGTGCGGCGGTATGCCTCGATGCGGGCTTCCCGTTCAGCGCGGCGTTTTTCCATCAAAAGCTGCCGCAGTTCGTCTGCGGTCAGATCGTCAACCGAGCGCTTGCGTGGCACAGGTTGTCCTCTTCATTGCGGCGTATCCCGGATTGATTATACTCGATTTTGATTTTTTCCTCTTTTGAAGTGGTAGCGTCCAGAATGTTAACTGTGCTAAAATCATAGCCACCAAGGAATGCTTATGAAAAAAAACTACCTCATCGATATGGACGGTGTGCTGGTCAAGGGAAAAACCCTTATCCCCGGCGCCGATAAATTCATTGAACGCCTGGAGGAATGCGGATCGAAATTTCTCATTCTGACCAACAATCCGTTGTATACCCAGCGCGACCTGGAACACCGCTTGGCCATGTCCGGGCTCAAGGTCCCCGCGGAACACATCTTCACCTCCGCCATTGCCACGGCGCGCTTTCTGCAAAGTCAAAAACCTAACGGCACGGCCTTCGTCATTGGTGAAACCGGCCTCACCCAGGCCATGCACGAAGTGGGTTTCGTGCAAACCGACACCAACCCTGATTACGTGGTTCTGGGCGAGGTGAATACCTACAGTTTTGATGTCATCACCAAAGCCATCCGGCTGATCAATGCTGGGGCAATCTTCATTGCCACCAATCCCGACAATACCGGCCCGATCGAATCGGGCATTGTGCCCTCCACCGGCGCCCTGGCGGCGCTGATCGAAAAAGCGACAGGGCGCGCGCCGTTCTTCGTGGGCAAACCCAACCCGTTGATGATGCGCTCCGCCATCCGTTACCTGGGTGTGCATTCGGAAGACACCATTATGATCGGCGACCGCATGGACACGGACATCGTCGCCGGCGTGATGAGCGGGCTGGAAACCATCTTGGTCTTGAGCGGCGTTTCCACGCTCGAAGATGTCAAGCGCTTCCCCTACCGCCCCACTCGCATCGCAAATTCGGTGGCAGAGATCGAAATTGATTGCTAATTCAACCGGAAAAGAGAACATGACCATGCACCACGAACACAACGGGGGGATTCAGAAACGGTTTATCTATTCGATCGTTCTCACTGCGTTGATCCTCGTCGCGGAGATCGTTGGCGGCATCTGGTCGAATTCATTGGCGCTGCTATCGGATGCAGCCCATGTATTTTCTGATATCTTCGCGCTGGGATTGAGTTACCTTGCGCTGCGCATCGCCATGCGTCCGCCGGACGATCAGCACAGCTACGGCTGGCATCGCGCCGAAGTGCTGGCAGCCCTGGTCAACGGAGTATCCCTGTTGGTGATCGCGCTCGGCATCTGGTATGAAGCATTTGAACGCTGGAAGAATCCGCTGCAGGTACACAGCACGGAAATGATGGTCATTGCCATCATCGGTTTGGCGGTCAATGTCGCTGTGGCTTTCATCCTCGGCGGTCACGACCACGAGTACGGGCACGCGCATTCTAGCGTTGAACAATCAACAAAAAAACCGCGCAATTTGAATGTGCAAAGCGCTTTTCTGCATGTTATCGGTGACCTGATCTCGTCGGTGGGTGTCATCATTGCCGCCATCCTGATCCGCATCACCAGTGCATATTGGATCGATCCGCTGGTCTCGGTACTTATCGGAGCCATCATCCTGGTCAGCGCTTATCGCGTGACGCGCAAATCTCTGCACATCCTCGTGGAAGGCGTTCCCGAGGGAATGTCGGTAAAAAAGATCAACGAGACCATCCGCACCATTCCGGCAGTGGAAACCGTGCACGACCTGCACATCTGGAACCTGAATTCAGAAAACATCGCCCTCAGCGCCCACGTGGTACTTGCAGATCACGACTCCCAGTCTGATGAGGAGGTCATGAACGAGATCAAGGCGCTGTTGGCATCAAAGTTCGGTATCCAGCACACCACCCTTCAATTCGAGAACGTCCCCTGCGGAGAAGGACATGGGGGCTGCAATTAACCGCTCATTATTTTTTGCATTTTCATGTTAAAATATCAGCCATCAGACAGCGCATCCAGCCTGATAAAGTGAACAAATTAAGCCTCAAAGGTGCTAATTCTCCCAAAAGTGAGAGATGGCACCAAGAGGTTTTTTGTTCATAGGAGGTCACACTTAAGATGCGCTGGACAAGAGATTATCAGCCCAACCCCCAACAGATCAAGTTATACAGACAGGCATTGATCGTCACAATGTCGGGCAACTTGCTGCTCGCCACAGGGAAAGGCATTGTTGCCTGGCTTTCCGGTTCGGCAGCCGTCTATGCGGACGCAGCAAATTCCGCTTCGGATGTTGTTTACTCGATCCTCATGGTGATCGGCCTGTATATGGCAACCCAACCACCGGACCTGTCTCATCCGCAGGGACATTCCCGCTTCGAGCCGTTGGTTGGAATGGTTGTTACATTTTCAATGGCCTTCGCCGGTTTCGAAGCCGCGCGCAATGCTCTTCTTCGTTATCAAGACCCCACCATCGCGTCCGTCACGATGGGTCTGCCCACCCTGGTATTGATCGCCAGTGCGCTGGTGAAAGCCGGTATGTATTATTTCATTAATCGGCTGGGTAAACAATTGCGCAGTCCAACCCTCTCCACCACAGCCAAGGATAACCTGAGCGACGTATTGACCTCAGCGGCGGCATTCCTGGGTGTGCTGGGCTCCAACTTTATCCATCCGCTGGCTGACCCGATTGCCGGTTTTCTGGTAGCCGGCTGGATCTTCCGACAGGCATTCCTGGCAGGCAGAGAAAACCTTGGTTTTCTCACCGGCAAGGGAGCCACAAAGGACGAGATCAATGACTTCATTGCCGCGGCCGAATCGATACCGGGTGTCATCCGCGTCCACCACATCGTCACCGACTACGTGGGTCCAAAAATGATGATCGATCTGCATATCAACGTCGATGGGGCAAAAACATTGCGTGAAGCTCACGAGATCTCCGACAACGTCACCAAAAAACTTGAACAGTTCCAGCACGTCGACCGCGCTTATGTGCATGTCGAACCGCATGACTGGGAAGACTAGAAGCACACCGCCGCATCGGTGTTCTCTGGCATAGTTCTTGTAACATACTCCGAGTACGAAATTTCAAAAAAGTAAAAAAAATAGAGATCCTTGACCTTGGCGGATCGGGCTTTGCCATTTCTGCTGTACTTGGAGTGTTGCTATGAAACACTGGGCAAAAAAAATACTCGACAGTTTTCTGACCTCGGAAATCGTCACGCTTGAAACCAGGAAAAAAGCCACGCTCAAACATCTCCTGTGGGGTGCGGTGGTCTTAATGTTGATCGTTGCGGGGTTCAGAGGTTATGCCTGGCTTACTGATCCCACCTCGATGAATTCGTTCTACCTTGCCAATTCACTGTTCGGCATCCTCGTCTTCGTCGTGTCCGTTCACCTGAACAACGCGGGAAAATTGAAAACCGCCAGCACATTCTTCCTCATTATTGCCTTCTATATATGCCTGACCGCTTACCCGATCCGCAATCCCGAACAGGTGCTTTTATACTTCGCTCTGCCTTCCGCGGCAGCGAGTTTCATTACCCGCCCCAGGAACTCCATCTGGTATGCCTGCCTGTGTTCGGCCGGTTTTACCCTGGTGTATTTTATTTACTTTCAGAATAGCGCTTATCCCTTTTTCTCATTGTTCTGCCTTTTCCTGATCGCCTTCATCACCTGGCAAGCCTCCGCTATTTTGGAAAAAACCGCCGAAGAATTGACCATTGCCTATGACACCACCATTGAAGGCTGGTCGCAGGCACTCGAAATGAGAAACCAGGAGACCGAGGGACATTCCCACCGCGTGGCAGATTTGACCATGCGCCTGGTCAGGCAATTGAATATCGAAGAATCACGCTGGGAACATATCCGCCGCGGCGTTCTGCTTCACGATATCGGAAAAATGGGTGTGCCGGATACCATCCTGTGCAAACCGGGTCCGTTGACACCGGAAGAGACCGCCATCATGCATAACCATCCTGCATATGCCTTCACTCTGCTGGAGAAGATTCCCTACCTGCGCCCTGCGCTGGAGATTCCTTTCTGCCATCATGAGAAATGGGATGGCACAGGTTACCCGCGCGGGGTTAAAGAAGAAGAGATTCCTCTCGCCGCGCGCGTATTCTCTGTAGTCGATGTCTGGGACGCCATGCGTTCCACACGCAGTTATCGTGCTGAAATCCCCGAAGCCCAGGTGGTTGATTATTTGCGCGCCGAATCCGGCAGAAGTTTTGATCCGCGGGTAGTCGAAGCCTTTTTTGAAATGATGGGTTTTCCCATCTACACCGAAAAATATTCTCAATTCCTCAACTATTCCACCCGGCCAAAGAAAAGCGACATCTAAACAGCGAAACATTATCGATCTCATCGATCCCATACCTGCTTTCCGTTGCGAAAGCAGGTATGATTAATCTATCTTCTGCACGGAGGATCCGATGACCACCTATCCAACGCAATTCATTGGCGAGCCCATCACAGTGGATTATGATGAGCCCCAGGTACGGGAAAAAAGCCCCACCTGCCCCAACCGGTTCACCTGGCGGGGTGAATGTTATGTGGTCAGCAAGGTACTCGAGGAATGGAGTGATTTTTCCCGCCGCGGGAAGATGTCGCGCAATATGCGGCCGGCACACCTCACCCGCGCCGCTCGCGAGGGCTCGTGGGGCGTGGGAAGGTTCTATTTTACGGTGGCAGTGCATACGGGCGAGATTTTTGAGATCTATTACGACCGCGCTCCTGAAGACGTGGATAACCGCAAGGGCAATTGGTTCGTGTTTGGCCAAAGAAAATTCGTCAAGGCATGAACATAATCAGGTAAACATTAAACTTCTTTTGTATTTATTGAATTAAATATTAATTTTATTGATTTAGCCATTGACATTATTTACATTTATGGTATTATATTCTCAGATAATTAAAGAGCTGGCTTTATTTATCATTTCCAGTGTGTGGAAATGATTTATTGCCAATGAAACAGGTTTACCGAAAGAGATACCATGATCAACAAAACGCTTAGCAAATGTCCGGTGTGTAATTCCGACCTGGTGGCGACCCGCTTGTACTGCGTGAATTGCGATACGACCATAGAAGGTCACTTCACCACGGAACATTCGCCGTTCGAACACCTCACCCCCGAACAAATGCAATTCCTGCTCACCTTCGTGCGCTGTGAGGGACGTCTGAATCGTATGGAAGATGAGATGAACCTTTCCTATCCCACCCTACGCAGCCGGCTCAACGAGATCGTGCGTGCACTGGGGTATGAACCCGGTAAAGACGAAGGTCCAATCCAATTAACCCCGGAAGAGAGGCGCGAGATCCTAGAAAAACTGGATCAGGGTGTGATGTCCTGGGAAGAAGCGCAGGCACGATTGCGCGGTGAAAGATATGTTGAATCCAGGGAATCCACCACGCAGGAGGCAGGATAATGGCCACGAGTGAAGAACGTCTGAAAGTCTTAAAAATGGTGCAGGAAGGCAAGATCACAGCCGAGATGGCTGCCGAACTGCTGAAAGCGTTGGATTCCACCGACAAAAAGCGGGAAACTGAAGAGAAAGGCAGCGTTTCATTTTCCGGGCGAAACAGCGGGCGCTTCTTTAGAGTGCGCGTGACCGATACGGATACCGGGCGTACCAGGGTAAATATCAGGCTCCCCCTGGGGATGGTCAATGCCGGAATGCGCATGGGAATGCGTTTTTCGCCCGAAGTGGAAGGGTTGGATGCCACGCGATTGGCGGAAGCGCTGGCTTCCGGTGAGACCGGTCAGATCATGGATATCTACGACGATGAAGATGGGGAGCACGTCGAAGTCTACATAGAATAATTCAATCAGCATCATCAATGCAGAGCAAATCCAACCCGAACGGAGTACGTTGCGGGGAGGGTGATCATTGTCAGGAAGGCAATCATGGAAAATCAACCATCGAACATCGAAAAAAAATGGATTCGAAAATTTTTCCCCATCTGGGGAGCACAGATCTTCTCCTTATTGGGCAGCGGTTTGGTCCAATTTGCGCTGGTATGGTATATCACGCAAAAGACAGGTTCCGCCGCCATGTTGTCCATGGCAACCCTCGTCGCGTTGCTCCCCGAAGTTCTGCTTGCACCCTTCGCCGGCGCACTGGTGGACAGGTTCAACCGCCGTTACGTGATGATCGTCGCCGACGCGCTCATTGCCCTCCTTACACTCGGTCTGGCATTCCTATTTGCCTTCGATCTCATCCAGATCTGGCATATTTTTGTCGTCATGTTCATGCGCTCTGTGGGTGGGATCTTCCACTGGCCGGCAATGCAGGCCTCCACCGCATTAATGGTGCCCGATAAACACTTGTCGCGTATCGCCGGTTTGAACCAGGCGTTGCGCGGCGGCATGAACATCATCGCCCCACCTTTGGGTGCGCTGCTGATGTCCACGCTCCAGTTCTACCAGGTGATCAGTGTGGATGTGCTCACGGCCATCATCGCCATCACCCCGCTCCTCTTCATCCGCATTCCCCAACCTGTCCGCACCGACCAGGTCGAGATTGTCACGCCCAAAACCGTTTTTCGCGACGTAAAAGACGGGTACAACTACATCAAGAACTGGCGCGGAATGGTATACCTCGCACTGCTTGCCGCGGTTCTCAACTTCATGTTCGCGCCTGCCGGTACGCTGATGCCGCTCATGGTGACTCAGCATTTTCAAAAAGGGGTGTGGGAATTGAGCCTGCTCGAATCCGTTATGGGCATCGGCATCGTCGCCGGTGGATTGACCCTGGGCATATGGGGTGGTTTTAAAAACAAAATGATCACATCTCTTCTAGGGATCATCGGAATGGGTCTGGGGGTTTTCCTCTTTGGTCTGGCTCCTTCCAACTCATTTTGGCTCGCGGTTGTTGGAATGGCGATCCTCGGGGTCATGCATCCCATCGCAAATGGTCCGATCATGGCAATAATGCAAAGCAAAATTGCACCCGAAATGCAGGGACGGGTAATGGGATTGACCAACAGCATTTGTGCAATGATGATGCCGCTCGCCCTGTTGATTGCAGCGCCTGTTGCCGAGTTTGTCAGTCTTCAATTGTGGTACTGGTTGGGTGGAACCCTGACCATGCTGATTGCTGGCGGAGCATTTCTGATTCCGGCAATCATGACCCTGGACAAACAAAAACACGAGACAATTCCTCAACCTGCCATGCAGGCGTAAATTGTCCTAAAAAGCAGCCCTACGGCTGCTTTTTAGTTATGGTTCCAGGTAGATCGCAACGCTCCAAAGGGACACATCAATGGAGGAGTGCCGTTCATCCATCTGGCGTAAGATCAAACGAACAGGTGTGCGCATCGAGACCGAATAGGGAATATCCATTGTGAATGGGACAAAATCCTGGTCGTCCGAATTCTCCGGGAGTGTGATCACTTCCGAATCGATGATTCCTCCGCTTTGCGTTACCAGGTCCGCGGCAATTGGACCGCCGCCGATGGCGTGCACAAATCCCTGAACATGCACCAGTCCATTTTTAGCCAGGGAAAGGTATACAGGTGTATCCAACACGAAGGGTTGCCTGTCAAAACCGGAAGGTTCGATGTCGCTGTCGCCGATTTGAAGCAGCAGTAATTGAACCGAGGTCTGTGCCACCCGCCGGCCGTATTCGTCGCGCGTGGAAACAACCAGCAGGGCGGCTTCGCCCGCAGTGGAAACCTCGAACGGGATTTCCATGGATTGGTTTGCCCAACCGGATTTGGGGACGTCAATGCTCATCAGACTTTCCGCCATCAAACGCCCATCCTCGCCGAAGAGCTGCATCAACAGTTTTTCGCCGTCCCCGGGGTACAACTTCATTTGAAGGTGGATCGGCGACGCAACCTTTGAACCGGGACCGGGGGCTACGATCTGCACTGTGGCTGGCAGGATCTTGCGACCGTTCATGTCGGTCTCAGGTTGCGAAGATGGGATGGCAGTCGGTTGTGCGAGGATGATGAGCGGCAGGTCTGTAGGTGTGGCGGATGCACCGGGCATGGGCAGTGTCGGGATTGGCATCGTTGGTGAAAGTACAGTGGTGGGCGCTTCGGTGATCCACTGTGTCGGTATGTCCGTTCTGTTGCCTTCAAGGTCAGCCGTCGCCGTCTCCTTGCTGCTGCAGCCGGTGAGAAGCAGGATTATAAATAATGCAGCCAGTGTGTATACCGTTGTGTGAATTGCCTTTACATGCATGGTTCGATTTTACATCAAATAATATCGAAAGGTTCAAAAAGACGACCTCGAAAGGTCGCCTTTTCATGATCGCAAAATTCTTTTTATAAACCGTAAATATCCGAGTATTTGCCTTTGAGATAGCGGATATAGGGTTCCGGTGTTATGCCGCTGCCGGTGACCTTCTTGATCAGATCCTGCGATTCATATTTTTTGCCGAAGCGGTGAATCTTGGTCCGCAGCCAGCCCAGTAATTCGTCAAATTTGCCCTGGCTGAATTGATCTTCGAGGTTGGGGAGGTCCTGGTTTACCTTTTCCCAGATTTGTGCCGATACCAGGTTGCCCAGTGCATATGTCGGGAAATAACCGAAGGAACCGCCGGACCAATGCACGTCCTGCAGAACTCCTTCGTGGTTGGTGGGCGGAACCACGCCCAGGTACTCTTTCATCTTCGCATTCCACAACTCGGGCAGATCCTTGACCTCGATCCTTCCCTCCATCAAACCGATCTCCAGTTCCATCCGCAGCATGACATGCAGGTTATACGTCGCCTCATCGGCATCCGTGCGGATGAAGGAGGGCTGAACCTTGTTGATCGCGCGGTAGAACTGTTCCATGCTCACGTTCGCAAGCTGCTGCGGGAAGATCTTGACCAGTCTCGGGAAGAAGTACTTCCAGAACGCCCTGGAACGCCCGACCAGGTTCTCCCACATACGGGATTGTGATTCGTGTACTGCCATCGATGCTCCATCCGCCAGCGGCGTACGGTGCAGGGTTTTGGAGATTCCCTGTTCGTACAATGCATGTCCGCTTTCGTGGATGGTGCTGAATATCGCAGAAGCCATGCGCTCAGGATAAAAGTGAGTGGTGATGCGCACATCATCGATGCCAAAACTGGTCGTGAAGGGATGCATCGATCTATCCTGGCGCCCGCAGTGCCAGTTGTATCCCATGTGGGTGGCCACGTCCACGCCAAAGTCCCACTGTCCCTGTTCCGCATAGAAGACATGAAGGAAGGAATCATCGATCTCCGGTTTTGCTGCGATTGCTTTCAGCAGCTCCACTTGCTGGGGTCGCAGCAGGTTGAAGATCCTCTGCACTTCGGCGGTCTTCAAGCCGGGTTCGAAATCATCCAGCAGCGGATCATAAATATGATCGTATGGCTTAAAGTAGCCGGCGTATTCCTGCCGCAGTTCCACCACTTTTTCCAGGTTCGGTCGAAAGATCTCGAATTTGTCCTCGGTCTTGGCTTGTTCCCACGTAGTCTGCGCCAGGGTTGTCTCGCGGGCAAAATCCGCCACCCAACGATCGGGAATCCTGGTGCTCTTTTCATAATCGTGCGCCACGCGCTTGATCAGGCAGGCGTCGTCTGAATCCGCATCGAGCGTTTCCGCGTAAGGTTTCAATTCGTCCAGCAATTTGCCCATTTCATCGGAGGTGAATTTCTTATGGGAAAGAGCAGCGAGGGTTTCAAGCACGTCGCCGCGGTCTGCCGCTCCGCCGCGGGGCATGTACACCTGTTGATCCCATCCCAAGACCGCTTGTGCATGATTCAGATCCGTGACTTCATAGATCAAATGTTTGAATTGTTCCAGCTTTTTCTGCATTGATTTCTCCCGTTTTTTCAATTGAGGTTGGTTCAGGCAACCTTCCAGCGTAAAGGTTTGTCATTCAGCGCGTTCAGCACTTCCTCTGAAATGTCGTTTGCCGCCCTGGACTGGGCTTCCACAGTTTGTGCGCCCATGTGCGGTGTATCGATCACCTTCGCATGCGCAACCAGGTCGGTCAAACCAGGGGGTTCAGCCGCAAACACGTCCAACGCCGCGCCGGACACCTTGCCCGAGTTTAGTGCTTCCAGTAATGCGGCTTCGTCGATCACTCCGCCCCTGGCTGCACAGATTATATAGGCACCTTGTTTCATTTTCGCAAAGGCCGCTGCATTCAACATGCCTTTGGATTCAGGGGTTAATGGCATGTGCATGGTGATGATATCTGAATTCTTCAGCAGGTCATCAAAGCTGACAGGCTCTCCTCCGCGTTTCTTGATCTCCTCAGCCGGGATCAGCGGATCATACGCCAGGATCTTCATCTCAAAGGCCTTCGCGCGCGCAGCCACAGCCGAACCGATACGCCCGAACCCGATCACACCCAGGGTCTTGCCAAAAAGTTCGGTCCCTTCGAATTCCTTCTTCGCCCATTTGCCGGCTTTCATCGTCGCATCTGCGCGCGGGATCTCGCGCACAATGCTCAGCATCAGGCTCATTGTCAATTCCGCCACGGCCACGGTGGTCGCCAGCGGTGAATTTACCACGGTCACATGATGTTCTTTGGCAGCCGCAAGATCGATGTTATCCACTCCCACCCCGGCGCGCCCAACAACTTTTAAATTCTTCCCTGCTTCGAATACCGCAGCAGTAACCTTCGTGCGCCCTCGTACAATCAATGCATCGTAATCACCCACCACCTTCAACAAATCTTCCGCCGTTATTCCCGGCTGGTCGACCACTTCAGCCGAAGCGCGCAGGATCGCCTTTCCATTCTCCTCCAGGCCATCCGTTAGCAAGATCTTCCAAGCAGACATGACA
>DAOUGM010000007.1:0-4785 GCA_034428895.1 Anaerolineaceae bacterium
GCGATGGGAGAAAGCCACGGTTCGTTTGCCGGGGATAGCGGAGGTATGCTGCAGCGTATGCCGTGGAAAAAAGGTACACCCCTGCTTTTCATCGAGCTGGAAAACCTTGAGGGCATGGGCATTACCGATTGGGAAGGATTGGCATCTGTCACCCAGGCAAAAGTGGAAATGGATGTTGATGTCGTAAACCCTGGCCAATCCGGCAATCTCATCGTTCACATCCCCGGGAAAAATTCGGAAAAACCAATACTGGTTTCTGCCCACATCGACAGTCCCAATTCTCCCGGCGCTTTGGATGACGGCAGCGGTTCAGCAATATTACTGGAAATTGCCGCCGTACTCAATGAACAGCAAATCCAGCCTGAAAACGACCTTTATCTTGCATGGTACGGCAGCGAGGAACTTGGAATTTACGGCTCGTTGTACTTCACTACCACACATTCAGACCTGATGGGAAAATTACAGGCCAATGTGCAAATTGACTGCCTCAGCCGCCCGCTGGATGGCCTGCCAGCCAAGATCACCCTGATGTTCAGTCACATAAGTCCATCTGGTTTGTATAATGATCCACTGGCAAAGTATATGACCAGCCGCGGCAGCGAACTTGGATTGAACCTGGGCATGTACTACTGGCCATTTGCATCTGATAACGGCAGCCTTAGCGCGTTCAATGTTCCGAATTTAAATATGATCTATGAAAGCGATCAAATGAACAATTACAGTGGGGGTGTGTGGGTAGCCGGTCACTTCCACGATCCATACGATACAGTAAATCTCGCGCGTGAGATGGAAGATACTTATATGAACATGGCAAAGATGGCAATGAGCCTGGCATTGATCCCCTCCGACGAAACCAACTTCGTGGACCATTCAGCCAGTAAAAAAGTGGTCTTTCTCGCAAACCATACCGAATCACCGCATATGACCCCTGCCGGTTACCCGGATTTCAGCCTGGCGTTGATCGATGCGGGATACCAAATTTCGGTCATCCCTTATGGAAGAACCCTTTCCACGGATGACCTGTCAGGTGTTAACCTGGTTGTCGTCCTCCCGGTTTACGATTATGCCCTCGAAGACAGCGGGTATGACACCGCCTGGACCAAATCGGAAGTCGAAATTGTCGATGCCTATGCGCAAAACGGCGGTCGAGTACTGGTCATCAACAGCGCCAACAGATTGAAACTCTATAACCGTGTACTAGAGAAGAACGAAGATTGGAGCGACCTAAATATACTCACAAGCCAGTGGGGTGTGGAATTTAATGGTCTGGGATCCGATAACGATCCCCTCAATGTTGAAGACAGCGGGTTGCTGAATGGCGTGTCGTCGATCAACATCATCCCAGAAAATGCCGTATCCTTTTCGATCGAAAAAGGGAGCGCTTTGGCGGGTGTTCCAGCAGATGCTTACCTGGCAAAGATCGATGTCGGAAAAGGCCAGGTGGTCATCCTGGGCGACCTCAGCGTTTTCGGTGAGGATGATCAGGGACTGATCAACCCGGTGCTGGTACACAACATTGCCGCATGGGAATGATCGCTCTTCAGGCAGGAGATGGGGTATAATTTGACCGTCCGCCCCCGTAGCTCAATTGGACAGAGTGCCTGACTTCGCTCAGGTTCACAGCCGAAATAAGTTACTCCGCCTATATATATCGGTTTGAGAACAAAGGTAAATACCGATATCTAAAGACGGAGTTTTTTTATGTCCATAAATTCAAATTTCGTAATTTCAGAGGAAATTATTATTTTCCTCATTGAGCGAAAATCCAGGAAGCTGTCTACTAGAACTATAGAGTTTTATCGGGACATCCTCACGGCATTCAGTAACTATTGTAAAGCTCAAGGAATAACCACTGTGCCTAGTATCACTGCTAGCGTAATACGTGAATATCTTATAGAACTTGGTCAAACACATAATCCGGGAGGAGTACATTGCTATTTCAGATGTATCAGATCCTTTCTCAATTGGTTTGAACTAGAAACCAATGAAGAGCTACCAAATCCCATCAGAAAAATTAAACCACCAAAGGTCAATACTTCTCCTATACAAGGAGTATCGATAGCTGATGTCAACTCAATGATTATCACCTGTGGAAAAGATTTTTATGGGTTACGGGATCAGGCAATGTTACGTACATTGATAGATACGGGAGCCAGAGTTTCAGAATTATGCAATCTTAGAATTATGGATGTAAACATGGAAACCGGCGCCGTGAAGATAATTGCTGGAAAGGGAAATAAGGATCGTATTGTTTTTGTTAATCCAACTACTCGCCGTGACATCATGAGGTATCTACGACGGCGGGTTTCGAGATCGCCAAGAGATTGGTTATGGGTCACTTCGAACGGAAAACGGCTTACCACGCATGGCATAACACAGATCTTAATGCGTCGTGCAAAAGCAGCTGGTGTTGAAGTCCCTACTCCTCATGACTTTCGAAGGACTTTTGCCCTGGAGTGTTTGAGAAATGGAATGGATCTAATTCAATTAATGTACCTCATGGGGCATACAACTACCACTGTATTGCAACGATATCTTGCTTTACAAGAGGATGATTTAAGAACAACTTTTGAAAAAAATGGGCCAGTTCTATAATTTCAACATCTTTTGGCCTAAATTATCAATGCTATGGATTGTCATTTAGGTAATCGAATTCGCATCCACAACTAATAAGTGTAACGTCATCTTCACATTTTGGACAACGTTCCATGTCACAACCCAACAAGTGAATTTGACCTTTAGCAACACTACAGTCATGGCAAAGATGTTGTGAATATTCAAAATTATTATCATTAGCCCATTCTGAAGGAGAGCCGTATGGAATTCTCAAATATTGAACTCCATTGATAACGAGGATATTTTTGGATTGTTCCGCTATTATTTCATCTCGTAAAGTCAACCCCATAAAAATACCATTGTAATAAACAACCTCTTCATAAAATGCGTCTGATAAATCTTCCTGTTCCTTCCATAGATGATCGGGTACATGATCATGAAGGGTTTCATCTTCTGATCCACAAACTTCTCCATTAAAATAACTCGTATAGAAATTGAGAAGGTTAGCAAAATCATGATACACATCAGGGAAATTTAGGACTGTATCATAATGTAACATTTGATTTCGCAATTTTTGAGCTAAAGATAACCTTCCACAATCATACTTGTCGTATCTTTGTCCCAAAACGTATTTTGTTCTTTCTAATAGAACCTTCCACGATACCGTTCTTGTCTCACGACTTATTTCTTTGTATTTATCAAGATCGGCATATATCAGTAATTCATTTTCTCGACGAAGTCTTTCTTTTAATAAAAGTTCAATAGCGAAAGTCAGGTTGAGTATCGCAAATTTCCAAGCCACCTCTGATTTCTCATTTCTTGCTCTGGCAACGTATTCCAGCGAAGCTGCAAGATAATCAAATGAATTTTCAAGAAGGTTTAATTTCAATTGAGGATGTACGGCCATATTGAACCCTTTTCAACTAGATTTTCCCACTGAAGAAAATTTTATTTGAATATCAATATTTGTGCAACAGATTTCAGTTTATTGAATTTCTCAATATTTTTTTGGTATAATTTTGTCGGCGTCAAGATAGTTTCAGATCTCTGAAAAAAGTGCCTGACTATTTTGAGGATAAAACACCATATTTGGCATACGAATTGTCAAATAACGCCACATGTTCGGTTATTCGCCCCCGTAGCTCAATTGGACAGAGTGCCTGACTTCGAATCAGTAGGTTGCGCGTTCGAGTCGCGCCGGGGGCGCCAATATATAGGGGCTTGAAGGTAGTCGGACGGCATATATGGTGATTTATACCGTCCGATTGTCATATTTGGGCAAAAAAACGTGCAAAAACCGTGCAAAACTTTTTGAATTTCTCTCAACTTTTCTTAAGATTATCCGCTGAGAGGAACTCGGTCGGCAACGGACTGGGTTGAGCCCCGGCGAAGATGTCATCCACCAGACAGGCAGCTTGCAGTTCCATGGCGCTGAATTGGTGTCCGTACATGTTCAACGTGGTCGAGGGCTGCGAGTGACCGAGGATAAAGGAGACCGTCAGAAGCGGGATGCCGTGATTGAGCATAATCGATGCTGCGATGTGGCGCAGGTCGTGAAAACGGATGTGTTTCAGGTTCGCTGCCTTCTGGATCGCTCCGTATTGCTTGAGCATGTTGCTCTGATTCATCGGTGTACCCGTACTGGAAGGAAAGACAAGATCGTTCTCCTGCCAGCGACTCTTCGCCAGCATCTTCTTTAGTTCCACGTTTTTCTTTTGAGCTCTCAACACATCAAGCGTCATCTCGCCTACCACGATTGCACGATTGCTGGTGACGGTCTTAGGTGTGCTGAAATCGCGTACCTGTTTTCCATCCCGAAGAATGCGCTGCAAATTGCGTTGGATATGAATTTGCTGGGTCTCCCAGTGGACATCTTCCCACTTGAGAGCGAACAACTCTCCCTGCCGCATGCCGGTCTTGATCGCCAGGTAGATTAGCGGTCCCAACGGGGTTTCCATCGCCTTGGTGACCAGTTGGATGCTCTGCTCCTCGTTCAACGGACAGTTGATGCGGTGCAAGCGTTGTTTCTTGGGAGCCTTGGCTCCGTCGCAAGGATTGTATTGTAAAATCCTGTCGCTTACCGCATCCTGTAAAGCCTTGTGAAGAATGCGGTGGATGTAACGGATTTGCGTGTCACCGACCGGTATCCTTCTCAGATTGGTATAGAACGAGTCAAGCACCGACCTATGTAGGGTGTTCAACACCACCTCTCCCAGCGCTGGCAGGATG
>DAOUGM010000008.1:0-13609 GCA_034428895.1 Anaerolineaceae bacterium
GCCCATCCTTTTCCGTCCTTCTTCATCCTTGTAGAGTTCAAGGATCGCTTGCTTGAACTTTTCTTCGTCATTGGCTGCCACACATATCCCGCACTCCGCTTTTTGGATAATCTGGCCCAACTCGCTTTGTGGATCAAAGGACGCCAAAACCGGTTGTTCGGCCGCCATGATGCTCCAAGTCTTGCTCGGAACCGAATTCTCCCCGATATTCGGCTTGGAAACGATCAATCCAATATCGCCCAGGCTGAAAACCTCGGAAATATCTTCATAGTTCTGAAAAGGAAAAAATTTTACATTTTTTAACCCTTCACCGGCTGCCAGTTTTTCCAGTTCAGGTTTATTAACACCGTCTCCGATCATGATGAACTCGATATCCTGATACGCAGAAAGATCCTTCGCGGCCTGGAGCACCAGTTCCAAATTCTGGGTGGTGCCGATATTCCCGCAATGGGTAATGTAAAAATGATCACGGTTCAGGGAATATTTTTCGAATAGTTTATTTTTTGCCCTTCCAATGGGATGCACATCATTTTCATCGATCCAGTTGTAGATCACCTCGATCTTTTGCGGCGCAACGCCTTTTGCGAGTAAATTTTGCTTAAATCCTTCTGATAGAACAATGATCTTGTCCGCGCTGTTGTAGGTTGTTTTTTCAATGAACCGACCAATTTTCCAGACCAATGAACCCTTCGAGGTAATGTTCGTGTTCACCATTGAATCCGGAAAAATATCCTGAAGGTTATACACAAAGGGGAACTTTCTAATCTTCTTGATCACCGCTGCCACCAGCCCATTGGTGGGCGGTGTACTGGCGAGATACAACAAATCCACATTCCTGGCGAATAATCCAATGAATGTATGCACCACGCCGCAGCAGAAATAACGCAAAGCGCGGAGAGCTGGCGATCTACCCTCGCGAAACATGGGAAAACGGTGCAGCCTGACCTTTCCTCCGCATTGTTCCTCATATTTCCTGTGACGATATTCCCTGCGGACCTCCTCCGTAACACCTCGCGAGGGTGTCGGGATGTAAATGTCCATTTCACAACCGGCTGCGGCCAATGCTTCGATCACGTTGTGCGTCAAATAACCACTTCCCCCCATTTCTGGGGTGAAATATGTTGATAGTTTTAATATGCGTAATTGTTTCTTTCCTTGTTCATCCATGGGAGAAATTTGTTCTTTCTTCAGTAATCAATCAGTACACATAAAGAGGATGGCGATAAGAGTCACCCAGGCTTAAGCAGGCTGTCTTTCAACGTTGCAAATCACTTCCTTGCGTTTTCCGGATTTCAATACTGGGATCTCGTCTACGTGCTCGACCACAATCACTGCATCATCGCCCATCAACTCTTTAAAAATTCCTACGAAAGTGCCGTCCTCATATAGCCCTTTGACCCCATTCAACTTGAGGGTATATTGGTTATATGCGTCCTGAATAAATTGAAATTGCTTGATCTTTTCGAAAGTACACAAGCATGTGGCAATGGTAAACGGTGACACCTTCCTCCCTCTCGTATCAAAAACAAAATCAGCCAGCCTGCCCTGAATGCAGGAAAACGCCTGTGTTTTCCAACCACATTCAGTTTCCGGTTTCCACATGCCGATATCTCCCGTATCGTATCGGATCATCGGCATGGCATGATTGAACATATCCGTAACTACGATGCGTCCTGGTTCTCCTGCATCCGCCGGGTCATCGGAATCAAACTTTAATAACTCGATATGATATGACGCGCTATTTATATGAAATTCCTTGTTCACCACGCATTCTTCTGCGAGCAAGCCATTTTCCTGGTTTGGATAGACCGAAACGATGGTGCAGTTAAATACTTTTTTGAGTTTGCATCGTGTCATCTCTGTCAGAACTTCGGCACCGGAAAGAATAAGTTGGATACTGAACATCTCCGGTGTGTCGCCGCAGGCGATGAGGTAATTGGCCAGGTTCTCCAGGGTTCCCGCATATCCCAGTACCATTTTCAATTTTCGATCAGTCTTCAATTCTCTTCGGATATTTTCCAGGTTCTTCTGGTCGAGGATCTGAATGTCCCACATCACCAGGTTTCTCGCCCAGGTCGTCAGCCAGTGTTTACGGGTCAATTTCACCCAAATTCTAAAAAAGATATAGCGCATGCCAATCTCGTATCCGGCTTTTCCCCAAAAGTAAAGCATTTCCGCGTACACGCGGTTTCTTTTGTTCTGGTCTTGCCTGACCATGAAAGGCGTCCCTGTTGATCCGCTGGTGAACATGTTATGGACATTCGCTCCGACAAACTCGTTGGACTGGAAGGCGTTAAAGTCCTCCTTGATCACGTTCTTATTGATCGATGGAAATGAATGGAGAGATGAATACCCTTGATATCGTTTGTAAAATGGAACGTTTTCGGCGGCATATTTCAGGATATCCTGCAAATACTCGTTGTGTTTCCTTATTGCCACGGGGTCGGAATAATCATCCAGCATCCTCTTGATATCCAGGTAATGCCGTCGTACCCTGGAACCCCTCAGGAAATCCAGCACCCAGAAAGCGATTTTTCTGATCCATTCGCTCAGCAGCATGGTCGCTCCTTCATCGGTTATGTTTTTTCACCCACCCCCGCATTGGTGTACAGCCCCCTGCGCAAAAAAACGGTAATCAGCGTCTTGAAAAAGATCTTCACATCCAGCCAGAAAGTCAGGTGGTTGGCATACCAGGCATCTTTCAGCCTTTTTTCCCGGTTCGACAGGTCGTTGCGATAATAAGCCTGCGTCAAACCGGTGATTCCCGGACGGACTTTCATCTTGTCCACTTCATCTTCTTGATAGGTCCCCAATGCCCCTGCCAGGCTGGCCCGGGGACCGATGATGCTCATGTCGCCCTTCAAAACATTGATGATCTGGGGGATCTCATCGATACTGGAAGCCCTCATGATCTTCCCAATTTTCGTCACCCGGGGATCATTCTTTGAGTTGTAGGTGCTGCCGTCAGCGTTGAGCAAAAGCGGAGCATCGACCTTCATGGATCGAAATTTGTACATCTTGAATAATATGCTGTTCTTCCCGATTCGGTCATCCAGGTAAAAGACTGGCCCGCGGTCTTCGAGCCAAATCAGCAGGCTCACCACGGCCAACACGATCAGAAAGAATGGAAGAGCGACCAGGCACACAGCCAGGTCGACGATCCTTTTGAAGAAGTTTGAATACAAAATTGTCTCTCCCAAATGGTGATTTCAAACGTTTCTGCGGTTTTGCTAATCGCGAATTACGCCTTCATCGATCAATGCCATGGCGTTTTCAACATGGCTCTCCACCTCGGCCAGGGTTCCGACCCTGGCAAGTACGTAACCGCAGCCGTCGAGGTTGTTATGGTATTGCGGGATTTCATCACCCACATGCAGATGGTGGTAGATTTCAACCATCTCCTGCCGTTGAATTTCAGCGAAATCGGGCAATCTCTTCACCCTGCCGGGTCTCAAAGCCAACAGGCGCGTGGCAACATTCACCCTGCCGTTGCCTACACCAAGATTAACATCATCCCCAACCGCGGAGCGGATGAGCGCCTCCATATAATCGATTCCTGTGCCGATGGGAATGATGTGGGAGCCAATCAGGTTTCCCCCCATCCGCGCGCCAATATCCACGATGAACGCTTCCCCTTCATTGGTTATCAGAACATCCATGTTGACCGCGCCGTAATTGATCCCCAGTGCCTGTATCGATCGTCGAACAATATCCTTCACCTTGGCTTCCATCCCCAGTCGGGATGGCATGAAATGACCCAGTTCCGCGTAATCGGGAGGATCGGTCATGTGTTTACCCATAATGCCCAGAATATGCACTTCACCGTTCAACACAATGGATTCGACGCCAAATTCTTTTCCGCTGATGAATTTTTCAACAAGCGCTTTATGAATGCGCGAGGCGTTCAATGCCGTACCGACCGCGATCATCAATTCGTTGAAATTACCCGCCTTGTTCACCCCTTTGCTTCCCGACCCGTCACAGGGCTTAACGATCACAGGGAACTCGATCGACCCTCTTTTTACAGGCAAATGATCGAGATCGTTGACTTCGAAGTATTGCGAGATCCCCTGCCCGGTCTTTGAGTAAAGTATGTCTCTGACCAGGTACTTGTTCTTGATAATTTTTGCCGTTTCAAAATCCAGACCCGGCAACCCCATTGTCTTGGCTATATACGATGCCGAGAGCACACCATAATCCGTGGCTGCCGTCATCACTCCATCTACACGGTGTGCGCGTGCATAAGCCAGGCATGCGTCCAGATCCACGACATCCACCGCGCTGTATTCATCGGCAATTTCAAAACCCACAGCGCAGGGGTTCTTGTCTATCGCCAGAGTACGATAGCCCAAATCCTTTGCTTTTTTAATTACAAAAGCTTGAAGGAAACCCGCGCCAATGATCAATATGGATTTCAATACCTTGTCCTGAAGTTAAAATTATGAAGACACAAACCATCTAATAAACATTGTCATCCCCCATAACGACATCCCAATTTTTTACCTCATAATTCAAGGGCGTATCGTCGCTCAACAATTTTCCGCCAAAGTACGTTATTGGCAAATTAGGTTGAAATCCCTGCTTATCAAGGAATATCTTGAATCCTGTGTTGATGTTTGCCCAGGTGGTAATGAATTCCGCTTTTTGTTCGACCGCATATTTCGAAATTACCGCCAACAACCTCTCCATGTCACCCGCATCATCATAAAAATGATCCACAATATTGATCTTGTTGTCATATTTCTTGATCACCGCATATGCCCGCACCCGGTTATTGCTTGCAATCACGTAGTTGAGATATTTTACGGTCGGGCACTGGGTGTATCGCCACTGCATAAACTGAGTGGTCTTGTCCACCCTGATCTTGTTTGGGGTGCGTATGATCCCGCTGTAATCGAATTGAAAGTCATCATCGCGCAGAACATCCGGATCCTCAGCCATTCCTCCGGTGACTGGCCGGCTCATGGTTGGAAACTCAAAAATGTCCACCCATCCCAATTGTTGTACGTGAAATGTATGAGAGATCTGGTTCGGAAAACCGCGCACCATTTTATACCCCTTCTCTGCGAGACTTGGAGCGAGCAAATTGCATAATTTCGCGCTCAAGCCCAGTCCTTTATAGTCGGGATGGGTCATCAGGTGGATTGCCAGCGCAGATTTGTAAACGGTTTCATTCAGCCGCAAATTCATGGGCGAATATGAGTAACTGGAAACCACCCGCCCGGCATCGATTGCCAAGGAGATCAAGAGGTCTTTCTGGGGGTTTTCGATGTACCTCCAGAGAAAGTAGGAACGGTCGACCTTGTTTTTGAAGGTCGTGTTATACAAGCGCACCATACCCTCCAGGTGTTTGTGGAAATCATCTGAATCGATGATCTTGATCTGCAAGATATCCCTCCTTCAGCGCGCAACCTGGAACTCTTGCGCAATTAATGTTTTCCGATGATTCTTTTGAATGTATCGAGGTCTCGCGATTAAGATCCTCATTTTGCGCCCAAAACAACCGCGACGGTTTTGAAAAGTAAATGGAACTCACGCAGGATCGAAAAATTCCGAAGACTGTTGAGATTGAATTTCATCTTTTGGGGTAAAACAATTTCCAGGTAAGTCTTGTCTGGATCTTCCGCATCATCCAGCAGCGCCCCCTCTCCTTTGTACATGATGCTCGCTTCAGAAGTGGCTCCAGCAGGCAGCAGTAGGGTTGCTTTCATTTCATCGGTGTATTTTTCGACATATCTTGCAACTTCCGGGCGCGTGCCCACAAAGGTCATATCGCCTTTGATGATGTTAAGTAGCTGCGGGAATTCATCCAGCCGGTGCCTACGCAGGAAATACCCGATTCTGGTGACCCGGTTATCATTGTTAGGTGTGATGCTGGGTCCAATCGATTCGGCATTGGGCACCATCGAGCGGAACTTGTAGATCTTGAACCGTTTCCCATACTGTGTAACGCGTTCCTGGCAGAAGATGACCGGCCCTTTGGAGTCGATCTTTACCGCAATACTCAAAACGATCATCAATGGAAACAACACAATAAAGGTGGTTAATGCTGCCAGAAGATCAAAAACCCGTTTTAAAAAAAGTTCAAACCCTTTCCGCTCCAGGATGTCAAAGTATCCGCGGACACTTTGATTTTTCATTTCCAATGGCAGATCATCCCAATTACAAAGTCGCATATGTTTTTATTGTTTTAATAATTGACTGTTATAACTACTTTTGTAGGTTGATAAATGCTTGGCCCGGCAGCGGGCACCGGCTGTAATGCCAATCCACGCCGGCACCCGCCAGCCAATTTATAAAAGAAACCTATTCCAAGATTTGGGTAAGGTATCGACCACTTTGGATGCGGCTTAAGCCGGTTCGGCGACCGCAGGCACCACCGGCAAAGTTTTAAGCGCTCTCTCCACCTCTTCCTCAGGATAGGAAGTATCCTGGAGAGTACCGTGCAGGTACTGATCGTAGGCGCTCAGATCCAACAAGCCGTGACCGGAAACGTTGAATGCGATGACCTTGCTGACGCCCTCTTCCCGGCATTTGATCGCTTCGTCGATCGCAACCTTGACCGCATGTGCCGATTCGGGCGCCGGTATGTATCCTTCAGCTCGCAGGAACTGGACAGCCGCCTCGAATGTGGATTCCTGGCTGACTGCAACGCATTCGATATCCCCATGGTTGTACAGCGCGCTGACGTGCTGCGCCATAAAATGCAGGCGCAATCCACCAGCGTGAATGCTGGGCGGAATGAAGTCATGACCCAGCGTGTACACCTTGGCGATGGGTCCGATCCCCTGGGTGTCGACATAATCGAAGGTATAAACACCCTTTGTCATCGAAGGGCAGGCAATCGGTTCAACGGCAATAACGCGGGTCTTCAGCCCTTTGGTCAAATTATCACCCACGAACGGGAAGGTAAAGCCGGCGAAGTTGCTCCCGCCGCCGATGCAGCCAATGACCATGTCCGGGTATTCGCCCGCCATCTCGAACTGTTTTTGGGCTTCCAGGCCAACCACCGTCTGGTGCATTAAAATTGCGCTGAGAGCGGAGCCCAAAGCGTATTTCAGTTGACCATTGGAATGGTTGATGGCATCGATCGATTCTGATATTGCGATACCCAGGCTTCCCAGATGATCCGCATTCTCAGCCAGCAACTTCCGCCCGTATTCCGTCTCCATGGATGGGCTGGGGGTCACCTTTGCGCCGTAACTTTCCATCACCACACGCCGGAAGGGTTTTTGATTGTACGAAACCCTGACCATGTAAACCTTGCACTCGATGCCGAAGAAATTGCATGCCATGGCCAGCGCTGACCCCCACTGCCCGGCACCCGTTTCGGTGACCAGGCTTTTTACACCCTCCTCCTTGGCATAGAAGGCCTGCGGTACCGAGGTGTTCGGTTTGTGCGATCCGACAGGGGATGCGCCCTCGAATTTATAATAGAGGTGCGCCGGTGTATCCAGCGCCTTTTCGAGTCTCCTGGCCCGCACCAGCGGAGATGGCCGCCACATCTTGTAAATTTCGCGCACAGGCTTGGGGATCTCGACCCAGCGCTCCATACTCACATTCTCTGCGATGAACCGCTTTGGAAAAAGATTTGCCATGTATTCAAAGGACGCCGGTTCCTTGGTTGCCGGGTCCAGCGTTGGACCAATATCGACGGGCATATCCGGGTTGATGTTGTACCACGCTTCGGGAAGGTCTTTGTTGGGCAATATGTATCTGTAATCGTCGTTCATTTGTTCCTCCTTAATTTAACGATGGAATAAATTGAATTCTGCCGTAATGGTATTCTCCGGTGGAGGTTCCACATCTTCAGTTGATCCCTTTGGAATTTTAGGTAGAGAGTATTACATTGAGCATGAATGATTGAAGCATAGAGACGGAGGTCGACCGCTGATGGAACCAGTTCTCTTGCCTGGGTGCGTTCCTCACGTTAGTTTTGCTCTATACACAACCTCCTTTTTGGAAAAGAAAAACCTCCAAACTTGGATCATCCGTTCCCCTCGTTGGATATCCGTTGGTAAAACTTGACCATTGACCTTCCCACGCTTTCCAATGAACATGCTTCACGAACAAATTTCTGACCTTCCCTTGCCATTCTCAACGCTTCACCAGGATTCCCCACCAGTTCGGTAATCGCCGCTGAAAAGCCGTCTATATCATTTACATTTACCAGTTTGCCTGTCTCGTTATTGTGGATCAAATCCAATATCCCGTCCACACCCGAAGCGATCACCGGTTTGCCCAGCCACATGGCTTCAATGACCGCCCTCGGCATCATCTCAGCCACGGAGGGAAAAACCACCAGGTCACATTGAGAAAAATGAGAGAGCACTTCCTGGTGCGGGATTTTTCCCAGGAAATGAATGCGATCCTCGATGGAAAATTCCCTGCAATACTCCTTCAGTGAATGGACATAAACTTCATCCGCGTTTAGGTCCCCTGCCAGGAAAACCGAAATGTTGTACTTGTCCTTTAATTGGTTTACAACCTTCAATAATAGCAATTGATTCTTGCGCGGGATGATCGAAGCCGGGTAAAAGAGCACCACCTCGCCGTCATTGCGGTTGACGTGTGCAAGATCGACATCGGCACCAGGAAAAGCGTTGGGGATGAAACACAACTTTTTTTCTTTGACGCCTTGCCGGCGGATCTGGTCGAAATTTCGGGTGGAAAGGGTGATGATCCCGTCCGCGAACAGATCGATGAAAGTTGCATAGAGAAATTGTTGGCGCCGGCTTTTCCAAATTCCCGGATTGTGTGACGTGACGATGATCCTGGGTTTTGTCCTGGTGAATATTCTCGCAATGTACGCAGGAACCAGATCGCGTAATCCGTTGATCTGAACAAAATCGATCTTGTGGTCTCTGAAAGTCCGATGAAAAAAAACAGTTTTACTGACGAACGAAAAGAGCTGATTGCGCGCCGGATACCATGAAAGCCATGGAATATCTTTGTTGTCCTCCAACAATTTGGGCGTAATGGACGGGTCCTGAGTCTCGTCCCAGATGCAAGCGCCAATCACATGCGCGCCTTGAGTCTGCAACGCACGGACCTGAAAAAGCAAGGGGCGTACTTCGAGGACATTCATGCTGGATTTTCAATCGATCATTCAGGGATTCAGCTGGGGGGCTCTTGACTCGATATTCAGAGGTTCGTAATTTTCCAATGCTCCGCCATTACCGCATGTCTGCAGTAACGCGGAAAACCCTACCATGTATGATGAAAACTGCAATTCGTTTCCGTATTGTTAATCAGCCAGTTGGTCGCCGGGTAACTCCAACCTGACCTGGTGTTCTGCGATCGTTTTCAGCATTAACCGCACCCGGTCGGCTGAAGGTAAATATTGGTCGAATACGGCCTGATAACCTTCGAAAGGTCCGCTGGGAATTCGAATGCAATCCCCTTTTTTAAATTTTGACCACATTGCTTGCGGGGTTTGATTCAAATGCTCCATTTTCCTTTTCATCTGGAGAATGAAGGATTCCGGCACTTCGCCGGGTTCCCCGCCAAAACAGATGATTCCGTTGGATCCCGGGATCCACATCAATCTGGATACCCCGCTTCGTGAAAGGTCGACGTGCACAAATAAATACCCTGGAAAGAAATTTCGCGTAGTTCGGGTCGAGGACGTTCTTTTTTGCCGGGAGACCAAAGGAATATACGCCTCGATATCGTGAAAACCGAGCTGCTGGTATAAAAATACTTCCTTTAATGGCTTTGATCGTAAGACATACCAGCGCATCATGGCGGGCCTCTCGTTGCATTTGCGAAAAACTCCAAATTAATTGGAGAGCAGCAAATTTATGAAGATGTTCGATCAAGTTGGAAGATGGGTAGGTAATGTTAAACCATGATTTGGATCAAATCATGATGGCGTCATGCTCGGCAAAGTTTGGCAAAGTATAAAAATGGACTGCAGCTTCAAATAAATTTTGTAAATTCATTATATACATTTCGATGTAAAATTTCAGTAAATATCCACGAGCGTGCATGCGGGGACAAAGCCGATGAATTACCGCGCTTAAGTAATTTTGGGAAAATTCTACGATTGAACAATATGGATTTACTATTTCCAGAATTCGGCATGAAAAAGAAGTCTCCCGGTCAGATGTTCAGCCCGATCCATGTGTGTACCGTATCCCTGAATTTGGATCATCTACATGTTACTGAATCCCGCCAGGCGGCTCAGTCGATGAAATGCAGCGCAAAAAGGTGATTGCCGTATACGATGGGAACCAGGTTGACCTTTGCCAGCACAGTTCCCCCGTTTTTCTTTTTCCAATGGATGGGAAAGGTAGACGAGATCTTTTTACTCATGGCATCATTGTATGCCTTCGCAAGCGCCGCTTGGCTGGGCTCGGAGACAAAATTATCGAGGAACGTTCCTTTCTGCGAGGAGAGCTCGGATGCCGTATCGTAGCCCAGCAGTTCGGCAAACCTGCTGTTGCACACCATGCACTCCTCATCCAGCCAGATGTACACGGCTTGCAGCGAAGAATTCAATATTTCCGCGTAATCCTCGGCGATGTTCTTGATCAATTCCTGGTGGTACTGATCTTCAGTTTTCATTTTTCCGCCTAAACTAATCATGCGAGCGAACCGGTAATTTACTTGCCGTGATGCATGCGCACATCCGGGAAATCCTCAACCGTGAATTTCCTCAGGCTGACGATCTTCGCCAGGTGACGATAATAGGGAGGGAGAATTTCCCGGGCGGCGTTTTTATCTTCGACTTCCAGCGTGAACCAGGCCTTGTGTTCGCCGTCCTCGCAGCCCCAGTCCGCATTGGTCAAGAAATGGGATCCGGTGGCAAGGAAGGTCTGAATGGCTTCATCGCAGGCTTCTTTTGTCGCCTCGTGGGGAACCTCAACGAAAAACCTTGGCATTTTCACCTCTTGTATCCAGTTCTTTTTGCTGGCGCAATGAGACTGTGTTGAGGATGAAAGTTGAACCCTGCCCATATTGAATAATATGGACAATTTAAGTCATATTATAGCATTTTTTTGGACTGGGAGATCATCGAACTGTGGAGAATTGATGGAGAAAATGGGCAATAAAACCACCGGCGTCTCTACAGATTGTCAGCGGCAACTGGTCGGGGCAGGTCGCGCAAAACATAGACGTCCACCATATATAAAATATCATCATATGCAAGGATAATGATATGTTGTCAACAATCATTTAATGTTTGCATAGTTTGATTCCAGAAAAATCGGTTGGGTGCTATGCAAAATTCTGGCCTGTTTGAGAAAAATCTACATTCCTGTAATTGAGGAGTTTACTTTCAGGATCTTTTGCCAATCAATCCTCCCTGACACATCACAAAATAGCTCTGTGAATTCCTTTGTGAAAAGGTTAATTTTACTGGAATATAAAATCTCATATTCTTCATTTTTCTTTTTAGCGTTATATCCTAAGGGCTCAACAATTTCAAAATATAGATCATCATTACTGGAAATAAAACTCCAGAATTTTTGTCCGCAGAATTTGTAATACTCTCCCCGATCAAATTTGACGCATCTACCGTAACAACATCCGTTGACTGCGATGACATTGATATGAGAATTACTGGTTCGAATAGACCTCTTTGCGGAAATAAAATCTGTTCTCAATTTATCAATTTGTGAACGATTGCCCCAATTAGGTCCAGATTTAATGTTTACAATATATCGAATATTGCTATCATCGAATTCAAGATCAATCCCTGGAATTCCGGATTTCCACCCACCATATACTTTTTTGTTAATATAAATTGCCAATCCTTCCAACCAATCCCCAAATATCGTTTCTTCATTTGACGAAATATGAGCGTCCACGATTCCTCTAACAATTGCATCCGAGGTCATCAAATTTTTTGCTTTATATAGGTAAGGATTCTTTCGTTTGAGAACCTCAAGCAATTTCAGGTTATCCAAACTCTTAACCCTCTGATTATGAAACTCACCAATGTTTTCGTTTACGTATTCCTTTACGTCATTAATGTCAAGTTTGTTCATGTTGATTTATTATCCCCATTCTTAGTTAAATCTGCTTGAAGGCGATGAATTGCTAACTCACAATATTCTTGATTGGTATCGATTCCAATATAATCGCGATTTTGCTGTTGAGCTGCCACACAAGTTGTCCCCGATCCATTAAACGGATCCAAAACGAGATCACCTGGTTTGGTGAATAGCTTTATGAACCACTCAGGTAAAGCGACTGGAAAGACAGCGGAATGCTGTTGGTTATAACATTCGGTTGCCATATGCAATACGTTGCTTGGATATACATATTCTCTTCCAACCCAATTCTCGATCTTCTTTCCAAAACCACTTCCGACCTTCGAGTTGTCCCGTTTTTTATCAGTTTCAGAGAGATTTTTCAGTCTTGTCTGAGCCCAATCTCCAACTGGAACCATAACCTGGTCCTGGTACATGGAAAACCGTTTTTGTTTTGTAAAATGTAGAAGCCTCTCCCAGTTATCGCGAAATCTGTTTGGCCATTTTCCCGGGTGACTATTTTTTTTATGCCAGATATATTCTTCAGTCCACAACCAGCCACGTTTGCGCATTTCGAGAATTAGGTCAAGAACATAAGTATGTCTTTCACCATCCACCACACGCTCTTTGATGTTTAATATAAAGGAACCGGTCGGTTTTAATATTCTCAGAAATTCATCTGCTTTCGGCATGAACCAGGATACATATCGATCGGGACGAATTCCACCATAAGTGTTTGTCCTTTGATCAGCATAGGGTGGTGATGTAAAAATTAGATCAATAGAGTTCTCGGGTAGAGATTTTAAAACAAGCTCGCAATCACCATTAATAATCGAATTTTTATAATCAACTTTGAATAAATTACTTTGCTGCTGTTCATCCGGAAATAATGGAATTTGCATTTTCTCGGTGGTATATAAACCATGCGAAGAACTGATCTTTTTTTCAAGGTCTATACGAGTTTTATATAGAAAACAAGATGATTCCATAGCACACCCTTTCCAATATTAAACCATAAATTATTATCTACAGGGATTTTTGCATAAATAAAAACTGACTTTGCAGTAAAGTCAGTTTTATTCTGGTCGGGGCGGGCGGATTTGAACCGCCGACCTCTCGGACATGAAATATTATCCTGTTTTTGATACAAATTTAATGCAATTTCTTACTGTTGCTTCCCATAGATAAACTTCATAATACAAGACTTAAAAAAACCTTCGTTAATATCACAATCAGTAAGCCCAGATTCATCTTCATGAAATATTATCGGTCGTGTTTTTTCTGATACTCCACGTATCTCTGAAAACATTAGAACATCCCCATTAATATTTGCTTCAAAAACTGAACATAAAAATCGTGAGTTTAGAGATTCAAGATGTACACTCGGAATATTCTTTATATTGGGTTTATATACCGGATTGATAAGATTAATGTTCTCACTTAAAACATGATTACCGGAAAGATGAATATCCCTAATTAGTAAAATATCATCAATATAAGAATATTTTAATAGTAGATAAGGAGTAATTTTGCTAGTGATTATATTGTCTTGAACCTCAATTCTCCAAAATATATATGTCACATCAGAAAATTTTTCTAGATGATCTTGTAAAGGATAAACAATCTCA
>DAOUGM010000009.1:0-11083 GCA_034428895.1 Anaerolineaceae bacterium
TGAAGGATTTGAACCGGCGCCTGGGATTGACGATCCTGCTCATCACGCATGAGATGAACGTGGTGAAACAAATCTGCGACCATGCCGCGGTCTTAAGCGAGGGCAGGATCGTTGAGGAAGGCGCGGTGGATGACCTGGCAGTCGATCCCGAAAGCCGGCTTTCGCGGGCGTTCTTCCCGCCAAACGAGGAGGCCGCGGTCACGCCAGGCGCCACCAGCGCCGCGATCACGTTCATCGGCGAAGCCGCCGACCGGCCGGTACTGTCAGGATTGGTGCGGAAGTTTGATATCGACCTCAATATCCTGGGCGGAAGCATTCAAATGATCGGCGGGCGGCGCATCGGGCGCCTGCAGGTCGAGTTTTCGGGCGCACAGGTAACCCAGGCGCTGAGCTACTTAAAGAGTATTGGATTGCACGTGGAGGTACGCTGATGGACTGGTCGATCTGGATTCCAAACCTGGTGAAAGGGACAGCGGATACCCTCTACATGGTGGGAATTTCCACGCTGCTTACCGTGGCGCTCGGCCTGCCGCTGGGCGTGCTGCTGGTCATCACCGAGCGCGATGGTCTCGCCTCCGCCCCCGCGCTCAACCGCACATTGGGTGTGCTGGTGAATGTCACGCGCTCACTGCCGTTCATCATCCTGCTGGTACTCGTGATCCCGTTCACCCGGTTGGTGGTGGGCACCTCCATTGGAGCCACGGCGGCGATCGTGCCCCTGTCACTGGCCGCCATTCCGTTCTTCGCACGCGTGGCCGAAAGCGGTTTGCGCGAGGTCGACCGCGGGCTGGTCGAGGCGGCGCAGGCGATGGGTTGTTCCGCCTGGCAGATCATCCGTAAAGTGCTGATACCGGAAGCCATGCCCTCACTCATTCTGGGTACGGCGCTGACGATCATCAACCTCATCGGTTATTCGGCAATGGCAGGCGCCATCGGCGGCGGCGGATTGGGCGACCTCGCCATCCGCTACGGGTATCAGCGCTACGAGACCGCAGTCATGGCGGCCACCGTCGTGCTGCTCATTCTCCTGGTGCAGGGCATCCAGGGCCTGGGAGATCGATTGGCGCAGAAGGTATCCAGAAGATAGGCGTTGCGAAAAGGTGAGGGTGGACGCCGGTTGGTTGACTTGCATATATCGTCATGCTATAAATAGACGGTAATCATCACCCCGAATAGAGGTTATTAATGGCTGTCATTACTTTATTAACGGATTTCGGCACCAAGGACGGTTTTGTGGGTACGATGAAGGGCGTGATCTGGCAGATCATTCCCACCGCACAGATCGCTGATATCACCCATGAGATCAAACCTCAGAACGTGATGGAAGGCGCGATCGCGCTCTGGCGGGCGGCGCCCTTCTTCCCGGAGGGCACAGTGCATATCGGAGTGGTCGACCCGGGAGTGGGTACGGGGCGCAGGCTGATGGCTGCGCGCATCGGAGAGCACTACTTTGTGGGACCCGATAACGGATTGTTCACACCGCTGATCGAGAGCGCGAAAAAAGCCGGCAAATCCATGACCTTTGTGCAGCTCGACCAGCCGCAATACTGGCTGCCCGCGGTGAGCCACACCTTTCACGGGCGCGATGTATTTGCCCCGGTGGGGGCGCACCTGGCGGCGGGGGTCTCTTTGGAATCGATGGGAAAGCCTTTCACGGACCCTGTGCTGCTTTCCATGCTCAAGCCGCAAAAGACCGCGAACGGGTTCACCGCCCACATCACGGTTGCGGATGTGTTCGGCAACCTGACCACCGACCTTCCGGCAAGCGAAATTATCGATAGGGACATCACCATCAATTTCAAGGGTCGGCAGATCAACAGCATCGCGCCATCCTACGGGCACCGCCAGCCGGGCGAGATCATCGCCCTGGTGGACAGCGAGGATTTCCTGGAGATCGCGGTAGTCAACGGCAGCGCCGCCAAAGTCACCGGCGGCAAAGTGGGTGACGCGGTTGAGGTGATCATCAATAACGAGGCGCTCAAATAACACATCGCTATGGACAATTGAGTGTTAATTTTCTATGGACTTGATGGATAATATAAGAAAATTAAATAAGGAGGAGAACTGATGAAAGGAATTTTTAAAGTAACAACCAAAACTATCGTTGCAGCAGCTCTTGGAGCCGCACTCTTTGCGCTATTATTCATGTACGTCAAAGTTCCATCCCCTGTTCCAGAGACCAGTTTTCAAACCGCGTATGGTCTGAGTTCGTTCTTTGGAGTTCTCTTTGGACCTATCGCCGCCGCACTGATGTCCTTTATTGGACATGCAATCAGTGACGCGGTTCAATACGGCTCCCCCTGGTGGAGCTGGGTCATCGCCAGCGGTGTCGCAGGCTTTGTCTATGGATTCGCATTCAAACGCAGCAAAATTGAGGAAGGCGAGTTCAAGTGGAAGGATATCCTGACCTTCAACATCATTCAGATCCTCGGCAACATCGTTGCATGGATCATCGTCGCTCCCGTTTTGGATATCCTCATTTATGCCGAACCGGTAAACCTGGTCTTCACCCAGGGAGCAGTGGCAGCCTTGATGAATTCGATCAGCGCTGGCGTCATCGGCACGCTGCTGTGCATTGCCTATGCAGCCACCCGAACAAAGAAGGGAAGCCTGACCAAGAAAAGTTAGGGTTCCAACACGAATCGAGAAACTGAAAATTGGATGGCAGGCATCGAACTTACTGCCATCCAATTATTCATGGAACCATGGCAACGAATTGATTTTTGAATTACCCTTGTATAAGAGTATGCATTAAGGATGATATTATTGCCATCCACGAAAACAAAAGGAAGGATACATTCCCTCCCTGGAACCAGGCAGGAATGCGGCTGACCGAGTAGATGAACCAAACTCCCATTATCGAATTTAAAGATTTCTCCTTTCAGTATTATTCCCAGGCAGAGCCCACGCTGCATCACATTAACTTAAAAATCTACCCGGGTGAAAAAATCCTAATAGTTGGACCAAGCGGCAGCGGGAAAAGCACGCTGGGACATTGCCTGAATGGATTGATCCCGTTTTACTACAAGGGGAACACGACAGGGAGCCTGACTTTCAAGAACCTGGAAACCAGGGAGCTGGATATTTTCCAGCTTTCCAAGATGATCGGCACCGTACTCCAGGATTCGGATGGACAATTTGTGGGCCTGACCGTGGGCGAAGACATCGCATTCGCATTGGAGAATGATTGCGTCCCCAATGCTGAAATGCGCGAACGGGTTGACCGGGTAGCCGCAATGGTTGGAATGGATCACCTGGAGTCTTCCTCCCCCTTTGAACTTTCCGGCGGTCAAAAACAGCGAACCTCTCTGGCTGGGGTTTTGATCGACAACGTGGATGTTCTTCTTTTTGATGAGCCGCTGGCCAACCTGGACCCGGCCACCGGGAAAACAGCCATCGAGATCATCGATGATCTTCATAAGAACCTGAAAAAAACTGTAATCATCATAGAGCACCGCCTTGAGGATGTATTGCATCGAGAAGTCGACCGCGTGATCGTGATCAACGATGGAATGATCATCGCTGATATGAATGTCCACGACCTGGTCAGTTCAGACATTCTTGTGAAGAATGGCATTCGCGAACCGCTCTATGTGACAGCCATGAAGTATGCAAATATTCAAGTCACACCAGAAATGAAGCCAGGTTACATATGGAGCCTGGATACCAGGGGGGTGAATGACGCCTTAATAAAATGGAACCGCTCGGTAAAAGCGGTTGACCATCAGAATCCAAACCCCTCGATTTTGATGATGGACAAGCTGAGTTTTTCTTATAATGGTGTAACACCCACACTCAACAATATCAATTTTGATATTCGTGAAGGTGAAATGGTTTCCATTGTGGGGAAGAACGGCGCCGGAAAGTCCACCCTTTCCAAGATCATCTGCGGATTTGAAAAGGAAGATACAGGCGCCGTACTCTATAAAGGACAGAACCTGGCTTCCAAGTCCATCAAAGAACGGGCAGAATTCATCGGCGTGGTCATGCAGAATCCCAACCAGATGATCTCCAAACCGCTTATTTTCGACGAGGTAGCCCTGGGCTTGCGGCTGCGAAGGATTTCCGAAGAGGAGATCAAGCCCAGGGTGGAGAAAGTGCTCGACATTTGTGGTCTGGCCCCGTTCATCGATTGGCCAATCTCCGCATTGAGTTATGGTCAGAAGAAACGAGTTACCATCGCTTCGATCCTGGTGATGAACCCACGAATCCTGATCCTGGATGAACCCACAGCCGGGCAGGATTACCGGCATTACAGCGAGATCATGGAATTTCTGAAAGAGATCAATAAACTGGGTATTACGGTGATCCTCATCACCCATGATATGCACTTGATGCTGGAGTATACGCCCCGGGCAATTGTACTTGCCGGCGGGGAGATTATTGCGGATACGCTGGCATCCGTGGTATTGTGCGACCAAAAAATCATCCAGGAGGCGAACCTGAAGGAAACGTCTTTATATCACCTGGCTCAGCTTGCAGGAATCCCGGACGGCACGCAATTTGTGCAAAATTTCATCGATTATGAACGAGAGGCACTCAAATGAAGGCGAGACTCTTTTCATATAATTACGAAGATACCCTTATCCACCGTTTATCAGGACTCACCAAGCTCATTTGCTTCCTGGTATTAACATTTGCGATTATGTTTTCATACGATATCCGGGTGATCCTGGGGGCATTAATATTTTCATTGGTGATACTGCGGGTTTCCAAAATTAAATGGAGCCAGATCAGATTGATGGTGATTTATGTGCTGATATTTCTTGTGATCAATACCCTCATCACCTTCCTATTCTCACCAGAACAGGGGGTGCAAATTTATGGCACAAGGCATCAAATCATCAAGATATTTGGCCCTTATATCCTTACCCAGGAGCAGGTTTTTTACCAGACAACCAAGTTTTTTAAATATTTGAGCGTCATCCCGCTGGGGATCATATTTTTACTAACTACCAACCCCAGCGAGTTCGCATCGGCGTTGAACGGGGTCGGGGTGAATTACAAGGCTGCGTTTGCCTTTTCGTTAACTCTGCGATATTTTCCAGACGTCCAGCGTGTTTACCATGATATCAGCCAGGCGCAACAAGCCCGCGGATTGGAAATGAGTGGAAAAGCCAGCCTGGGCAACCGTTTTAAGAATTCACTGCTCGTGGTGATACCGCTCATTTTTTCGACCCTGGACCGCATTGAAGTGATCACCAATGCCATGGATTTGCGCGGGTTTGGGAAAAATAAAAAAAGGACCTGGTTCACGAAAAGCCGATTAATTGCACGCGATTATGCAGCCATCATCTTTTCACTGCTGATCATGGGGATTACCGTGTTGATTTCGGTTTTCATTAACCACGGAAGATTTTACAATCCGTTTATATAGAATCAACCTTAAAGAAAAATAAAGCAGTGAATGATCGTGCATTTTTTCCGGTGCAGGGTCAAGTTTAATAAAAACTCGTCACCACGAAGAAGCAGGAATAGAATTCGCTGCCGCCTTCCAAATTCCAGGTGCCGGTGAAGGGGATGATGTTCTCTTCATGGGTGGTCTCCACCAGTACTTCGTATTGCCCCGGCGTCAATTCATAAGTGCCGATGGCGCCCTGCTCGGGGCAGTACATGGGACCCATCATGGAGTAGTCGGTGCATTCCGGGCAGGCGGGCAGCTCTTCGATCAGCGCGTCAGGTCCGGAAAAGACCAGCTTGAGGTCGTGGGGGGAATCATTTTGAATGACCACGCGCGATATGCCTGCCGGCGCGTAACCGATGGCATCGGGCTTTTCGATGGTGCCTGAACCGGAAGCGCGCGCTTGAGCGATCAAGGCTGCAGCCAGCAGTTTTTTCACTTCTTCAACCGAGGGGTGATCGGGGAACTGGTCGAGGAAGGCCTGGTATGTGACCACAGCCTGGTCATAATCAGATACAGAATCCAAATTTCTTCCGCAGGTAAGGTAAAAATCGGGCAGCTTATCCCGACTGATGTTGAAGGCTGGATCGCTGCTCATCTCCGGCAACAATGGACAGAAATCCACGCTCGTTTCCAAATTTTTCCAGACCAATCCTGCCATTTCGCTTTCCGGGTAATTTTGCAGCAAAAAGGTCAATTTGCCGATCGCTTCTTCCGCGTATCCGTCTGCCAGCAAAACCTTCGCGCAGTAATATGCAAATTTTGGCAGTGTGTTTTCGTTCAACCAGCCCGAGTTGACCAAATCATCCTGTTTGCTACAGGTATCGTTTCCCAGAATGGTCATGTTTTCTGCCGTATCCGTCAGGTTAATCAGCAGGTCCTCGGCTTTTTTCTTTGCGGTGGACACAAGCCCATTGTTGGGTTGATTGATCGCATATTCATACAATCCGCTGATGCCCTTTTCGAGGGCGAGCTGGTACTGGCGGCAGTCGATGGCTTGGGTACTGGATTTATCCTTCAGCCTGCCGAAGTCGATGAAACGGAATTTATTGACGAGTACATCAAAGATTGGCAGCGCGGTGCTGCAATCCCCCACCAGGTAGGCGGCATGGGCTTCCGCGTAAAGGGGTTTATCCTGGAAATACCGGACAATGGATTGGATCAAACCAACCCCGAGGACGACCGCAAAAATGATCAGGCACCCGACAGCGTTGCCGTTTTTGGAAGACGAGCGCATATTTTCCTCCCCTTCAGTTGTCAAATGAACTTTTGGAAACCATATTTACATTAGCACATTCAAATCGTGTTGTAAACCGGTGGTTTGGATTTTAAAATTCATTCCAGTATTTGCCTAAAAAAATTGAAAAAAATACTTTATAATATTTTCCATTGCTGAGAGATCAAGAAAACCGGAAACGCCGCCGGTTTTGGGGGAGTTCTCTCCTGGTCAACAGAATTTGGATCTTCTGATCCGCCTGTGCCATATGCAGCACAGGCAATGGAAAGCAAGTACACCGCCTAATTTACTGGTATTGGCAGAATCCCTTCCAACAGGTTCCGTTCGCTGTCTCTGCGGCGGAATAGAAAAGGAGGAATCATGAAAAAGACGGTTGTAGCGGCGGCACTGGGGGAATGCGTTCACGTGGCGGGGGTGGTCAACTTTTTGCGCCTGGCGGAATCCGCGGGATGGCGCACGGTGTTCCTGGGTCCGGCGGTTTCCGTTGAGGATGTGATCGACGCCGCGCGGCGCGAGAAGGCGGACCTGGTGGGAGTATCCTACCGCCTCACGCCCGAAACGGGGGAGAGGCTGCTCGCAGAATTCGCGGAGCACGCCGACGAACTCCGCTCCGACGGAGTCAATTTCTACTTTGCGGGTACTCCGCCCGTGGCGGAGCGCGCGCGTAAAATGGGGTTCTTCGACCGCGTGTTCGACGGCAATGAGCTGACCGAGGACGTGCTGGCAGCCCTCAAGGGGGAAGATGGTGAGCAAAAGCAGGAAATCACTTATCCATCCACAACGTTGGAACGTATTACCTGGAAGTCGCCCTACCCGCTGCTGCGCCACCATTTTGGACTGCCGACCCTGGCGGCCACAGCCGAGGGCATGCGGCAGATCGCGCAAGCGCGCGTGCTGGACGTGATCTCGCTGGGCATCGACCAGGACGCGCAGGAGAATTTTTTCCATCCGGAGCGTCAAAATCCGCGGAAGTTTGGCGCCGGCGGGGTGCCGGTGCGCTCCGCGGATGACTACCGCACCCTCTACCAGGCCAGCCGCACGGGGAACTTCCCCCTGCTGCGCACCTACTCGGGCACCGACGACTTTATCCGGCTGGCCGAGGTCAGCGTGGAAACCATTCGCAACGCCTGGTGCGCCATTCCGCTCTTCTGGTTCAACCGCATGGATGGGCGCGGACCCTGGGACCTGGAAGGATCCATCCGCGAGCACCAGCAGGTTATGCGCTGGTACGGCGAGAGAGGGATCCCCGTCGAACTCAACGAACCGCACCACTGGGGGATGCGCGATGCGCCGGACGTGGTCTGCGTGGTTTCGGCTTACCTTTCGGCGTACAACGCCAAAGCCTTCGGGGTCAAGGATTACATTGCCCAGTTGATGTTCAACAGCCCGCCGGGCTTGAGCGACGCCATGGACCTGGCCAAGATGGCCGCCATGCTGCGCATCATTGAACCCCTGGCGGATGAGAACTTTCGCATCTGGCGCCAGACGCGCACCGGCCTGCTCAGTTATCCGCTGCAGCCGGCGGCGGCACGCGCCCACCTATCCGCCAGCATCTACCTGCAAATGGCGGTCCGCCCGCACATCGTGCATATCGTGGGGCACACCGAGGCGGATCACGCCGCCACGGCGGAGGACGTGATCGAGGCGGCGCTGATGGCCAGGCGTTCGATCGAGAACGCGCTGCGCGGCGCGCCGGACATGCTCGCCGATCGGGCGGTGCAGGCACGCATCAAAGAGCTGGTGTCGGAGGCGGGGGTCACACTGCAAGCCATGCGCGGTATTGCAACAGCACAGGCAACGGATGCCCTGATAGACGCCCATACCCTTGCGCAATCGGTCAGTCTGGGGATCATGGACGCGCCGCATCTACGCAACAACATGTTTGCCAAAGGGGAGATCCGAACCAGTCTGATTAACGGTGCCTGCAAGGCAGTGGATGCCAACGGCAGGGTAATTTCAGAACGTGAGAGACTGGCAAATTTGTGAACAAGGAGAGAACTCAATGACCAACAAAATGAAAATCACAGTGGTGGGAGCCGGTCATGGGGGGAAGGCAATGGCAGCGCACCTGGGGCTGATGGGGTTCCCGACGCGCCTGTATAACCGCACGCCGGAACATATTTCGGCGATCAAAGAATTGGGCGGCATCGACCTGGCGGGCATCGAGGGTGAAAAACGCGATTTCGGCAGGCTGGAACTGACAACCTCCAACATGGAAGACGCCATCGAGGGGGCGGAAATGATCATGGTCGTGGTGCCCTCCTCCGCGCATGCAGAGTTGGCAAAGAATATGGCGCCGTTCCTCAAGGACGGGCAGATCATCGTGCTGCACCCGGGGCGCACCTGCGGAGCGATCGAGGTAGCCAAGGTGCTGCGCGACAACCAGTGCACGGCGGACGTGACGATTGCCGAGGCGGAAACCTTTATCTACGCTTCGCGTTCCGACGGTCCGGCTCAGGCACGCATCTTCCGCATCAAGGAAGCCGTGCCGCTGGCGGCTCTGCCAGCCACGCGTACCAAGCTGGTGCTGGAGCGCATCCACGAGGCGTACCCGCAGTTCATCGACGGCGGTAACGTGCTGCAAACCGGCTTGAACAACATGGGCTCGATCTTTCACCCCGCGCTGACGCTGCTCAATGCCGGTTGGATCGAATCCACCCACGGCGATTATCAGTTCTACATCGACGGCGCGTCGCCCTCCGTGGCGCGCGTGCTGGAAACGCTCGACCGCGAACGCGTGACAGTGGGATCGTCACTGGGACTGAACACGCGCAATGCCATGGACTGGCTGAAGCTGGCCTACGACACCACCGGCAGCGATCTATATGAAGCCATTCACAACCAGGAGGGTTATTACGGCATCAAGGCGCCGGCGACCCTCAACCACCGCTATATTTTCGAGGACGTGCCCATGAGCCTGGTGCCGATCGCCTCACTGGGCGACCGATTCGGGGTGAACGTGCACGCCATGAACGCCATCATCACCCTGGGGAACATCGTTCACCGCACGGACTACTGGCGGCGCGGCAGAACGGTGGACAAGCTGGGAATAGGAAATATTTCTGTGGGTGAGCTCACCGAATATGTGAATACAGGAAAAATCGAGGGATGAAAGAAAGGAAAAATTGATGACAGCTATTGCAGGGGTTAACTCCCCGGATAAAATCGCTCTTGTTGAGCAAATGCTAGAAAAGATGAATCATCGAGGGGATGAATGGTCTGGAATCCACAAGGAAAATGAATCCATCGTAGGAATGAGTGGCAATGGCATCCAGGAACGGTCTATGGATGTTCTAAAAGAAACGGGGGTCGCACAAGATTGCACTACTGGGGGACGTAATGTCAGGGTTGCAGCCACCAAATCCGGGCTTACCATAACACGTGATCAAATTGGTCTGGCACCATTGTATTACGGCTGGACCAATGAGAACGAACTTTGTTTTGCTTCTGAAGTAAAAGGTCTATTACTCGCAACAACGGATATTCATGAATTACCACCAGGATGCACTTTTGATGGAGAACATCTCGAACCATATTTCAGCCTAAAAATCCAGGAGCCAATTGACAATCCCCCCGAGGAAATCGCGAGAGAGCTGCGTCGCCGGTTGGAAGGTGCTGTAAAAGAATGCCTTGATTTTGGCAAAACTGGTTCATGGCTTTCGGGTGGACTTGATTCAAGTGCAATTGCCGCGATCGCCAGCCAGTATTGCAAACGTATTGAAACATTTGCCGTAGGATTACCTGATGCCCCAGATCTGCTCTATGCCCGGCAAATGGCTGAGCATATTCATTCGAACCATCATGAAATCATCGTCAAACCCGAAGAGATCATTAGAGTGTTACCAGATGTAATTTATTATCTTGAATCTTTTGATGCTCTATTGGTCCGGTCGAGTATCTTCAATTACCTGGTTGCTCAACACGCATCCAGGTACATTCCGGCTGCTTTCACTGGCGAGGGGGGAGATGAGCTTTTTGCAGGATATGAATATCTCAAGGGGGTAGATCTGGAAAGACTGCCCTTTGAATTGATTGATATTACCAATCGGCTGCATAACACGGCGCTTCAACGAGTTGACCGTTGTGCCTCTGCACATGCCACGATTCCGCATGTCTGCTTCCTTGACCCTAATGTGGTGGAATACGCACTTAGGATTCCGGTCAAATTTAAGCTTCGTAATGGAGTTGAAAAATGGATCCTGCGGCAAGCCGTGGCGGATCTTTTGCCGAGCCGGATTTTACACCGTCCCAAGTTGAAGTTTTGGCAGGGCGTTGGAGTGGAGGGTCTGTTGACCCAATATGCCGAGGACCAGGTCAGTATGGCGGATTTTCTAGGAGAACGCTATCTTTCCAATGGGTGGAGGTTGAATACAAAGGAAGAATTACTCTATTATCGAATCTTTAACCAGTTTTTTGGTAGCGCGGACGATTTATCCTGGATGGGA
>DAOUGM010000010.1:0-1889 GCA_034428895.1 Anaerolineaceae bacterium
GGGATCATTGATAAAAAATTTCACTTCCTTCTCAAGCGGGGGAATTTTCATCATAATCTCCGGGATCATTTTCAACAGGACTGGCGGTTGAGCCATTTTTCATGTACGGTTGGAGCAAAGACAGCGAAAGAAGCAGGAAGAGCAGGATCAGGATCGACGAGACCAGGGGGAGGATGTGCTGCTTAATGGGCAAATGGTTTTGTACCAGCAAAACGCGATCCAGCCACAACCAGACAGTCACCAGAGCAGCGGATACCTGGCAAAAAAGAGGTGCCCACCGTGTTCTTGTCCATAAAGATACGACTGATACCAGACATACAAGGAAGAAGAAGGTATTTTCAAATATATTGTAAGCGGGATGCGGCCGGTAGTTCATTGCCAGCAGCCAGTTCCAGGATGAAACGGTTTGGATCACGCCAAAGAGAAAAACCAGGGACGCCAGAATGTAGGCGATCCCGACCAGGTAAAACAGAAGAGGAGGTTTGCATCTCATTTGCTGTCTCGAATCCGCATTATAGCATGCCTGGTTGCTAAAAAAACCTTTTTTCGGGTAAACTTGACAGTGGAATAAAGTTGGTTATACTGACAGGAAACCATCCACTGAGGTCAAAATCAGGGGAGGAATGAGAATGAAGCTTTCCGTTTGGGATATTCTGACAATCCTGGTTGCAGTGGCGACGATAACAATTGTAATTGTCATCCTGACCATTTTTGTTAACCCGGATTCGTCACTCAACCCGTTCCCGCTGCCGACACTTCCACCGACGATCATGGTGCCATCTCCCACGGCCACCCAGGTTCAGCTTCCTCCAACCTGGACGCCCACACCCACCAACGAGGTCTTCCGGCTTCCTTCCAGCACTCCCATCCCCACAATGACCCCCCTGGTGCTGCCACCCGCGAATTAATTGCACCGTATGTTTGGTGACTTCAATCCATTAGAATCGAGTTTCTTTCATGAGCGAACAGATCACCCAGGAAATATTTGATCATTTGGTGGCACTCGCCGCACTGGAATTGAATGCTGACCAGGCGGAATATTTGCGCCGACAATTGAACAACCAGTTGAAGGCCATCCACGAACTGGAGGCCATTCCGCTGGACGAAAATGTGCCCATCAGCCTGCACGGCGTGCCCTACGACGAACCCGGCAGCGCCCAACCGCGCGAAGATGTTTGGCGGAAATACCCGGATGTGCAAGCAATCCTGGATCAGGCGCCCCAGATCGAAGAGCGCTACATCGTCGTCCCTGATATCCCCCATATCGAGCTGAAGTAGGAATTATGGAACTTTGCGATCGCACTGCATTGGAATTGACCCAATTAATTCGAAAAAAGGAAGTTTCTGCGGTTGAGATCCTCGAATCTTCGCTCAAACGCATCGGCGAGGTCGACGGCCGCCCCGGTTCTTTGAATGGCGCGGCTGAGATGATTGATGAAGACGAACACAAGGTGCACGCCTTTATCACCCGCACGGATGAGATCGCGCGCAAGCAGGCGGAGGAAATCGACCGCAAATTGAGCCAGGGTGAAGACCCCGGCCCGCTGGCGGGCGTGCCATTTACCGTCAAGGATATTTTCTGCGTCAAAGATACCTATTCCACGGCGGCTTCGAAGATCCTGGCGAATTTCAAAGCGCCATATAACGCCACCCCCGTGGAGCGAATGCTCAACGCCGGCGCGGTAATGGTGGGCAAGGTCAACCTGGATGAGTTTACCTACGGATCCTCAAACGAGTCCTCGGCGTTCCAGCCGAGCCCGCGCAACCCGTGGAAAACAGACCGCGTTCCCGGCGGTTCTTCCGGCGGAAGCGCAGCCAGCGTGGCAGCAGGAGAGGTTCCGCTATCGCTGGGCACCGATACCGCAGGCTCGATCCGCCAACCGGCGGCC
>DAOUGM010000011.1:0-7670 GCA_034428895.1 Anaerolineaceae bacterium
CAGACGGCAGGATCGATGGTCTCAGTTTTGAAAAAAGGAGAAAAACCGGTTCATTGGGTTACCGGAACGGCTGCCCCATGCACCTCGGTCTATAAACCTATTTGGCTGGATGCGGGGATGCCGCATACAGGTTCACGACCTGGCGGGGTGTACGACCAGGCGGCGTTGTACTGGCGGCATGAGGCACTGCATCGGGAGGTGCTGCGAAATTATGCCCAGTCGATCAGGATAATTCGGCGCGACCAGAAATTAATCGAAGAAGAGTTCATGGTGGAAGTCGAAAGAAACCGTAATGCATCGCCCAACCGGCGCCGTGAGCTCTCTGAAACCGCCTTTACCCGGGCGGCTGAAATGGAAGATCAATGGCACAAGGCTGTTTCATCAAATACACAGAAAAGCAGAAATTCATTACTGTATCGAATTGCCTGGAAAAAATTTAACCAGGAAGCCAACATGGAGTAAAGCCAAACACTTATATTATGATCTTGCACCTTCTGGATTCGTCACCCTATTTTGACACCCCCTACCATCTCATTGGATGGCTGGGGTGGTTCATCCTGGCGGCGATGATCCTGTGGGTGCTGCGGCAAAACTGGAAGGTCGACATTTCCCGGCGCTTCTGGCTGATATTTGGCATCCTGGCGGCCGCCGCTGTTCTCAGCGCCATGTTTATTGGCATAAAATTGCCCCTGGAAGATAAACTTCCTCTGCCAAACATCCCGCGCGAGACTGCTTCACCGGCAGTCATGATCTTTGCATCATTGCCGCTGATGCTGGCAGGCGGTCTTTTGGGCGTATGGCCGGCGGTCATGCTGGGATTTCTTAGCGGTATCATCAATGCTTTATGGAATACGCATTCCGTTTTCTCTCCGCTTGAGACTGCCGCAATTGCATTAATGCTGGGCATTGCTTTAAGGCAGGATTACCGCTCCCGTTTCTTCGGTTTTCTCCGACATCCCATCGGGGCGGCGGTGATCGTCACACTGCTGACCATTCCTCTCTTCCTGATCAGCACATTCTTCAGCACCAATGGATCCCTGGCAGCGAGGTTGGATTATTCGTTCACCCAGTCCTGGGCCATGGTGGTGATCAACGGCATCCAGATCATAACCGCGGGATTACTCTGCGAGTTATTCACCGTGCAAAAGCTGCAGGATTGGGTCAAATTCAGGACATTTCGACCATCTCCGATCGAGACTGGTTTACAGAATCGTATCCTGTATACCGCGCTTCCCATGGTGCTGGTTTTGTTATTAACACTGGTGATCGCGGATTGGGTGGTGGCAGGCAAGGCTGCGCGAGAGATCATGGTCAGTCAGCTTGAAAATTCGGCCAAGATCGCCGCGGAGAATATTCCCTCCATCCTCGAAACGGGTCAAAGTCTGACCAGTTCACTGGTGGAATTGGGGCTTCCAATCGACGCTAAAGATCAAACCCAGCAGGTGCTGCGCAGCAAGATCAGGGAGATTCCATTCTTTAACCAGCTTTTTGTTTTTGACCTGACAGGTGCTCCGATCACCGGATATCCCGCTGAAACGTTGGAACAATTCAGATTATCTTCCGAAGAACAGGCAGGCATCCAACTCGCATTAAATGGGGTGTTGATCCAAAGTTATGTGATCCCACCCAACCCTGGAGGGGATTCGGCGATGATCTCCTTCATCGCGGCCATCCCGGATGAATATGGACTGGCACAGGGAGTGGTGATCGCACGCACCAGCTTTTCGATCAATTTGTTTTCTCAGCCTGCCGTACTCGCCCTTGAAAATATTAAAGAAGCGGGCGGACAGGGAACCATCCTGGATGAAAACAACCGCATTCTCTTCGATACCAATCCCAACCTGGTGATGACCGCGTACGAGGGACAGCTGCCGGATGCTTCTGGATATTCAGAAGACGCCGGATCAACCGGTACACGGCAGATGCTCTACACTGCCATTGATGAGGACAAGGATTGGAAGGTGGTGCTCTCGATGCCAGCCAGTCATTCGCAGGAACTGGCGTTGCGCATTGCGGTGCCGCTGCTGGTGATTTCGCTGGTCATTTCCTTCCTTGCTTTTGTGTTGCTTAGGTACATGATGAAAACCCTGACGACCTCGCTCGTAAGCCTGGCAGCCAAAGCAGACCAGATTTCAAAAGGCGAGCTGGAGGACACGATCGACACCAGGGGAGTCGATGAGATCGGTCGGCTGGGAACTGCATTTGAGCAAATGCGCTTAAGCCTCAAATCACGATTGGAGGAGCTGGATACCCTGCTGCATGTTTCCCAGGGTGTGGCATCCAGTTTGAACCTTGAATCAGCTTCAACATATTTGTTGAAAGCCCTTCTCTCATACGGGGCGGATGCCGCCAGCCTGGTGGCGATCAAACACCCGGGTGAGGGATGGGAAAATGAATACCTTGTATTTCGAGCGGGAGAGAGCGCTGAAACTTACGCATCTCTGGATAAACTGCTGGCTGATCCTTTAAAAGATGAAACGATCCTGATCATTCCCTCGAAGGCGCGCATAAAACGTATGGGATTACCCAAGGATGTGCCATTGCCCTCGGCAATGGCGGCGATAGCGGTTCACAGCGGCGAAGAACTCACAGGATTCCTCTGGATGGTCTACATCCAGCCGCATCGTTTCATGGATGCCGAAGTTCGTTTTCTCAATACACTCGCTGGCCAGGCTGCAATGGCGGTAAACAATTCAACCTTGTATCTGAAAGCCGAGGTCGGGAAGCGCAGGCTGGAGTCCGTACTGGCATCCACGCCGGAACCGGTACTGGTGGTGGGCGACAGCGGCAAGCTTTTAATTGCCAACGAAGCCGCGAGAAAAATGACCGCCCTGGTCAGGATGCATGAAGAAACGAAAGAGTTCAACGGCGAGATTGTTTCAGAGGTTCTTAATGGATACTTGATCTCGACCAAACCTGATGAAGACAAAGCGGACGAACTCGAGCTGGAAGATGAGCGCACTTACCTGGTATCGATTTCACCGGTTGAAGTGGAGAATTCATTGGTGGGCAAGGTCTGCGTTCTGCGCGACGTGACGGAATACAAAGAACTCGAGAAGATGAAATCCGAGTATGTTTCAACAGTCAGTCATGACTTGAAAACGCCGTTGAGTTTGATCCGCGGTTATGCTTCGATGCTGCAAATGGTGGGCGAATTGAATGAACAGCAGCGGGATTATTCGGCAAAGATCCTCGATGGAATCGATGACATATCCCGCATGACGGATAACCTGCTGGATATGAGAAGAATAGATTCGGGAATCGAACTTCAAATAGAAAAATTCTCTCCTTCCGAACTATTTGACCAGGCGGTTGAACAAATCCAGCCACAGATCAAGAACCGTAAAGTCCAGGTGATGCGGGAATTGACGCTGGCACAGGATTTGACAATCGAAGCGGACAAAGCCCTGCTTCAACGTGCCCTCTACAATTTACTGGAAAATGCGGTAAAATTCTCTCCAATTGGAGGACAGGTTAACTTGCGCCTGCAAGTGAACGACAAATCGGTGACCTTTGAGATTCAGGATCACGGACCAGGGATCGCTCCAATCGATTTACCCTCGATCTTTGACAGAAAAAGGGGATCTGAAAAAGGGAAAAGCCCGCAAAAAGAAGGCGGCATTGGTTTGTCCATTGTAAAGTCCATTGCCGATCGACACCAGGGGAAAGTATGGGCAGAAAGCATATTGGGTAAGGGATGCACCTTTCATTTGGAGATCCCCATCGTGCATAAGGGGAATATTGGTAAAAAATTGGTATTGTAAAATTTAGGGATGTGTGGTAAACTGTTCATTTGCATGTATAAAATGGATGATTTTTCAATTTTCTAACAGCGCAAGTATTGAATTTTTTGCGCTGCTCTGCGTTTAAACCGCTCCAGGTTTCTCATACAGGAGGCATTAGTGGAAACAAAAAGTTTGGTCGCTCTCCGCATCAACCTCGCATCGCCCGAGACAATTCGCAGTTGGTCGTATGGTGAAGTTCTAAAACCGGAAACCATTAACTACCGCAGGCTGCGTCCGGAAAAGGATGGCCTTTTTTGTGAGGCAATTTTTGGTCCTTCAAGAGATTATCAGTGTTATTGCGGTAAGTATAAAAATCCGCGTTATAAGGGTATCGTTTGTGATAAGTGCGGTGTAGAGGTAACCCGTTCCGCCGTGCGCCGTGAACGAATGGGGCACATCGACCTGGCCACTCCGGTGGCGCATATCTGGTACACGCGCAGAATTCCTTCCTACCTGGGACTTTTGCTCGATATCTCCCGCCGCAATCTGGACCGCGTGCTGTACTTTGCACAATACATCGTTACCTTTGTCGATGACGATGCCCGCCAAAAGGCGTTGAAACGGCTGGATGACGAGATCCACGATTCCGAGCGCGAACAAGCCTCCCGCATTAATGCTCAAATTCTTGAGATCAAGCAAAGCCGCGACAAGAAGGTTGCAGATTATCAAGCCCGCATGAAAGAGATCGAAGCCAAAGCGGATGAAGAAATTGCCGCCAAACTGGAACCTGTGATCCAGGAAGGCCAGTCGCTGGAGCGCACATTAACTGAAAAATCCGGGCAGACGATCAAGAAAAAGATACTCTTCGAACAGGCCAGCCTGGTGATTGCCGAAACCGGTGAAACCATCTCGTCCAAGCATATTTCCAGCGTTCAAAAGGCAGTCAAAGAACGCCTCGAAGAGATCGAGGATGAATTTAAAAAACAGCGCGAACGCGATCGCGATCAGATCAAAATGTCCATCGATGAAGTCAAGGCAGAAGCCGCGACTGCAATGGAGGAACTCCAGAACCAATTGGAGGATCAATCCACTGAAACAAATGATCAAACTGGTCAGCTGCGCGATGAATTGCAGGAACTCCGTTCATTTTCTTTCCTTACGGAATCCCGCTACCGTGAACTGAAATCCCGTTGGGGACAGGTATTTCGCGCCGACATGGGTGCCGAAGCTTTTTATGATATTTTGCGGCGCCTCGATCTGGATAAGTTGGCTGAAGACCTGTGGACTGAGGTGCGGACTTCCAAGAGCAAGCAGAAACGCAAGAAGGCGACCACACGCCTGAAGGTCATCGAATCCTTCCGTCGCTCGGGTAACCGACCGGAATGGATGATCCTTACTGTGCTGCCTGTGATTCCCCCTGATCTGCGCCCGATGGTTCCATTGGATGGCGGACGATTTGCCACCTCAGACATGAACGATCTTTACCGGCGCGTGATCAACCGCAACAACCGCTTGAAGAGGCTGCTCGAACTTGGCGCTCCGGACGTGATCGTACGCAATGAAAAACGTATGCTGCAGGAAGCCGTAGATTCATTGATTGACAACTCGCAGCGTGGCAAGGCATTATCCCGCCGCGGTCGCCGTGAACTCAAGTCATTGAGCGACATGCTAAAGGGGAAGAAGGGACGCTTCCGCCGAAACCTGCTGGGCAAACGTGTGGACTACTCGGGACGCTCGGTGATCGTTGTGGGTCCTAAACTTAAACTCTACCAGTGCGGGCTTCCAAAATCGATGGCGCTTGAATTGTTCAAGCCGTTTGTGGTGGCACGCCTGGTTTCTCACAGTTATGCCGCGAATGTAAAATCCGCCAAACGGCTGATCGAACGTAATAAACCGGAAGTCTATGAAGTGTTGGAAGAGGTCATTAAAGAACGACCAGTCTTGCTCAACCGGGCACCAACTCTTCACCGGTTGGGTATCCAGGCTTTTGAACCGATTTTGATCGAAGGAAGTGCAATTCAACTTCATCCGCTGGTGACCACTGCTTTCAACGCTGACTTCGATGGCGACCAGATGGCTGTGCATGTTCCGCTTTCTGAGAAGGCAGTGAAAGAAGCCAGAACCCTAATGCTTTCTTCAAAGAACCTGCTCAAACCCGCGGATGGCGAGCCGATCATCAGCCCTGCAAAGGATATGGTGCTGGGAATCTATTACCTGACCCAGAATGCCAACTTAAAGGTTGAGTATAAGGATGGCAAAGAGAGGGAAGAAGCCGAGAAGAAGATTCGAATCTTTGTCGATATTGATGAAGTCGATCTTGCTTACCAGTTGGGGCAGGTGGATATTCATCAACCGATCAGGATTCGCATGAATACCTGGTTCGATGAGAATAACCGCCGCATGAAAAAACCGGAGACCCGTTTGTTGACCACAACGGTTGGCCGTGTGTTATTCAATCGTATCCTTCCCCCGGAAGTTCAGTTCATCAACACCGTACTGGAAAAATCAGGAGTTAAGGATCTAATTGCAGATGTGTATGACCTTTGTGGTGAAAACCAAACCACTGAAGTGGCGGATGCCATCAAGGATATCGGTTTTCAATATGCCATGAAGTCTGGAACGACGATCGCGGTTTCGGATATTTCGATTCCTCAAGAAAAAGCTACGATCCTGGGTAAAGCCCAGGTAGATGTGGAGAAGATCAACCGAGATTATCGCCGCGGTCTTTTGAAGGAAGAGGAGCGCGATAAACTTGTCATCGATATCTGGCAGAAGACCACTGAGGAAGTAGGCAAGGCTGTTAAAAACGCAATGGATCCAGCCGGTAACTTATCCACGATGGCCAGTTCGGGTGCAACCAAAGGCGGATTTGGCCCAATCTCCCAGTTGGCAGGTATGCGCGGTTTGATGGCTGATCCATCCGGTCGTATCATCCGTCTGCCGATCCAATCCAATTTCCGCGAAGGACTGACCGCGCTGGAGTACTTTATTTCAACGCATGGTGCCAGAAAGGGTCTGGCGGATACCGCTCTGCGTACTGCGGATGCCGGTTACCTGACCCGCCGTCTGGTCGATGTTGCCCAGGATATCATCATCAATGAAGAGGATTGCGGTACTGAAGATGGGATTTGGATCCGCAAGGAAGACGATGTTGCCGGACAAAAATTAAAAGACCGTTTATTCGGACGCTCTCTTGCGGCGCGTATTGTTAATCCAAAAACCGGAGAGATCATTGCGGACCGCAATCAAATTCTCGATCACGACCTGATTCGTAAAGTCACGGATGCTGGAATCGAAAACGTATTCGTGCGCTCGCCATTGACTTGCGAACTGATCCATGGCGTTTGCGCCCAATGTTATGGCATGGATCTTGGCCGCGGAAAATTGGTCACGTTGGGTTCAGCGGTAGGCACGGTGGCCGCGCAATCCATTGGAGAGCCAGGCACACAGCTTACCCTGCGTACCTTCCATTCGGGCGGCGTTGCCACAGGCGGAGACATCACCACGGGTCTGCCGCGTGTTGAAGAGTTGTTCGAAGCCAGGCGCACACCCAAGGGTGAAGCGGTGGTAACCAACATTTCCGGCACAGCAAAGGTCTCGCAATCTGAACGCAGCGGTGATCAGAAGCTGGTGCGGGTTGAACACAGCGAACTCACTTCCGTGGATTATGAGATCCCGGCGGATTGGACGATTATCGCCCAGGATGCCACAGAGATCGCCGAAGGTGAATTGGTGGCAAATCTCGGGGATGCTGAGATCACTGCCCAGCATGAAGGACGCGTGCGGGTGGAAGGAAGGAAAGTCATCATTTCCTTTGAGCAGCGCGAGAGCGATGAATATCCCATTCCCGGAACTGCGCGCCTGATCATTCATGACGGCGAATACGTTGAAGCCGGACAGCCGCTGACCGAGGGTTCGATCAATCCGCATACGATTCTGAAGATC
>DAOUGM010000012.1:0-7320 GCA_034428895.1 Anaerolineaceae bacterium
CGTTGGTCACGGTCATGATATCCCAAAAGATGCGTTCTTTCATGTATTGCATTGCCAACTCATAGTTCTGCTGATCGTTGAGATCGTAAAAGTATAAATTGGAAGATGCTAAATATTCGTTCTTTGAAAGGGGCATATCGATGGCCTCATTTTCAAACCACCTGTAAGGGTCGAGGAGTTCAAAGTTGGTCCAGTCCGTGCCGCCAACTTCGCCGGTATACACATTCGTCGGCGCCATCTCCACCGAAAGCTGCTGCCATTTCATGCAGGTGTGAAGCTTCCAGTTAATGCAGCGGTGGGTGTAAACGTTGCCGTAGATTACAACAACGTTGATCAATTCATCCTTGAGGTGAACACCGTAGGTTGTTCCTTCATTCTGGGCCGCCTTTGACGGGGCGGCAAGAACGTTTTTCCCGGCCTTTCCTATGCTCTCCCACACGACCCCGGCGGCCTCGAACACTGCATCGCCCGCAGTGATGCTGAACCGCTCTCCTTCATCCTGGGGCGGAACAATCACGTACACCTCTCCCTGCTTCAGGATGATCTCGGTGCTGTCATCGAAGACATTGACCTGGGCGACAGTCTTGGCATCCAGGCTGACCACGCTGCCGTCAGGCATGACCACCTGCGCGCGGGTCATTCCCGTGTCGATGATGCAGTGATTGTTGATCCACACCCCCTGGTCGATCGTGTTTACCGTCGCCGATGTATCGTTGCAAATTACCGTGACGGATGAAATGTAATCGATTAACGCCGGCGGCATGGTAAACAGCTTGAGCTGCGGTTGTTCTTCACCCGCGGCGGGCTGATAGAAATCCGCTACTGCCGAACCGCCTATTTCTTCGGCTGCCGCGGGGGATTCGGTGTTCACTCCCTCCGCCGTCTCTTCAACATCTGTGATGGCTGCCGGGTTTTGCTGGCATGCGGTGAGCATCATTCCCAGGATCAGGATAGGAATAAGAACGGATATTTTTTTCATATTCTCCAGCCCTTTTTTTCAATGAGGATATTGATTCAAACTTATTGATAGATTGTAGACAAGCAGGAATCCCCTGTCAATTCAAATTGCCATGAAAAATTCATAAAAAAATCCCGGGTGGATTACCCACCCGGGAAATGCTTTCACCTGGATCAATGATTAATAGGTCAGAGTCTTTGGGTCGGCTTTCACGCGCTGTCGGAACACCCAGTAGGTCCATACCTGGTAAGCTAGCACCACCGGCACCAGGATCGCCGCCACGATGGACATCACTTTAAGCGTGTAGGGCGAGGAGGAGGCGTTGTAGATGTTCAGGTTGTTGGCGACATCCGTGCTGGAGATCATCACGTTGGGGAAGAGCGCGGTGAAAAATGCGGCGATGGCGAAAATGATCGCCAGGCTGGAAAGCACGAACGCCCAGCCCTCGCGCTTGTTCACTCCCAGGTAGAGCGAAAATATTAGTGCAGCCGCCGCCAAAAGCGGCAGCACCAGGCTCAACGCCCCCTTGCTGCTCAAGGCCGAAGGGGTGAAGAAGAGCGCCGCGAAAAGCCCCACGGTGAGAATGAACGCGGCGGGTAAATTGCGTTTGGCGGCGTTGTGCGCCCTCACGCGCATGCCTTCCGTGAGTTTGAGGCTGAGGAAGTTGGCGCCGTGGAAGATGAAGACAAACACCATCGCCAGTCCGCCCAGCAAGCTGATGGGATTGAGCAGGGTGAAGAACGAACCGGTGTATTGCATTTCCGCATCGATGGGCACGCCGCGCACCAGGTTGGTGAATACCACGCCCAGCAGGAAGGCCGCCGCAAAGCTGCCGATGGCGATGCCCCAGTCCCAGCCGTAGCGCCACCTGGGGCTGGCGATCTTGCTGCGGAATTCGAGTGCCACGCCGCGCACAATGAGTGCCAGCAGCAGCAAAAACATGCCCAGGTAAAAACCGCTGAACATGGTGGCGTACCAGTGCGGAAAGGCGGCAAAGGTCGCTCCGCCGGCGGTGATCAGCCAGACCTCGTTGCCGTCCCAGTGCGGTCCAATGGTGTTGATGACGGCGCGGCGTTCCACATCCTTCCGGGCGATCATTGGCAGCAGCATGCCCACGCCAAAATCGAATCCTTCCAGGAAGAAGAAGCCGCCATAAAGAACGGCGATCAGGATAAACCACAGGATATTCAGGTCCATTATTTGCCTCCCTTCTTTTTGATCTCAGTCTCGCCAGCCATGAGCGCCGAATCCGCATCTCCGGCAGGCAGCCCGGCTCTGGCAAATTTCAACAATAAGAAAATATCGGCTCCCATCAGCACGGCGTAGATCACCACGAAACCGATCATGCTGATCAGTACCGTACCCGGCGTCAGGTTGGGGCTGACTGCGTCTTTGGTCAGCATCAAGCCGTGCACCACCCAGGGTTGGCGTCCGGTTTCGGTCAGGATCCATCCGGTGGTGTTGGCGATATACGGCAGCAGGATGATCCACACCAGCCAGCCCGAGCGTTTGATCCATTTCTCCGGGTACTTCTTCCAGGCGATGAACAGCGCCCCGGCTGCCAGCAGCACCATCAGCAAACCCGCGCCCACCATCACGCGGAATGTCCAGTAATCCAGCACCACCAGCGGGATGTAATCTCCTGCGCCGTATTGCTGTTCGTACTGCGCTTGCAGGTTGTCGATGCCTTCCACTTCCCCGCTGGGTTTGAAGTAATATAACAGGCTCAACGCCTTGGGAATTTTGATGTCCCAGACAACCTTCTTGCCGGTCTTGTCGAAGAGGGCGATCACCGACCAGTCGGCAGGGTCGGCGGTCACGTAATGCGCCTCGGATGCCGCGGCAGCCATCGGCTGCACTTCGCGCAGGTACACACCCTGGGCGTGCCCGCTCAACCCTGAACCGATGACAGCCACCAGGCCAACGGCGGCCGCCAGCCGGAAGGATTTTTGAAAGGCTTCGCTGTCTTGCTTTTTCACCAAATGGTAAATGCTGAAGCCTAACATGAAAAATGCTCCGGTGGTCAAACCCGCAAATACCGTGTGCAGCAACAGGTAAAGGGCGCGCGGGTTGCCCAGCAGTGCGCCGAAATCGTTCATCTGTGCGCGTCCGTTGACAATCTCATAACCCACCGGGTGCTGCATGAAACCATTGGCAGCCAGGATCCAGAACGCGCTCAGGTTCCCTCCGAGCGCCACCAGCCACATCACTACGGCATGCAGCTTTTTGGAAAGGCGTTCCCAACCGAAGATCCATACCCCCAGAAAAGTGGATTCAAGGAAGAAGGCTAGAAGCCCTTCGATCGCCAGGGGCGCGCCAAAGATATCCCCCACAAAACGCGAGTAGGATGACCAGTTCATGCCGAACTGGAATTCCATGACGATGCCGGTGACCACTCCCATGGCGTAATTAATCAGGAAGAGTTTTCCCCAATACTTCGTCAGGCGTTTGTAGAGCGGGTTGCCGCTGCGCACGTACATGGTCTCGAGAACAGCAACAAATATTCCCAGGCCAAGCGTGAGCGGTACGAAGAAGAAATGATAGATGGTGGTGAGTGCGAACTGCCACCGCGAAAGTACAACAATGTCCATAGCAGGCTCCTTAGAAAAGAGGATGAAAAGAGCTTACCGGGGGATCCAGAATCCCGGCACGAAGATGCGCATCAGGGTGTCGAGAAAGACCGCTGCCAGCAGCAGGTTGCTGAAGAGCCGGTTGTGATAAAAAGCGAAACCCGAAAACCAGGTAGGCCAGTATGTCCAGTCCTTGGGAGGTTCCTGGGGACGGGGTTTGGTATGAACGCCAACCGCGTACATCAATCTCTGCCCGGCGAAGAAGACGATGAGCAGGATGGGGGTGAAGTAGTGGGTAATAAAGACCAGGTACAGGATGATGAGGTAGATCAGTGAAAGTACCGCCATGTTGACATAACGCGCAGCCTTCTCACCGATCAACACCGGCAGCGTGCCCACCCTTCTTTTCCTGTCCTCGTCGCATTTGTCGATATGTTTTCCGAGGTTGATGCTCACCACGCTCAATCCCCAGGGCACCGCAGCCAGCGCCACCTTCCAGATATCGGCGGTTGCCCCTTTGGAAAGAACCAGGTATACCGCCGACACCATGATCGGACCCCAGATGAGGAAAATGGACAGTTCACCCAGCGCGATATGTTTCAACGGCCAGGTATAAAGGAGCAGGACTGCCGCGCCGATGGCGAAAAGAACGATCACGGATAGGGAAAAGTTGGAGTAAAAGAGGGCGAAGATGCCGGTCAGGATTGCCAGCGTGCCGCTGACCGCGAACCATTTGAATTGCTGGTCCTTGGTCCAGAATTTCTGGATCAGGGGGTGCACGCCGTATTGGGTGCGGAAATAATTATCCGTATCGATCCCCCGCGAAAAGTCGGTGTAATCGTTGAGGAAATTGTTCGTTCCGTGGGCAATGAACAACCCGATGGTCACGATCAGCCAGGTGACGATGGACATCACCCAGTTACCCGAGAAATAGCCGTCCCTCAGCGCCAGCAGCCCGCCGATGCCGCAGGAGTAAAGGGTGACGATGGTCACGGCGGAGCGGGTGGCGATCAGCCACTTGGAGACCGCGTCCAGCCCATCCCATTCCTCCTTGCTGTCCATCTTCACAAGTTGGGAGAGGGCTTTACGCCACATGGAGAAATTGATCTTCACTTTACCCTCCGAAGTCAAAAATAATTGATCGAATATGGTGATGAATGCTTTATACGATTATATACATAACATGATGAAACAAGTACAAGAGATTGGCGAAAGGCCATCTAGTGGAAAAGGTTGTGGAGTTCCGACCCGCCGAAAGCAAAAATGGCGGAACCCAGTCCGACCGGGATTAGCGTTGTCCAGATGAAGCGCCATAACGGCACGTGGAACACCCCCGCAAACATGCCCACAATCTTGGGTCCGTACCCGGGGATCATGCGGACGCCGATCAGAAACAACGGTGAATTGATATCCAGTTTGTTCAAGCCCAGAGGAAGGGACTCCTTCCTCTCTCGTAAATTCGTTATCGATCCGATCCTGTGACCCATATAATATTCGACCACTGCCGCCAGCGTGTTTCCGAGCGTGGCGGTAAGGAGCGCCACCCAGGGTCCAAACAAAGCGCCCACCAGCAATGTGATCGGTTCTGACGGCACAACCGTCAGCCCAAGCGCTGCATAAACCAGGATGCTGATCCCAATGCCCCACACGCCGGCTTGCTGGATCAGCGATTTGATCTTTTCCAGGTCAAATGCCGCCAGGATGCCGATGATGGCAATGAACAGAACCAGGATGATAATGGTGGAAATCAATTTGCGGCGCTTATTGCTTTTATCATTGGGTTTGACAGCATCGTTCACCCAATCACCTCGTTATAAGTGAAGATTCAATCATGTTTTAGTCTCGCACCGGGGAGAGTTGTTCTTCGGCTTTTACCTTCACCATCACCTTGTTGATACGGATGCGGTTGGCAACGAAAAAATTGATGATCGCGATGAAAACTCCCAGCAGGAACACGTACTGAAAACCGAATTTATTCCAGATCACCCCGCCCAGCAGAGCCACGCCGATGGAAAAGACATGATCGATGCTGATCGAAGCGGAAAGCGCGGGTTGAATATCGGCGGGATGCAGTGCGATCTTTTTCATGTAGGTTGAGCGTGCCATGCTGACCGACATCAGAACCTGGTCGAGCAGGAAGCAAACGCAGGTGATGATAAAGGCGGTATTTTCTGCAAACATCGACCGCGAAAAGCCGTATCCGAAGCACACAAAAACCAGCAGCACGGCTTCGGCGGAAAGGATCACGCGTTCACCAAAACGGTCGATGGCCTTGCCGAGTATGGGTTGGAAAAGAATGCCGATCACACCGCCGATGGTGATGAGAGTGGCGATGGTCTGGGTGGGTTTATGGAAGATGGTCACGATCACCCAGGGGGCAAAAGTGATGAAGATCTGTTTGCGTGAACCGTAAAGGACTGCCAGCGCGTAGACCAGGGTATATTCCTTGCGCAACTTGAGGAACGTCTTCGGCGGCGCCGATTTTTCCGGTTTCATCAGGAACATCAACACTGCCGCAATGATAAAGATCAATGCAGCGATGGTAAAGCTGTGTTGATACGTAAAATGCAGATACTTGAAGCCGATAAAAACGATAAAACTTCCGCCAATCGCAGCCAGGTTGCGGATGGCATTGAGCTGTCCAAGCCGCCTGCCGGTTTTGCCGTCAGCAGCCAATTCCATGCCAATGGTGGAAGCCACCGGCATGAAAAGATGGTTTCCCACGCTGAAGATGAAGAGGAAAACCACCATGGTGGTGTAGCTGGCACTGGAAAAGCCAATCAAAAAAATGCCGAGGGCTGCAAAAAGCATGGCAAGTCCACCCATGCGGCGGCTGCCAAGGAACCACAGCGCAGCCGAAACAAAGAGCACAATAAACCCCGGGAACTCGCGTGGGAATTCCAGGAAGGAACGCTGAAAACCGTTTAGGGTGAATGTGTCGTTGAGGAAGTTGTTGAGCGTCGATTCGACAAGGCTTCCAGCCATGCCCACCGCGAACGACGCTGTGATGAACAGGGCAAGTTCACGAGAGATATTCGAAATGCGTTTCTGCAGGGATGAAGGCATCGATCACGAACTCTATTTTTTATCAGCTTCGATCAGAATTTTAAGTCCTTCAATTGCTACCTTGATCACCCGCTCCGGATCGAATTCGGTCAAGTGCTTGTGGGCATCTTCTTCTGCGATCTCGGCCAAATCTGATTCATTGATCACCTGCATCACCCCGCCTGCGCGTTTGCGGTAAATGGAACACAGGATGAAGAGTGCGGCGGATTCCATTTCCGAGCACATCGCCCCGCCGGCGATCAGGGCACGCCAGTGTTCATCCAGGCGCTGCTTCAAGGGCATGCGGGTGCGTTCGACCTCGCCGTAGAATGAATCCTTGGATTGGGATATGCCCGCATGCGAGGTGATGCCCAGCTTGCGGGCGCCTTCGCGCATGGCGTTGACCACATCGATGTTCGCGATAGCCGGGAATTCGATGGGGAGGTAATCGGAGGTCGTGCCTTCGTCGCGCACCGAACCGGTGACGACCACCACGTCGCCCGAGTGCACGTAGGGCTGCATCGAGCCTGACGAACCCACGCGCACCAGCGTTTCCGCTCCGGCTTCGATCAACTCTTCCACTGCGATTGCGGTAGAAGGGCAGCCGATCCCGGTGGATACGGCGGATACTTTTTCGCCCAGCAGCGTACCCGTCCAGGTGACATATTCGCGGTTCTGCGCAACAAAGTGTGCGTCGTCAAAATAGCGGGCGATCTTCTCGCAGCGGGCAGGGTCGCCCGGCAGCAG
>DAOUGM010000013.1:0-11090 GCA_034428895.1 Anaerolineaceae bacterium
AATAATTGAGCGATTTACTGGTTCCATACCCTACTGGTAGAGCGTTTCTGCTGTCTTGCCAGTTTGAATGGATTAAAGTATAGTCATTTATATTAAATTTCATCGAAAGGGAATTTGATACGTTTATGGAAACTGGATCCCCCGCTGAAAATAAAACTTCCTGGCTTGACCGGCCAATAAATTCCTTTCTCCCAAAATTTACCATCGAACATCTGCTCATCGTATTGATTATTATTGCTGCTGTATTTTCGCGCTTTTACAACGTGGGGCTGCGCGTAATGAGTCACGACGAGGTCAACCATGTCGTCCCTTCCTACGAACTGTACCAGGGACGTGGGTATTCACACGATCCGGTAACCCATGGTCCGTTGCAATTTCACCTTCTCGCTTCCTCGTATTTTCTCTTTGGTGATTCTGATTTTTCCTCTCGCATCCCGGCAGCCTTGTTCAGCGTTGCCACAGTGGCTTTCGTATTATTTGCATATAAGCGTTACCTGGGGAAAACAGGTGCTCTGCTTGCAGGGTTGTTCATGTTAATTTCTCCATACATGCTGTTCTATGGACGGTACACCCGCAATGAAGCCTTTGTCGCTTTGTTCGGTGTGATCATGCTCTATACCGTATTGCGTTATCTTGAGAACGGCAAACACTCAAATCTTTATGCATTCACTGCCGTCCTGGCACTGCATTTTGTCACCAAGGAAACTTCTTTCATATATACCGCCGAGTTACTCATTTTTCTGGCAGTCATCCTGATCCGGGATGTTACCCAGAAAGAATGGAAACAACCTCGCCAGCGTAATCTATTCATCCTCGTTACCATGGCTGCTTTGTTGTTCATCGGACTGGCTCTCGGCGCAGCCATTTTGAACTTAGGCAAAGCCGGGGGCGAAACCAACGGCCCCATGACCCCGGTTTATCACACCATGATGCTCATCAGCCTGGGCCTGGCGGCGATAACGTTGATTTCGGCAGTTGTCCTCATGCTCGTCGGGTTGGGCTGGCAGGTGGTAAAGAACATTCGTTCATTTGACCTGCTCATTCTGACCATCACCATGATCCTTCCACAGCTGATCGCTTTCCCCATCAATTTGCTGGGCTGGGATCCGCTGGATTATTCACAGCCGGGACTGATCAGAACCTCGATCTTCCTTGCAGTAGCCGTGTCCATTTCTTTCCTCTTCGGCCTCTTATGGAAGCCGCGGCTCTGGTTGGGAAACATGGCCTTGTTCTATGCCATATTTACCGTTTTTTACACCACATTTTTCACCAACGGTCAGGGTTTCTTTACCGGCCTTGTGGGCTCGCTCGGTTACTGGCTTTCACAGCAGGGTGTCAACCGCGGATCGCAGCCCTGGTATTTCTTTGCCTTTCTTCAATTGCCCATGTACGAGTACCTGCCGGTGCTGGGGACAATCCTGGCGTTGATCGTCGGTTGGAAGCGTAAATTATTTTCAACCATTCCGGGAATTTCGCCCAAGCAGCAAGTCACTGCAGAAATTGAATCCCTCCAGATGGAACTCCCGCGATCTGATTCACCGGATGCAGTTCAGGATGAAAATCCGCGAAAACTTCCCGTCCTGTCCTTGCTGCTGTATTGGTCGGTGATCAGCCTGATCGCTTTCTCGGTCGCCGGCGAAAAAATGCCCTGGCTCACCGTGCATATCACCCTACCGCTTATCCTTACCGCTGGCTTTGGCATCGGTTACCTGGTCGAGTCCACCCCCTTTAAACGCCTGGCTTCAAATAAAGGCTATTTAACCCTGGTTCTCCTCCCCATCTTCCTCATCAGCCTGGGTGCGTTTCTCGGATTTATCACCAGCGCCAACAGACCCTTTGCAGGAAACAACCTGGAACAGTTGAAGACCACTAGCACCTTCCTTTTTGCGCTTATTACTGCCGCTGTTTCCGGTTGGGGGTTGTTCCGCCTGCTTTACTCCTGGACCGCGTCCGAAATTTTTAAGATCTTCCTGGTGACATTCTTTGCCCTATTGAGCGTACTCACCGCACGATCCGCCTTTCAAGCGAGTTTTATTAATTATGATACCGCCAAGGAATTCCTGGTGTACGCACATTCTGCCCGCGGTCCAAAGGACGTCCTGGAGCAGGTGGAACAGATTTCTCAGCGCACCGTCGGAGGTAAAGATATCCAGGTCGCATACATAGGCGATGCCCTTTATCCCTATTGGTGGTATTTCCGCGATTACCCCAACAAATTATGGTACAAAGACCAGCTCACTCGCGATCTGCTGAAATACCCTGTGGTAATTACCGATGATGAGCAGCTTACAAAAACCCAGGCTATCTTAAAAGATAATTATGTTCAAACCAAGTACAAACGCCTGGTCTGGCCAATGCAGGATTACTTTAATTTGACCTGGAAACGCATTTGGGAAGCCGTCAAGAATCCACAGATGAGACAGGCAATATTCAATATCTGGCTCAACAAGGATTACACCTTATATTCCTCGGTAACAGGCAATAATGGGTTGACCCTGGAGAACTGGAATCCGTCAGGCAACATTTACTTGTTCGTTAAAAAAGATATTGTCAGCCAGATCTGGGAATATGGAACCCTGCCGGCACAATCGGAGACAGTTACAGTAGACCCATACGAAAGCAAATTCATTGAATTAACTCCCGATCAGATGTTCGGCTCGTCTGGCACGCTGGAAGGTCAGTTCGCTTCGCCCCGCGGCATTGCCGTCGCCCCGGACGGGTCGATCTATGTTGCCGATTCACGCAACCACCGCATTCAAAAATTCGACGCGGAAGGCAAATTCCTGCTGGCCTGGGGAACCTACGGCAATATCGATACCGGGAACGCGCCTGCAGGTACATTCAACGAGCCGTGGGGAATCGCAGTGGCACAGAACGGCATGGTCTACGTGGCGGATACCTGGAACCACCGCATACAAAAATTCACCGCCAACGGCAAGTTTATTGACATGTGGGGGGAACCGGGTCTTGCCGAAACTGAAAACAAATTCTGGGGTCCGCGTGGGATAGCCGTCGATCGGATCGGAAACGTCTTCGTTACCGACACCGGGAACAACCGGGTGGTGGTTTTCGATGGTAACGGAGGATTCATCACCCAATTTGGCATCAATGGCATCGGATCCGGTGAATTCGATGAGCCGGTCGGGATCGCCGTGGATGATGCAGGAAAGATATATGTTGCCGATACATGGAATCAACGCATCCAGGTCTTCGAACCAACTGCATCCGGTACATACCAATTCCTGAAGGAATGGCAGATTTCAGGCTGGTATGGGCAATCGGTGAACAACAAACCTTTCCTTGCCTTGGATGCGGATGCAAATGTATACGTCACCGATCCTGACGGCTACCGCGTTCTTGAATTTGATGATCAAGGCGATCTGATTAGAAACTGGGGTCAATACAGCTCGGGTATCGATGGCTTCGGCTCGCCCAGCGGCATTGCGGTGGATAGCGATGGTAAAGTTTGGATCTCCGACGCCGAAAACAATTTCGTTCTAAGGTTCACCCTTCCAACAACAGCACCCATTCTTCCGGGCTTGCCCGAACTCCCGTTAGGACCGGAAGGTTTGCATTACAACTCGGACAGCGGTATGATCGATAACGCGCTCAACCGATCGGTGTATCAATTGAATTCTGAGAAAAATGAATGGCAGCCGGTCGTGCCCGATGAAATTGCCGGTCTGCTGCAATCCAATGCGCAACCCAGCCGGGACGAGGAGAACAACTGGGTGCTTACCTCACCTGATGGATCCCCTGTTTTTCGATGGGATCCAATGCTCCTGCTCTGGATTTCAACCAATCCCGCATCTTAAAATTTACGGCGCCCGTGTGGGCGCCGTAACTCTTTTTAGCGGTCCTTTCGATTTGTGCCCAAAATTCCGTTGAGTATAAAGCTCACCGCGCTGACGATCAGCGCTCCCAGGAAGGCATACAGGAATTTGTTTTCCGGAATGGTAAATCCAATGTTGATCGCTGTTCCCAGCCATCCGGAAAGTAAAAATAGAAGGGTATTAACGATTAGTGTTCCCAGCCCCAGCGTAAGGATGATCAAGGGGCAGCTGGCCAGCATGACCAGTGGTTTGATGACGGCGTTCACGATGCCGAAGATCAGTCCCAAAACCACAAAAGCATACCATGCCTGGTTTTGCATAACGATATGCGGACTCAGCACCCATACCGCCAAGTAAAGTCCTGCAGCATTGATCAGTATCTTCAGAATGGTTTTCATTTGGTTATCCTTTCTTCATTATTTACGCATCCATAACTGTAAAGTTTCACACCAACTACTTTCAATTGTTTTCGGGTGAGATATTTTCCGCCATCCAGATCAAGGTCAATTCCTCCTTCATTCCCGATCGAATAAAGGCCTCTCTTGCCTGCCCTTCTGGATAATTAATACTGATGCGCTGCGGCTGGTTGATGTTGCGCAGAACCACTGGCAGCAGGGCGTGGATGACTTCATTCTCCCACTCCGGTACGCTACCGATCCAGACATAATCCGAACCGGATGCTCCGCTTTCCCACACTGCCGTACCGATATCTTTACCACCTTGATACGCTGACCAGCCTTTCAGGTAGCCGCCTTCCAACAGGACTTCGAGAAAATGCCAAAAACCGGGTTTGATTCTTTCCATGTTGAACGGCAAGTTCCATGTCAGACTCCAGGGATAAATGCGCCGCAGCCATTCCTTCTGTTCCGACCATTCATCCTTCCTTCGCTTGGCAACCTGTATTTCCCCGCCACGCTCCGTAATGGATTTCATTTCCGGATTCCAAACCCATGTCGTCCGTCGCGCGGTCTCTTCGAAACCCAGTTCGCGATAGATATGGATCGCCGTTGGATTATCGGACCGCACCTGCAAGTGGATTTTTCTCCCGCCATGTTCCCGCACGTGCGCGATCGCGCGTTCGGTAAGTTGCGTGCCGATCCCCCTTCCGCGCCAATCCGGATGAACCGCGACATTGGCAATCAGATATGTATATCGATCGACCTTGCGTACCTGGATTAACGTGAGATTGCCGATGATCCTTCCATTTTCTTCCCAAAGATAGCCGTGAAACGGGAGCTGCGAGTTTTCCGGCGTCGTTCCCTCCACCAGGAATCCTCCCAGACCGCGTGCAATCTGGCGGATGTGCCGCAGGTAATCCCTCCCTTCTGCGTCCATGTTCTCCGAAAAACACAGGTCGATCAGGTCAGCGATCTCAAGTAGATCTTTACGCAACACGATGGGACGGATGCGAGGATCGAAATTTTCATGCGTCATTTTTTTATTTTACACCAGTGAGGTAAAGCTGAAGTGCATCCCGGCGTCTTGTTGACACTGCTTGTCGGTATCGCTACAATACTCATGGGAGCACGATGAAACCCAAAACGATACTATTTACTCAAGTAAGACTGCCTCGCACGCGCACCCACCCCACCAATGGGTGGTTATTGAGTAAAGGAAGCCGCATTTCGAAAATTGGGGGTGGCGATCCACCGAAAGAAATTCAAAATTCCACTGAACAGATCATCGATGGAAAATATGGCTGGTTGCTGCCCGGGTTTATCGACATCCACACCCATGGGGCATGCGGGGTGGATTTTGTGGGCGCCGATCCTGTCGGCTTGCAGCAGGTTTCAGTGTTTTTGGCCAGCCACGGTGTCACCGGTTTTCTGGTGACCACTTGGTCAGCCTCTCCCGGGCAGATTAATCAGACACTGGAAACGGCAAAGTCCGTGATCGGTCGCGAGCAGGGAGCTTCCATCCTGGGAATTCATCTGGAAGGCCCATTCATCAATCCTTCCCGCGCTGGTGCTCAAAGCCCAAAAGAGATCCGCGCAGCTGTGGAATCGGAAGTGCTCAATTATCTTGATTCCGGTTTAATTCGTCTGGTTTCGCTCGCTCCGGAAATTAACGAGAATCAATGGTTGATCAGGGAATGTGCCGCTCGCGGCATTACCGTATCTGCCGGTCACACCGATGCCACCTATTCTGAGATGCAGACCGCCGTCAACCTGGGGGTTCGCCAAACCACCCACACTTTCAATGGGATGCGCGGTTTTAACCACCGCGAACCCGGCGCCCTGGGTGCCGCTCTGGAGATGAAGGAACTCACCTGTGAATTGATCGCAGATAAAATCCACGTGCATCCGGCAGCCATCCGCCTGCTCGTCACCGCCAAGGGACTGGAAAAGGTTATCCTGGTGACTGATTCTCTCTCCGGCACGGGAATGCCTGATGGTACATTCATGATGCAGGGTCAACGCGTGCGTTATGCAAACGGAGAAGCCCGCCTTCAGGATGGAACCCTGGCAGGATCATTATTGACCATGGATCGCGCACTGAAAAACCTGGCTGAGGTCACCGGCATTCCCATTGAGAAGTGCTGGCTCTGTTCCTCCAAAAACGCCGCCGCTTCCATCGGGTTTGGACGCAGGAAAGGAGCCCTCCGCGCCGGCATGGATAGCGATCTCGTGCTTTTGGACTCAAACTTGCAAGTAGAAAAAACAATCGTACAGGGTGAGGTTGTTTTCGAACGTCTATGATGTTATTGATAGGGTTCTAATAGAAATCATTGAAAACTCTGATATTCTAGATGCTATAATGACCACTAAACAAAGCCTCGAAATTTGGAGCCTGATATGATGCGATTTGATCGATTTACAGAAAGGGCGCAGGAGGCGGCGCAGCGCGCAGCCGAGATCATCCAGCGCTATGGACATAACCAGATTGATACCGAGCACATCCTCCTCGCGTTGATTGAACAACCACAGGGTGTTGTGCCGCAGATCCTTGAGATCCTCAAGGTGGATCCCCAGATACTTGCCGAACGATTGGATTACATATTAAAAACCAGCCCGAAAGCCAGTATTTTCGGCGGCGGTGCAGGTCAGATCTTTATCACCCCGCGCGTGAAGCGCATCATCGACCTGGCAAATGAAGAAGCCAGCCGGTTAAAGGACGAATATATTTCAACGGAACACCTTTTCCTGGCCATACTCAGTGAGAAGAACACCCCGGCTGCCCGTTTGCTTGAAACCACCGGCATTACCAAGGAACGCGTCTCCGAAGCCATCATGCAATTGCGCGGCGGTCAACGTGTCACCGACCCTCAATCGGAAACGCGCTACCGCACCCTTGAGAAATATTCCCGCGACCTGACCCAGCGTGCGCGCGAAGGCAAATTGGATCCTGTCATTGGACGCGACAAGGAAATTCTACGCGTCATGCAAATCCTGTCGCGCCGTACCAAGAACAACCCGGTGCTCATCGGAGAAGCCGGTGTGGGAAAGACCGCTATTGTTGAAGGTCTTGCCCAAAAAATTGCTTCGAACGATGTTCCCGAAATTTTGATGGGCAAGAAAGTGATTTCTCTGGATTTGGGAGGGATGATCGCCGGTTCGCGCTTTCGCGGCGAATTCGAAGAACGCTTGAAAGCCTCGATCGAGGAGGTCCAACGTTCTGCAGGTGAGATCATCCTCTTCATCGATGAATTGCATACGGTCGTGGGTGCCGGTGCCGCCCAGGGCGCAATGGATGCTTCCAACATGCTTAAACCCGCCCTTTCCCGTGGGGAACTTCAATGTATCGGTGCCACCACCCTCGATGAGTACCAGAAGCATATTGAAAAAGATGCCGCCCTTGCCCGCCGCTTTGCGCCTGTCTACGTGGAGGAACCCTCTCCCGAAGACACGCTGAAAATGCTGCTGGGTTTGCGCGACCGCTACGAAGCGCATCACAAAGTTCATTTTTCAGATGAAGCCCTTTCGGCTGCCGTGAAATTAAGCGCGCGCTACGTCACCGATCGCCACTTGCCGGATAAGGCCATTGACCTGATGGACGAAGCCGCTGCCAAACTGCGTGTTGCCCTTTATTCCATGCCCCCGGATTTGAAGAACATGAAGTCGGAAGTTGACCGTCTCAAAGCCGAAGAGGAACAGGCTGGCATTGAACGGGATTATGAACGAGCCGCCCGCATGAAAGCCGACCGGCTGCGCAAGGAAGAGGAATATAATGAAAAACGCGATAAATGGGAAGCCGAACATAAATTGGATGAAGTCGTCGATGTGGACGATATCGCCCAGGTCTTGGCTCAGTGGACCGGCATTCCGGTCAGCCAGATGTTGGAAGCCGAATCGCAAAAACTGCTGCACATGGAAGACCGCCTGCACGAACGCATTATTGGCCAGGCGGAAGCCATTACCGCTATATCGGACGCCATAAGGCGCGCCCGCTCCGGTTTGAAAGACCCCCGCCGGCCGATTGGTTCTTTCATCTTCATCGGACCTTCCGGTGTGGGTAAGACGGAACTTGCCAAGGCGCTGGCTGAATTTCTCTTCGATGACGAAGATGCGCTCGTGCGCCTGGATATGAGCGAATACCGCGAACAGCATACCGTCTCCCGCCTGTTTGGCGCCCCCCCTGGATATGTCGGGTATGAAGAAGGCGGTCAGCTCACTGAAGCCGTCCGTCGCCGCCCGTATCGTGTGGTCCTCTTCGATGAGATTGAAAAGGCTCATCCTGAGGTTTGGAACGCATTGCTGCAAATCCTCGACGACGGTCGGCTGACCGATGGCCAGGGACGCGTGGTTGATTTCCGCAACACGGTTTTGATCATGACCAGCAACCTCGGCACCGAGTTCGTGCGCCAGGGAGGAACCCTCGGGTTCCTACAGAAAGCCGATAGTGACGAGGAACGTCAAACCCAGGAGAAGATCGAAAAAGCTCTCAAGAGTACGTTCCGCCCTGAATTCCTCAACCGCATCGACGAGATCATCATGTTCTCGCCGCTGACCACCGAGCAGATGCTGGAGATCGTTGACCTGCAAATGAAAGAGGTGCGCGCCAGGCTTGAGGATCACGGCTTGAAGGTCGAACTGACCCAGGAAGCGCGCGAATGGCTGGCCGGTGTCGGCTATGACGCTTCATTTGGCGCCAGGCCGTTGAAACGGGCACTGCAAAAGTATGTTGAATCCCCGCTTTCCATCAGCCTGCTTTCAGGCGAGTTCGCCGAAGGGGATACGGTGATCGTGGATCTGGAAAAGGAAGATAAAAAGATCATCTTCCATAAAAAATAACGATCCGGTTTGGATCGAATGAATACTCTAGGGCTGCCTTGGCAGCCCTATTGTGTGGTTTTTTTATACTATAATTGAAAATTCAAACAAGTGAATTTTGGCAATCGGCTGATCAGGAAAAATCAGATAGCAAGGAGTAATTCATGAAAAAAGCATTGATCACTGGCATCACCGGTCAGGATGGTTCTTATTTGGCTGAACTCCTCCTGTCCAAAGGATATGAAGTTCACGGCATCATTCGCCGCGCCAGCACCTTCAATACCCGTCGCATCGATCACATCTATCACGATCCGCATCGCAATGGCGAAGAGGTTAAACTTTACCTTCATTACGGCGATATCGCTTCCATCGAAAGCCTGATGGATGTGATCTATAACGTCAGACCCGACGAGGTCTACAACCTGGCCGCCCAGAGCCACGTCCGGGTCAGTTTCGATATGCCCGAATACACCGGCGATGTCACCGGCCTGGGAACGATCCGCATCCTGGAAGCCATTCGCCGCAGCGGGCACCCTGAAAAATTTTACCAGGCGTCCACCAGCGAGATGTTCGGCGATGCCAAGCCTCCTCAAAATGAACTGACACCCTTCGAACCCCGCAGCCCGTATGCAGCCGCCAAAATGTATGCCTACTGGGTCACGCGCAACTATCGCGAAGGTTACAACCTCTTTGCCTCGAACGGCATCCTGTTCAACCACGAATCCCCCCGCCGTGGAGAGACCTTTGTCACCCGCAAGATCACCCGCGCACTGGCTGCCATCAAAGCCGGCAAGCAGCACAAGCTTTACCTTGGCAACCTGGATTCCAAGCGCGACTGGGGTTATGCCCCTGAATACGTGGAAGCCATGTGGATGATGCTGCAGCAGGACAAGGCTGACGATTTTGTGATCGGCACCGGAGAATCGCACAGCCCGCGTGAGTTCCTCGACGAAGCCTTTGGGTATGCCGGGATGGATTGGAAGAAATACGTGGAGATTGATCCGCGCTACTTCCGCCCCACCGAGGTGGATTACCTTTTGTCCGATCCGTCGAAAGCGCGCAAAGAACTGGGATGGTCGCCCAAGGTCAAATTCCACGAACTGGTGCGCATCATGGTCGATGCCGACCTCGAACTGATGGGCGAAAAATGCCCCGGGGAAGGTAAAAAGATCATGGATGAGAAATTCAGTGGCTGGCACCGCTGGGAGCACCAGGTCATCAGCATGGAACGCTGAGAAAACGCAATACCAAGGCGGGCATCACCCGCCTTTTCATTCTTGACTTAATAGAACATATGTGCTATTATTGGAGCAACCCACAAGGAGGTTGACCATGACCGGCACACAAAAAGCCATCATTCCGGGCATTCTCATCATCACCGCGCTGTTATATTTCCTCAATACCCTCGTAACTCCTTCCGCTGTAGCACTTGCCGCTACAGAACCGCCGTCCGATGCTCACCTTCCTCCGCCAACGGAAACGAGCGGTGAATGCGCCTTTCAATCCCGCTACCCGCACCAGGTAAGCGGGTGGTGTGCTTTTATCGAGACCACGTCAGCAAAATATGGCCTCGATCCTCTGTTGATCGCGGCGGTCATGCTGATCGAAAGCGGCGGTCAACCCGAAGTGATCTCGCATTCCGGCGCTGTTGGTCTGCTCCAGGTCATGCCTCGCGACGGCATCGCGTCCACCTTTCAATGCATCAACGGACCTTGTTTTGCCAGCCGTCCTACCATCTCTGAGCTGATGGATCCGGCATTCAATGTGGATTTCGGAACGAGGATGCTTTCCGGGTTGATCAGCAAAAAGGGTGACGTTCGTGAAGCGTTGAAATCCTACGGTCCCTATGATGTCGGGTACGATTATGCCGATAAAGTTTTATCCATCTACTCCGGATTATAGGAAATTGACTAATTAAGGGTTGACGCCCGCTTGAAGTTCAGGTAAAATTTTGTCTGCAATTAGCAAGAATGCGGGCGTGGTTCAGTTGGTAGAATGTCTCCTTGCCAAGGAGAAGGTCGTGGGTTCGAGTCCCATCGCCCGCTCT
>DAOUGM010000014.1:0-24899 GCA_034428895.1 Anaerolineaceae bacterium
TGAACAACCGCAATCGTAGAGGAGTTCCAGGCAGATGCTTCGATTAATCCGATATTTAAAACCTTATCTTTTATCCGTGATTGTGATCATCGGGCTGCTTTTCGTCCAGGCGATGGCCGACCTGAAATTGCCCAACTACATGTCCGACATTGTCAATGTCGGCATTCAGCAGGGCGGCGTGGAAAGCGCCGTGCCGGAAGGCATTCGCGCCAGCCAGATGGACAAATTGTTCAATTTCATGTCTGAGGAGGAGAAAACCTCCGTATTGGCAGCCTACTCGCTGACCGATACGACCTCGGCGGATTACCCGACGCTGGTCAAACGCTTTCCGCTGCTGAAGAGCGAAGCGGTTTACGTGTTAAAAAACCTCACCTCTGAAGAGATCAATGCGCTGAACCCCGTCATGGGTAAGGCATTAATGATCGTCAACAGCATTGAGCAGGCTGCCGCCGACCCACAAAAGGCGGCTGAGTTGGCAGCCCAGCTGGGGTTCGATCTCTCAAAAATTCCGGCAGGGATGGACGTGTTCACCGTATTGAAATCCATGCCGCCTGAACAGTTAGCGGCGATGAAGGCGGCCGTCGAACAAAAATTTGCCACACTGGGCAGCAGCATGATCACCCAGTCTGCGGCAAGCGCCGTGCGTGCCGAATACGCCGCGCTGGGCGTCGATACCGCCAGGCTGCAATCGCAGTACATCCTGCGCATCGGCGGGATGATGCTGCTGTACACCCTGCTGGTGGTGGTCTGCGTGGTGATCATCGGGCTGCTCTCCGCGCGCACGGCAGCCGGGGTTGCCCGCGATATCAGGCGCGACAGCTTCGCCAAGGTGGAAAGTTTTTCCAAGGCGGAGTTCGAGACCTTTTCGACCGCTTCGCTGATCACACGCTCCACCAACGATATCACCCAGATCCAAATGGTGGTCGTCATGCTGCTGCGCATGGTCTTTTACGCGCCGATCATCGGCATCGGTGCCATCCTGCGCGCCGCCGAGAAAAGCCCCTCCATGACCTGGATCATCGGGCTGGGTGTGGCGGTGCTGCTTTCGGTCATCCTGACGGTTTTCGCCATTTCGCTCCCCAAGTTCAACCGCATCCAGAGCCTGATCGACCGGCTGAACCTGGTCACCCGCGAGAGCCTTTCCGGTCTGATGGTCGTTCGCGCTTTCAACACACAGGAATTCCAGCTCGAGCGGTTCGACAAGGCCAACGTCGACCTCACGCGCAACATGCTGTTCGTCAACCGCATCATGGTGGTGATGATGCCCGCCATGATGTTGATCATGAACGGACTTTCACTGCTCATCATCTGGGTGGGCAGCCACCGGGTGGGGGAAGGACTGCTCCAGGTGGGCGACATGATGGCTTTCCTGCAGTATGCCATGCTGGTGGTGTTCTCGTTCCTGATGATGTCCCTGATGTTCATCATCCTGCCGCGCGCCGCCATATCCGGCAAGCGCATCAACGAAGTGCTGCGCGTCGATCCGATCATCAAAGATCCTGAAAAGCCAATGCCGTTCGATGGAAGATTGCGCGGACAGGTGGAATTCCGAAACGTTTCCTTCCGTTATCCCAACGCGGAGGAGAACGTGCTGTGCAACATTACGTTCACCGCCCGTCCCGGCGAAACGACCGCCATCATCGGATCCACTGGCTCCGGAAAATCCACCGTGGTCAACCTGATCCCGCGCTTTTTCGACGTCACCGAGGGCGCAGTGCTGGTGGACGGGCGCGATGTGCGCGAGGTTTCACAAAGCGACCTGCGCGACCGCATCGGCTACATTCCCCAGCGCGGAATCCTCTTCTCGGGCACGGTGGAGAGCAACCTGCGTTATGCCGATGAGGCGGCGAGCGAGGAACGCATCGCCAGGGCAGCCAAGATCGCTCAGGCGGATTTCATTTACGATATGGAAGGCGGTATGAGCGCACCCATCGCACAGGGCGGCACGAACGTTTCCGGCGGGCAGAAACAGCGCCTCGCCATTGCGCGCGCCCTGGTGAAAAAACCGCCCATTTACATCTTCGACGACGCACTTTCGGCACTTGATTTTAAAACCGACGCCGCCCTGAGGCGCGCGCTAAAGAAGGAGACCGGCGAAAGTACCATGATCATTGTGACACAACGGGTTTCAACCATCCGCAACGCCGAGCAGATTGTTGTCATTGATGAAGGCGAGATCGTTGGAAAAGGTACGCATGCAGAATTAATGGAATCATGTGAAACCTATCGTGAGATGGCTTCATCGCAGCTTTCCAGAGAGGAGCTGTCCTGATGGCACAAGATTCCAGCACTCAACGACCAACGCAGCGCCCAATGCACGGTCCAATGGGCGGACCTCCGGGGATGCTACGCGGCGGAGAAAAAGCGCGCGACTTCAAAGGCACCATGACCAAGCTGCTGCGTTACCTTGCTCCGTACAAATGGTCCTTCGTTGTGGTTTTCATTTTCGCCGTGGCTTCAACGGTCTTCACCATCGTTGGACCCAAGATCATGGGCAAAGCCACCACCAAGTTGTTCGAAGGCGTGGTCGCCCAAATCTCAGGCACGGGCAGCGGCATCGATTTTGTTTACATTGGCAATATATTGCTTCTGGTGGGCGGTCTATACATCATCTCGTCCTTTTTCAGTTTCATTCAAGGTTGGATCATGACCGGAATTTCCATGAAGCTGACCTACCGCTTCCGCAAGGAAATCTCCGAAAAGATCAACCGCCTGCCCTTGAGTTATTTCGACAAAACCAGCCACGGCGACGTTCTCTCGCGCGTCACCAACGACATTGATACCGTGAGCCAGACCCTCACGCAGAGCATGACCCAGATGGTCACCTCCGTGATTTCGATGCTGGGCATCCTGGTCATGATGTTTTCGATCAACTGGATGATGACCCTGGTGGCGCTGCTGGTGGTTCCGCTTTCATCGGCTTTCATCAGCCTGGTGGTCAAGCAGTCCCAGAAGTATTTCAAGCAGCAGCAGGATTACCTGGGGAAAGTCAACGGGCACGTGGAAGAGATGTTCGGTGGACACATCGTCATGAAAGCCTTCAACGGCGAGAAGAAAAGCGTGGAGAAGTTCGATCAACTCAACGCCACCCTCTACAGTTCCGCGTGGAAATCCCAATTCCTTTCGGGATTGATGATGCCGGTAATGAACTTTATCGGCAACCTGGGCTACGTGGCGGTTTCCATCCTGGGCGGTTGGCTGGCGTTCCGCGGCACCATCACCGTGGGCGATATCCAGGCCTTCATCCAGTACGTACGCTCGTTCACCCAGCCCATTGCACAGATCGCCAACATCTCCAACGTCCTGCAGCAGACTGCCGCAGCTTCGGAACGCGTGTTCGAATTCCTTGCCGAGAAGGAAGAAACGCCGGATGTCGAGAACCCGTTAACCATCACCTCTGTTCAGGGGCATGTGGAGTTCAGGCATGTGCATTTTGGTTATACCCCCGAAAAGATCGTCATCAACGACTTTTCCGCAGAGATCCAACCCGGGCAGAAGATCGCCATTGTGGGTCCCACGGGAGCGGGCAAAACCACCATGGTCAAACTGTTGATGCGCTTCTATGATATCCAGAGCGGTTCCATCCTCGTGGACGGGCACGACATCCGCGAATTCACCCGCGCTGAACTGCGCAACAAATTCGGCATGGTGCTGCAGGATTCCTGGCTCTACAACGATACCGTCATGGAGAATATCCGCTACGGGAACCTGGATGCTTCGGATGAGGATGTCATCCGCGCCGCCAAAACAGCGAATGTGGATCACTTCATCCGCACCCTGCCCGAAGGTTACAAGATGGTGCTCGATGAAGAGGTGTCCAACATCTCGCAGGGGCAGAAGCAGCTGCTGACCATCGCGCGCGCGGTATTGTCGAATCCATCCATCCTGATCCTCGACGAGGCGACCTCATCAGTGGATACCCGTACCGAGGTGCTGATCCAGAAAGCCATGGACAACCTGATGCAGAACCGCACCTCGTTCATCATCGCGCACCGTCTTTCCACCATCCGCAACGCCGACCGCATCCTGGTCATGAACGAGGGTGATATCGTGGAGCAGGGCAAACACGAAGACCTGCTCGCCAGGGGCGGTTTTTACGCCTCGCTCTATAACAGCCAGTTCGAGGAAGCCGATCTGTATTGATCCTTCAAAGGAAGTACGAAAAGTCCCTGGAGGGTAAATCCAGGGACTTTTTTTGCGTTCCCGGCAGTCGATCAGCCGCTGCCAGTCTTTTTTGGATTTCCGACTTCCTGGCTCACCAAAAAATCGGAGACGCCGCCGCCGTCCTTTTGCAGTGTGCGGGCAACGACCGGGTCCACAGCCCGCCTGGATCGATAACGCGCTACCGGTGGACCCGGCATGACGCGCCAACAACCGCCTGCGGCATGAAAAAGACGGTCATTTTCGCAATATCCGTGGAATAGGAGAACTCACGACACCGGCTGAAACATCCTCAATGGTAACGGCTGGCTCTGCACCATGCCTGTTTCTTCCAAACTTTTCCCCGCGGTTTTCAGTTCAGTCATGACCTCTGACCGGCAGGTTGGCGGAGCGGATGTACAGTTTCAACGTTGAGAGGAATTGGCGCGCGATCCCACCAGGCTCAAGCCCGATGAAGTAGCTGCCTACGCTGATATCACGGCTGGTTTGTGAAACAATGTCGACTCCGTAGTCTGCCACGCCGTATTTTTTGCATAATTCCACGGTGTCGTCCCTGATCTCCATGTGATGATAACTGTTGAATACCACGAGCGGTTCGGTCTTGCCGTCACCCGGATCGATGGCCTGGATCAGCCAGTGAGGGGTGATGATGACCGCGTGATATAGTGCTTTTCTCCTTGAATCAAAAAAGCCGCCCGGCCTGACCCGTGTGGAATCGGTTTGGATGCAATACGCAATCTCCAGCTCCTCCCCGATCTCCGCGAGAGAGGCATCGATGGCGGTTTTCAGTTCCAGACGCAAGGCGGAATAATCGCAATGGCGGGTGGAACGCTGCCAATCCGGCTTTAACTTGTCGGATCCCTTAACCTTGAACAAGCGTTTGATCCATTGGTTCATCGCGTTACCAGATGCCAGGAAGCATTTTGTAACGGGTTCTCTTGGCGTATTCCTGATACCCGTTAAGTTCTGCCATCAATGTTTGGTCTTCCAATTTTGTGCGGACGACCACCAGACCACTGTACACCACCACCGGGATCAACGCCCATAATGAAGTGGTGATCAACGGAAACATGAATGCAGTAATGACGCCTCCGGCGTATCCGGGATGACGCATCAGATGATAGGGTCCGTCCTCCACCACTTTTTGTCCCCGGTCGGTTTGGATGCGCACCACGGACGAGAAATAGCGGTTGGCGACCAGCGCCCAGATGACGAGTGCAAAACCGGCCAGTGAAACCAACAGGGCTGCGAGCGAGATCCAAATGGAAACGGGCGGCGACCAATGGAATCGTTTATCCAGGCCGGCGATAATAAAATATAACAGCGGCATCCAGATTCCCACCAGGGGCGAGAGCACCTTGTCCCACTCCTGTGTGCCGGGTCGCCCGGTAAACCCTGCCCGTTCCTCGATCAGGTCGGGATTCTTCCTTGCCACCAGCACACCGCTGGCGATGGCTGCCGCAAAGGAGACACCGATATATACCCAAGCCTGCCACCACTTGATATCTCCGCCGAGCAGCAGCAGAACAGCAGGCACCCCCAGCCAGTAAACCAGCCCTTTGAGAAGTTGCGGAGTTTTTAACTTCGCATTCATATGGACCATTATAAATAAAAAATCTATTGCAGCTCGTGAATTCTCAAAAGAGGGCGATCCAAGAATCAACCTGGTTGTTTTCCTATATAATCAACGCAAAGTACATAATTCAGTTTTCTAAATATTTAATATTTCATAAAAGGTATAGGGATTTCAAAATGATAGCCGTTGAAGAAAAATCCTCCATTCAGCCGCAGGACAGCAATAATTTTTCTTTATTTAAAGTGATTGTGCTGGTATTCGTACCAACGATATTACTTACCACGGTTTACGTAATATTGGGATTTTCACAAACAAAGATTCCATCCATTTTATTATTCTATGTGTTGGCGTTATTAATTCTTTTCCCAATTGAGCTGGCTGTGATATTTCGCGCAAGCAAGAAAGAATTTGGCAGTTATTCCCTGCGGAGCGCGTTGGTCAACCAGAAAAAGGCGGGGTGGAAAAGGACACTGTTCATTGCCTTGCTGCTTTTTGGATTTGCTGGCATCATGTCAATCACCCTTGCCCCATTGGAAAAATCCCTGGTTGCACCGTTAGTCAACAAATTGGCAGCCATTACACCGGCTCATTTCGATTGGACATGGACAAACTTCGAGAGTTTTAGGCAGTATCCGCGGCAGATTTTGTTGCTGATGAGTATAGTTTACTTAATTTTAAATGTCGTTGTTGGGCCGATCGTGGAAGAGCTTTATTTCCGAGGTTACCTTACTTCCAAATTATCCCGTTTTGGAGTGGGCGCACCAATCATCATCACCATCCTGTTTTCCCTGTACCATTTATGGCTTCCGTTTCTAAATTTGTTCCGCATTGCCGTCTTTTTTCCAGCCGCGTATTTTGCATGGAAGGAAAAAAATATTTTTATCTCCATGGCATTCCATTGCATCAGCAACTTGTTCAGTACGGTGAGTTTTCTCGTGGCGTTGTATTCCACTTATTAATTGAATCCATCTGGATACAATCGGTTCTACCCAGTAAACAAAACAGTGGAGGGCTTGCCCTCCACTGTTAATGGAAATGTTCTGATCAATTCGCCAATGCGAAATTAATGCCTGAAATCAACCAGGTCTCGTTCACCTTTTCAAAGATCAGGATAACCGTATACTCCAGCCCATCGAGTTCCGCGGTGCCGTCCATCCTTCCATCGCTGCCGGAGACTTCAGTGTTGTTGAAACTCCATTTTGGAAAATTGCGGATGCCGCTCCACTCTGCCCAGGCCTGTTCTCCGCCGATTTCCTCCTGAACGGCCGTGGTCAGCAAAGCCCACGAAGCGGCGCTGTCGCCGGTTTCCAGGGCGGTCATGAAAGCCTTGCCGGTTTGATTGACCGACTTGACATCATCCACGGCGCTGCATGCGGAAAGCAGCAAAGCCAAAACAAGGGTTGAGATCAGCACTACAGACAATCGTTTTTTCATTTTCTTCTCCTTTTCCATCCAACAATAATGAGGGTTGTTACATATCGATAATCTGCTGAGAGGGTTCCAGGTTGGTCTCCCAGATGAGGAATTTTTCCAGGTCGTTGCGGATTTGGCGGATCACAAACACCACCACCGCGGCATCATCGATGTATCCCAGCAGGGGGATCCAATCCAGGAGTAGATCGATGGGGGAAACGAAATAGATGATCGCACCGGTGATCATCACGATCGATCCCCAGGGGATGACAGTATATTCATGCCGGATGTAAGCCTTCAATAGGCGGAAGAAGGCTTTGATTTGGGTCCAGAAATCCATTTGCGGGATACGCGTATCCTTGTGCTGGTCGGCTTTCTTTACAGCTGCTTCCAAAAGCTGTTTCGATTTATCGGGATCGCGGAGGTACTCCTCGGCGCGGTTCTTGTTGCGATTGAGCGCGTCTTGGATCTGATCATCCGATGGTGTAAAGCGGGTTTCGTCCATTATTAACATTCATCCTTTAAAGCAAATTGTGCCAGGTATTCGATAGGCCTGAAAGCCACGACACCCAACTGTGTAATTTTACCCGTAATTGGTTTGAACTGTTCCTTGCACAACAACACCGCCCGGGTTAATTCGTGATCGGGCAGGTTGAATTCCAGCGTGCAGTGGGGCACCCAGTTGCCTGGCAGGTAATAATCCGAAGGGCGCAGCCCTTCTTTTTTCAGTAAATAATGAAATTCTGCGTGCAGATCGAGCAGCTGCTGCGAGGGCACCGGATAAAGAAAAAAAACATTATCAGGCGTAGGAAAAACGCCGATTGAACTGAGTTTGAAAGAAAAACAACGAAACGACTTGACGAATTCCTCCGTGATACGTATCAATTTTTCCGTGTTCATCTTGGGAAATACTGCCAGGCTGATGTGTGGTTTGTCATTCATCAATCCTTGCACAGGAGTGATCCCCTGTTTGTAAATGGAGTCGCGAAAAGTAAAAAATTGTTTCTCTGCTTCCTCCTCGAAATAAAATTCCACTGCCAGTCCTTCCGGAAAACTCAAGTTGGAGTGTTCGATCATTTCGGCTGGTCTCCTTTTCATCCACGATCCGGCAGCGATCGCGGATTTCTAGTGATGGTCGGCTTGCATGCGATCCATGTAATCCTTTATCGCGGGCATGGCGGTCAATTTATCATAGAAGAAATTATTGACGATATTGATCACCATATCCCTTGCGGCTTCCGCCTCAACGGTCAGAGACTCGCGCGCTTCGGGGCGCGAGAGCGCGTCGCGCAGGTTCAGGAGGTGTTTGACGATCTCGGCTTCTTCGTCTCCTTCGAGAGCGCGGATCACCTCCATGATCAGATTGTCGGCGGATGCCACCATTTGCGCGTGGGTAATGGAGGAACCGGGGACGTAGGCATCATCGATGGTGCGGATCAACGACCAGATCTGGTAGAGGATGGTGGTGGGTTCATCGAACAGCTCGCGCAGGAAAGCGGCTTCTTCGTACTTGCCGGTAAGGCGGAAGATGTTGTACATGCGTTTGGCGACTTTGCCGTAATTTCGGTCCTTGGTCAGGTATTTGTATACCTCCCGCTCCAGGGCTGCCACGTATTCATCGAGGGCGTTGGCGGAAACGTGCTGCGACAATTTTGAAAATATTGGAACGGATGCGGCTTCCAGGTAGACTTCCTGAAAATACGGATCGAGATAGCCATCGAGGGGGGTGATCTCTCCGTCGGGTCCCTCCCAGGTCACATCCAGCATATTGCTGGCGTTGGCCAACTGCTTACGAATGGGGTCCGCCACCACCCAATCGAGTTTGCACCAACCGGGTTCATTCTTCACGTCTTCCCACGTGACGCTGACCTGCGAACCGTCCTTGGTGAAACCGTCGATCTTTCCGGCTTTGAGATGATCCGGTTTCCAGGATATTGGCGAACCTGCCTTGTATTCCCGCGTGCCAATGACAATATCTCTGGGATGCGAGCCAAATTTAACTTCGATCAACTGAAAGGTTGGACCGTGCATTGCATCCAAGGCTTTACTGCGCATGATCTCGGCCAGGATATCGCAGGCGGCAGCGCGTGTGGGCGCAATGATATTGATGCGTTCAAAGTAGTCACAATCGCCGGGGTATGATTGGATCTTGGACTGTGCGGAGGAACCCGACAAAGCCAGCGCGGTTTCAACCTTCCCCGGAATGTCGTCAAATTCAACGATCCTTCCTACGCGGCGAAAATATTCCAATTCCTTATCGCTAAAATCCAGCATGGTGATGCTATGCCCAAAAACCCCGCTGCGGGTATCCATGGTGATCTGGTTATTTTCGTGGTGAGCAGCCATGCTGGTCAACCACTGCAGGGCGTCATCCTCCTTCACTTCCACACCGAGACGGCGGGCGGATTCCATGATCCGTTCCAGATCGTTTTGCTGCACATCCTTCTTTGTCGCCATAATTGTCTCCATAAAAAATTGAGTCATTGTGACAAGTATAGAAATCAGTATAGCAAAAAGCGTGCTGCTTTTGTGGAGTTTATTCCATCGGATTATTTTTGGGATTCTGTTTGAGTATCATCTGAAAGATTTCAGCCTGGTCTTGCGCGTCGCGCAAGGCGTTGTGTGTGAGGCGGATATTCTCCAGGAAATGGCTGGAGAGGTGCTTCATCGAGGTCTCTGACCAATCCACACCGGTCTGCCCCATGAAATAGGCTTTGATATCCAGCGCGCTGTGACCGAATGGATTATGACCAAGATAACGGTGGAAATAATCGTTGACGAAACTCCAATCGAAGGGCGCATTCAGTGCCACAAAGACCGCACGCGAACCTTCCGGGCAGACGGATTTGACCCATTGAGCAAAATCTCGCATGGCGTCCGCCGGAGGGGTGCCATCCCGGCGCAGTTTTTCCATGTCCAGCCCGCTGACGGCCAATGCTTCCAGTTGAAAACCATCGCGGTCGGGAATCAGTTCGCGGTAAAAGGTTTGCACGATATCAAACACAAGGCAGGCGCCGATCGAGAGCATTGCATACTCGCCCGGGATCGGCCCCGCAGTCTCCACATCCACACAAATAAATGTCTCTTCAGTCATAATTCGTAATAATTGGGATTATACGAGGAAATTCGCCTTAATCCTGCGGATCCTTTTTGATGATCAGTTCGCAATGGCTGCCGTTATCGAAATGGCAGGCTTTTTCTCTAACTTCATAGAATCTGCCGATGCCAGCCCAACGTGTATATTCCTGGACAAACCCCCACAAGTAACTGCACGGCATGGCATCTCTCGCATCGGACAATTCGAGTCGCCAGAGATTTCCATCGTTCTTGAAACGGATGCGGGTTTTCGTTTCATTGCCAAGGTGGAGACACAGTTCTTCCAACCCGGCGGCAATCTTCTTTTTTATCGGGTTCAAGCGGAACGCAAGATCATCCCAACCGATGGATTCGCGGTTCTGTCTCAGCCAGTAATAAAAGCCTGCGCGCCCGGCCTTGATCAGCGTTCCCCGCGTCTGAGCGTCACCATTCCGAACCTGGCCAGATCGCAAAAATGCTTCAGCATCCCTCTCGCCAAGAATTTCAGACAACCCCGCCTGGTAATGATCGCATGCTGCAGGGAAAATGCCTCTAGAATCGTCCATCATCAATTTTCCTCTGCCTGTCCACTTTGGGCGGCATCCATTTCTTCCAAAATTCCATACAGCAACTCGAGCAGAACGGTTTTCACGGCGCTCTTTTTCTTGGCGACACAGGGCAGAATCTTGACGGATGGATCAAGCCTCAACGCCACGCGCATATCGTTCACGTCCCAGGCGTCCATTGAATCCTGCTTGTTTGCAGCAACCAGGTAGGGTGTGGGGGCGTACGCATGGAAGGTCTCCAGGATGCTCCTGGCTTCCTTAAAGGTCTCCGGACGGGTGCTGTCGACCATAACGATAAAACCAAGCATGCCTTCAGAAAGTATCTCCCACATAAAATCAAAGCGCTTTTGCCCCGGTGTACCAAAGAGGAAGAGCACCAGGTCGTCATCGACGGTGATGCGGCCGAAGTCCATGGCCACCGTGGTGGATTCCTTGATCTTTTCTGCTTCTGCTGTAATCTTTTTTTCCGTGGAAACCACATCGATCTCACTGACCGACCGGATAAATTCGGTTTTTCCTGAATTGAATGGTCCTGTAACAACAATTTTTACGGTCTGCGTTGGCATTATGCGGATTCCTTATTAATTTCAGATCGAGCGAATGCGGTGAATGAGCCGGTTCACCAGCGATTTCTGCTCTTCCGGATTTTGTGTGGGGAACATTTTTCCCGGCAGTCGAAGTGGTAATCCACCGGGACGAACGAGCTCCACCAATCCAGCCTGAAGCAAAGTATAAACCACGCGGCGGATTTCGAGGTCGCCCATTTTTACGGCGGTGGCAATCTGCTGCATCGTGTTCTTGGGATTAATGTAATTGATCACACGCCACTCTTCAACGCTCAGGTTGAAATTATTGATTTCCGTACCAGGCCGGTCGGTGAATTTTAACGCCATTTCCAGGCTCGGAATCTCCGAGGACAACTCTTCGATTTCCTGAAGCATGCGCGCTCCCTCAACGATCAGGTTCTCCAGGTTCATGTTCACCGGGATTCTGCCTTCAGGCGTCAATTCACCCGCTTCGAAGTTGAAAAAACCGTCCTCCCAGGCAAAAAACCTGCGCATTGTTTCACTGTATTTCTCTTCCAGCACAGCATAAATCTGTTCCTGGCTGGCATACCCGGCGCAGATCAGGTAGATGCCCGCCGCTTTTTCATTGGTTGAGACAAGGCGTTCATTCAATAATATGGTTTGTGCCTGGGTAATGAGCCGGGCTTTCGCCAGCACGTCGATCAGGGAATCTTTCTCCGCCCCAGCCTCAGCGTAAGCCAGTTTTCCCTCCCTGAAGATCACGCGCGAGGTATCGCCCGGTCGTTCAATATATAAAGCACCTGACTTTTTGGCCAGGTTGATGAGGTTCAGCAGTTGGATAAACGAAAATTCTCTGAGGTTACCCTTTAAGGTCATCCCATACCCTGCAGTTCAGCAATTTGGGGTTCAAGAAATTATACATACAAGCCGGACTTGCGTCAATTAACGAAATATCAGCCAGCGGGGCATCGCAACCCCCATGTTTAGTATAATCTTATTTACAGAAAATATCCGAGTATGCCATGCCGGGAATTGAAACGACCTTAGCCAATCACGACCTCGACTTTTTGAACCGCACCGCACGCATTTGGAAGGCGGAGATCAGTCAGCGCGATGTTTCCAGCGCGCGTGAAGATTTGCTTTATTTGATGCTTCAACCCGCCAATCTTTATGAGGTCATCCGGCAACTCCCCGAGGCTGCGCAAAAAGCATGGCAGGAACTGGTATCCAAAGGCGGGCGGATTTCCTGGGCAATTTTCAGCCGTAAATATGGAGATATTCGGGATTTCGGACCTGCGCGGCGCGAACGCGAGCAACCGGACAAGAATCCCGGTTCGGTCAGTGAAAGCTTGTGGTATTCGGGTTTGATCGGAAAGGCTTTTCTCAAAGTTGCCGGGGACTTGGCCGAAATGGTTTATATTCCCGATGAACTGTTCAACCTGGTCACTCCAAAAGTTACCGATGCCGATCGACCGGCGATCCGACCGGCTGTCAATCAAAAGCCCAGGGGAATTCATCCCGCCGATTCTTCCATCCTCGATCACCTGACCGATGTATTGGCGGCTGCGCGTATGGCACGCCGGTTGCCCCCCGATGTATACACTGTATGGGGAATTCCCCAAACATTTCTGGCATCCCTGCTGGCTTCCGCAGGGTTGATGGATGAAAGCGGTCAACCGGTGCCGGAGAGTCTAAAAACCTATTTCCAACAGGATCGTTCTGCCTCGTTGCTGATGTTGTTTCAAGCGTGGGTCGAATCGAAGGAAATCAATGAACTGCGAATGCTGCCTGGACTGGTTTTCGAGGGGGCATGGACGAACGACCCGTTAACTCCACGAAAGGTGTTGCTGGAGTTGCTTTCGTCACTTCCCACAGAAACCTGGTGGAGCATTTCATCGTTACTGTCGATGGTCAAGAACCAGGCGCCTGATTTCCAACGCCCGGCGGGCGATTATGATTCCTGGTTCATCCGCGAGGAGAACGGCGAAAATTACCTGCGCGGCTATGAGCATTGGAACGAGATCGATGGGCGATTGTTGTATTTCATTCTGACCGGACCGCTGCACTGGTTGGGGTTGGTTAACCTGGCCGGCGGTGACAGCGGAGGGAAATTTACCGCGTTCCAGCTGAATCCCAACGCGCTGGCGATGATGCGCGGTGACCTGCCTGTTGTAGAGTGCGATGAGGAACGTGAAGTGGAGTTCAAAGACAATACTGCCCTCGTGATCCCCATTAATGCATCCAGGGAGATGCGTTACCAGGTTGGCAGGTTCTGCGAATTTTCAAAAGCAGTAAAGGACGAAAGCTGGTACCGCATCACACCCACGTCGCTTGAAGCAGCATCAAAACAGGGGCTGCATATCCATCAGTTGATTCAACTGCTCGAAAGGTTTCGATCCAGACCGCTTCCCGCTTCCTTGAAGAATCTGGCACAGCGCTGGGAGGACCACGGCCTGGAAGCCAACATCCAGACCGGCGTATTGTTGAGATTCTCCACGGAAGCAGCCTGCTCACATTTTCTGCGCGACCCGAAATCCGCCAGGCTGATCGCTGAAACCCTCAACCCCACCACGCTCCTGATCCATGAGGAGAGTCGGGAGGGGGCAATCCGCCTCCTGGCGGAGATGGGCATTTTGGCGCAGGTTGAAGCGGATGTATAATCATTTGGCTGCATCTCGATAAACTATTCCTTCAGAGGTGATCATGAGTAAACGTTTGGATTGGGTCCAGGAAGAGCTAGATTCACTCAAAGCATCCGGATTGTATAACCGCATCCGCACCCTGGGCTCCGCACAAGGCGCGTGGCTGGTCGTGGATGGCAAAAAGGTGTTGAATTTTTGCTCGAACAACTATCTTGGTCTGGCAAATCATCCCCGGCTGGTTGAAGCCGCGCGGGAAGCCATGCTGAAATACGGCGTCGGTCCCGGCGCGGTACGCTCGATCGCGGGAACCATGGACCTCCACCTGGAATTGGAGAAACGGCTGGCGAAATTCAAGGGGGTGGAAGCCGCAATTACCTTTCAATCCGGGTTCAACGCCAATGTAGCCACCATTCCTGCCCTGGTGGGCAAGGATGATGTGATCTTTTCGGATGAATTGAACCATGCCAGCATCATCGACGGCTGCCGGCTATCTGGTGGGAGAATCGAAAAATTTGCCCATGCCGATGCCGCCGACCTCGAGCAGGTGATCCGAAAAAATGAAGGAACCTACCGGCGCGGATTGGTGATCACGGACGGCGTGTTCAGCATGGACGGCGACCTGGCACCCCTCGATAAAATATACGAGGTTTCCAACAGATATGACATCATGCTTATGGTCGACGATGCGCATGGCGAAGGCGTGGTCGGCCGCGGCGGACGCGGGATTGTGGACCATTTTGGACTGCACGGCAAGGTGGATGTGGAAGTGGGGACACTTTCCAAGGCGTTTGGCGTGGTTGGCGGGCTGGTTGCCGGCAACGCGCGCATCATCGAATGGCTGCGACAGCGCGCGCGTCCGTTCCTCTTTTCTTCGGCCACCCCGCCGGCGGATGTGGCTGCTTGCATTGCCGCGGTGGATCTGCTTGAAGGTTCCACTGAACTGGTTGACCGGTTGTGGGACAATGCCAAATACTTCAAAACACAGATGAAGCAAATGGGTTTCAACACCGGGCAAAGCGTGACGCCCATCACGCCGGTCATGCTTGGAGAGGCTTCTCTCGCCCAGCAATTCAGCCGCGATCTGTTCGAGGAAAGCGTTTTTGCCATGCCGCTGGGATTCCCCACCGTGCCCCAGGGGAAGGCGCGTATCCGGGTGATGATCTCGGCCGCGCACACACGCGAGGATCTTGACCAGGGGCTGGCGGCATTCCAAAAGATCGGCAGGAAACTGAACGTGATCTCCTAAAAAAACTGTGGCGGACTCCAAAGTCCGCCACAATGATTTTAATTTTCAAACATGCGCCTGCGCTTCCAATTGATCAGCGGTGAAGCGACCTTCCTCAGGTAGTATTTGGCGACGATGGGCGAAAACCACTTTCCGCCGTCGCGGTAATGCACGCGCAGCATTTCAGGCCAGCAGCGGTCATCGGCTGATACCGTCTTTCCACCGGAATGCAGGCGGAAGTTCGCCCATGCCTTACCGGGAAGGTATTTAAGTTGGGTGACCTTCGCCAGCCGGACCCACAGGTCGTAATCCATGGCAAAAAAGAAAGAAGGATCCAGGGGACCGACCTGCTTCCAATGTGCGGCTTTGAAGAAACTCGCCGGCTGCGGGATGTGCACATACCCGCGGCGCAATCTGCGCAAGTCGGTTTGTGCCGCGGCGAACTTGCCCACCACGCGTTCCTGTTCATCAATGAAATTCAGATCGCCGTATACCAGCCCGATTTCAGGGTTTTTCTCGAGAAAATCCACCGCGTACCTGATTGCCCCTGGCGTGTAGGTGTCGTCCGAATTCAACCAGGCGAGGATGCTGCCGTGGGCTGCCGCAAATCCCTTGTTGATCGCATCCGTTTGACCGCGGTCCTTTTCCGATACCCAATATGCAATGCGGTCTGAATAATGCTGGAGGATCTCACGGCTGTTGTCGGTTGAACCTCCGTCAATAACAATGTATTCGATGTTTTCATAGTCCTGTTCAAGCACCGAACGGATGGTCGCCTCCAGGAAAGCACCCTGGTTATAAGACGGCGTTACAATCGAAACGAGAGGTAAGTTTTTCACCCAGGCAACCTACTGCAGCGGATGTTTTAAGTCGAAAATGTAATATCCGTCGCCTTCTTCGTAGGGATAGTTTGCGAAGAGGAAATCACGCAGGGTGGTCTGGTTATTGAAGTCGTTGATCAATGTGACCAGGAAATAATCCCTGCCCTCAGTCTTTAGCTTGAATAATTCCAGGAACTCGGGGTCGGTGGATCCCATTAACGCCTTGACATTCAAATCCCCTTCGGTGGGCCATAGACTGGGTTGAACAAATCCCCAATAAACCAGGCGATAACCATAATCGTGGGTGAGTGCAATGACGGAGGAGTTGTGCCCAAGTTTGTCCCCCAATTCCTGCCAGTATTTTGCTTCGTGACGGTAATTATCCCGTACCAGAACGCCGCGCACGCGTTGTACACATAGTGCCAGTGAGAAAGCCAACAGCAAAAGAACCAGGGCTCTAGGCAACCAGGATTTCCAAGTTTCTTCCAATTTCTCCATCAAAATGCTGCAGACCGCCCCAAAGCCGATCGCCACGGTGGGAATCAGGGGGAGGTGATAATAATCGTGCGTGTAAATGTGATATGCAAACACAAAACCGTAAATGAGGTAACCCAGCCACATGAAGAAATAATACACGCGGTGATTTTTCTTGGGGATAAAAAAGAAACCTGCCAAGGCAAGGACGAAGGGAAATACGCCGACAACCGACCTTGCGAGCTGCAACCAGCCGAGATACCACTGGGGATCAGCGAACAGGGAAGGGAACCAGCGTGCGCCAAAAATGGATCCGGCATTGCCGCCGATGGTGGCACTGAGAGAGTAATAGATCAAGGCTGGAGCCAGGGCCAACACTGCGATCAAATAGACACGCCAGTTCTTCAACGATTTGAGAAATCCCCTGGAAATGAGCAGCCCGATCATGGGAACACCCACAAAGAACACTGCCGGAGCCTTAACAAGAACCGCCAACCCGGTGAACAGGCCTGCCAGAATGGCGCTGGAAAGTGAATCCTTTTCACTCCACACGACTTGAAAATACAATGCCCACACGATCAACATGATCATCAGGGGGTCGGGTTGGAAATTGCGGCTGTAAAAGGCGCCAAAGTGGTTGAACAGGTAGAACGCCAGGGCAAAAAAAGCCCCGTTGAGCGGCAGGATCTTGCGCGCCAAAAGGAAAAACCCCAATCCTCCGATGGTCCAGAAGAAGATTGAATACAACCTGGCAACTCCCATGCTTTCATGCCCGATAATGCGGTAAGTATACGCAACCAGATATTCCAGTATCGGAGGTTCGATGGACGGCTCGCTGCGGCCGGTGACAATTCCAAATTCGCGGGTATTTTCATCTATGCCGAGTTGACCGGCGGATTCCATCTCATAATACAGACCGCGAGCCATGATGAAAGAGTGTAGTTCACGCGTTGCACCCAACTCCAGCGGCAGGTCGGTAAAGTCGATCATCCTCATTGCGAATCCACCTGCAAGCAAGAGGATAAGCAGGATGATTACCAGGGGTTTGGTGGGTTTCATGAATAATAGTTTTTCTGATGTATCTTGATCAGGCATTCATCACCTCGTGCAATTTCATTTTTTCTTCATCTTCATTTTTCGCCGCCGCAAGTAGGATTCCTTCCAGCGATCCAGTCCAAGCGGGGCAAAAAATGAATATACCATGCGGTACCATTCCGGCAGTACCACGGCAGGATCGAGCCAAAAACTACGCCAGTAAGATCGAAAAGACGCACGATATTCCTTCGCGTCCAGAAGATAGAAAGCGTTCAAGCGTTCAGCTCCGGCTTGCACTTTGCGCCAATTGTGCGCAAGATACGGCGCAAATCCCGCCTCCGATTTCATCCACTCCACGATCTTCCAGGCTTCCTTGCCGAATTCCGCAGCCTGGGCAAGGTTTTTACAGCCTTCATGGTAATGCGCCCGCGCCCAGAACTCGGGCACATACATAAATTTGGTATTCAAGCCAATGCGCAGCCATAACTGGTGATCAAGGAGGAAATGATAGCTCAAATCCAGAAAGCCGGCTTTTTCCAGCACCTCCCGGCGCATGAACACTGCCGGCTGACCGATGATCTTGAAGGTCATTAAATCCGGAAGCTGCCAATCGTCATAAGAAAGGGAATTCAACACCTCTTCGTTCTTGTCCACCACCTGAACCTTGCCGAACACAAGTCCAATTTCAGGGTTATCCCGCAGGGCATTCACCGCCTGCGAAATGGCGCCAGGCAAATAATAATCATCCGAATTGAGCCAGGCAACGATTTCCCCTTTGGCACGGCTCAACCCCTTGTTGATCGCGTCCGCCTGACCCCTATCCCTTTCCGATACCCACCAGGTCAGCCGATCCGAAAAACCGCGGATGATCTCCAGGCTGCCGTCGGTTGAACCGCCGTCGGCGAGCAGGTATTCCTTGTGGGGGTAGTCCTGCTCGAGCACCGATCGAATGGTTCTTTCGAGGAAAGGCGCCTGATTAAAAGAAGGGGTGATGATGGAAACAAGAGGCTCTGAGTTCATTAAATGATCGAGTCGAAATTTACTTTTGGAAATACAGTCAATTTTCCGCCTACGGTGGCATCCAGGATTTCGCGGCTGTCTTTTTCGTAAGCGGATTTTGCCATCAGGTAGGCAATTTCTGAGGTCTCCAAGTCGGGAAGCTGCCAGCGGAAACCCTTGCCGAAATATGCAGGATTGAAATGGTTGGGATCGTCGCCGCTCGAAACCACGGTGGTGTTGGGAGTTCCCTGGGTGGTAAAGTTGTGATCAACGCCGATCAGGATGACCTGTTTGAATCCCATGAAATATGCCAGCTGCATGGCCACAAATGTGACCGTGGCTCCTTCCCACAGCCTTCCGGCAGCATTGCCATTGAACCCCGGCAGCACATACGAGGTATATAGATAATGCAGGTTTGGGGCGGGTTGGATGTGTTTTCGGCTGCGCCACGAAACAAAAGTGGGGATGGGCAGTTTGCGGATATCTTCGGCGCATTGTTCGATCACCAGGTCATTTACCGACAACAACGCCGAGGTGGTGAACCCCAAATCCGGAAAGGCCATGTAGAAACGGTTCATGCCGAAGGTGAAAACATTTCTTAACTTCGATAGATCGGTATTCTTCAAACTGGGACCATTGCCAATGATGACACAGCGTTCACCGCGATGGGAGTTGCGCAATTCATTCAACTTGCGGATGGAATCCACCCGCCAGGGGTGGAGGCGGGCGTTCGGCCATTCGCCGGCCACTTTGCTCCAGTCCTTTGCTGTTCTTAAAGCGTTGAGCAAGGGTTCCGGAAGCGTTTTTTTCAGGGTATCGCGCATGTCCATCACTCCGTGCTCAACCTGGCCGTGGCTCCGCCGTCGACCACCAGCGCCTGACCGGTCATAAAGGAAGATCGTTGTCCATCTGCGAGAAAATAAACCGCGTTGGCGATCTCACCTGGTTTGCCAATGCGGCCGTTTACGGTTTTGCGCGCCAGGTTGTCCAGGCGTTCCTCTTCCGAAGGGCCTGAGAGATGACCGCGGCTGAGACCGCTGCGCAGCATGGGGGTATCCACGGCACCGGGCAGAACGGCATTCACGCGGATATTGTACTGGGCAAATTCGATGGCAATGGCGCGGGTGAGCGCCAGTATGCCGCCTTTGCTGGCAGCATAAGCTGCGATATTGGCGGAGGTTTGGATGGCATGAACAGAAGAAATATTTACAATGGCCGCGTCACCAGCCCTGGCCAGCAGCGGCTGGAAATAACGGGTGCTCAGGAAGACCGGGCGCAGGTTGGTGGCGATCACCTGGTCCCACTCCTCGACGCTGGTTTCGAGCAGAGGTTTGGAAACCTGAACCGCGGCATTGTTCACCACAGCATGCAGAACATCGGCGGCTGATTTCACCTGGTCAAAGATGGCGGGGAATTCGTCAGCCCTGGAAATATCCGCCTGAATGAAAACGCCGTCCTGCGGGAATCCCTGACCGAAATCCTTCATGTCGATGCCGATCACCTTCCAGCCCATTTCAGCGAACAAAGCCACGCATGCCCTGCCGATCCCTCCGGCACTGCCTGTGATCAGAACTGTGCGTTTATTTTCTTCCATATTGATTACGGCTCCTTATTCCTCACCGCGGAATTTTTCGAGGTCCGATGGATCGATTTCAAGTCCCAGCAGCAGGTTGCGGATGGTGTTCCAGTGTACGTTATCCCAGGCGGCCGGGCTGGAATTGGAATTATGCGGTGCCAGCATGACATTCTCCATCTTCAGCAGCGGTGAATCCAGTGGGAGGGGTTCATTTTCAAACACATCGAGGGCAGCACCGGCGATCTTTTTTTCCAGCAGTGCGTTCACCAGGGCTTGTTCATCCACCACCGGACCGCGCGCGGTATTGATCAGCACCGCATCCGGCTTCATCAGATCGAAAATCTTTTTATTGACGAGGTGCAGCGATGAGGGATTCAAATCACAATTCACGCTGATAAAATCTGATTTGCGAACGAGTTCTTCAAGCGAGACACTTTTCACATGGTTTTCCAGCAAAAAGTCTCTTGGAATGGGAAGGATATCATTGCCCAGTAGGGTCATGCCGAAACCGCACGCCCGGCGCAGCACGGCTTTACCGACATTTCCCACACCGATCACACCCAAGGTGCATTCGGAAAGCGATCTGCCGGGGATCTTTTTCCACTCACCGGATTTCATTGCCCGATCCATCCAGGGCAGCCGGCGGGCAAAGGTCAGCATATAACCCAGTACGCTATCCGATACCGGAAGGGTGAAGGCATTGGGGGTGTTCTTGATCTGAATTCCAAGTTCGGCACAGGCGGCATGATCGATGGAATCCGTTCCGGTGCCCCATTTGGAAATCACTTTCAACCTGGGACTGCACGCAGTGAGTGCCTTTCGCGTGTAGCGGTCGTCTCCGCAAATCGTTCCGTCGATTTTTCCTGCATAATTCAGCAGGTCGCTTTCTTCGAGGCGTTCATTGACGTCCGGGTAGATGATCTCCAAGCCAAAATGGGCGAAGACGGGGGCGAAGCGCTCGCGGAATGGGATCATGTATGGTGCAGATAATAATACGATAGGCATAGGTTTCCTCGATATCGTGAATAATTGCCTTTATTATAATCGCCTCAGGGGGCGTTAGGATTAATGGAGCCTTAGCGTTGACTGCTATATTTGTAGAGGGTAAACGCTTCGCCTCCCTTGATATAACCGATCTCTACCAGGCGATTTTCGAAAATCTTGTCATAAGGTTCGGTCTCAAGGAGGATGTAGGGCTTTCCATATACATAATTCAACGGGAGCCTGTCCAGGAATTCACTGGCTTTGCCAGTCTTCAATGCCTGAAAATAATCCGCGCTGTTGATCAACCCGTCCATATTGACGATGGTGCGATTTTCAATGAAGTAAGCGGTTGTTCCTCCACCCGTCATCCCAATGAGTGAACCTTCGTCGGTATATTTTTCCAGCTCGCGAGTGGATGCCAGGTAGTTGGCGGCGTTTTCAGGGCTTACCTGCTGCGGGGCCAGTTTGACCACAAACCGTGTATGCATGAAGAGGACATAAACCACCATTACCATGAGCAGGATACTGCTGGGGATCTCGGTACCGGATAATTCCCGCGTTTTTTCAAACAGTCTTGAACTGAATATTGCACCCAAAATGACAAGCACCAGGCTTTCGGCGATCCAGTACCAGTAACGCGTGTGGGCATACCCGCGCGCCGAGTAATAAGCAAAATGCAAAAAACAACCGATGATCATGGCCGGTATCAGGAGCGAAAATGATTTGCGTGCCAGGTAGCCGTTCTTTCTCGACAGCAAAAAGACCAGGAGGATGAATACCAAAAACAGGACTGAAAGAAACCAGGTTGTAGACACTGTATCGGAGTTGGGCTTAAAGATATTTTGAACGTAAAGTACCGCCTTGGCGATGGGTGAAGTCAGGATCGACCAGGGCCCTTTGGCGCTGACCGGGCTCAAGCCCAGGAGTTCGACCGCGTTGCTGGGACTGGAATACACCGTATTTTCAAGGGTTCCCCACCAAAATTTGATCTGACCGCTGACGGGGGTAAAAGTGCCGAATCCAATTTTATTGATGATCATATAAACGCCAATCAGCAAAGCGATTGGCGCAGCGTAAACGAGACCGTCGCGGACAGTTCGGACAAGATCGGATTTTGCCCAAGCAACAAATATTTTCCAGGCAGACAACTGTGACTCGGCCGTTCGACTCCGGGGGAAATAAAAAAGACGGATGACAAATACCAAACCCAGTGAAATCGCGACATCCATGACGATCAGCAAACGTGATAATAGATATTCAAAGCCGAGCGTTTGTCCAAGGAGCAGCAGCCCATATTCCAAAACCAGCATGACAACACCGGCAAACCCCAGTTTGACGATGGCCTTGATGAGACTATCCTTAATTGAAGTAGAGTAAAAACCGAAGAAATACAGAATGAAGGGTTTGATTAATAGCGCGATCAACAGCATGGGATAAACTGAAAAGCGGTTTGAGACAAACGAATCCGTGCCAAAGCGCAGCACCACTGAACTGATGGCTGCAACAAGAATAGCCACCAGGTCGAAAACCACCAGGCGGTTGATACGGCGGATGCCCAGGATGGCGAAGAAACCCACGGCAAAGACCACAAACAGGTTGTCCAGCCGACCAAGGATGGTAAGCGCTCCCAGCAGCCCGCAAACCAGGAGCTTGACCGTGCGCTGCCGTGGTGAAAAATTACCATGCAGAAGGTTCACACACTGCGAGAGGTAAAGGATCAAGAATAATGCACTGATCGCAGTTTCCATGCCGTGAACGGCGGTGGTGTTGTAGATCGAGGGAAGCAGCATCCACACCACCGCGCCCAGGATGGCGGCAGCCGGATGCAGGGATTTCTTCAGCAAGCGAAAAAGAAAAACACCTGCCAGTCCGTTGAACATACCGCTGATCAATATCAAAACCCGCAGGGGCAGCAGCAGGTTATAGCGGGTTAACCAGAATACTCCCAGGCAAACAACCATCCATAGGGGATGGAAGCCGTTGGTTGGATTGATCTGGTCAAAGGTGAATCCGTGGCCTGTCACCACATTTTGCGCGACCTTGTAGTAATAAAACGCATCGTCAATGTTAAACCAGTTCATCATGCTATTGGCGGGCGTCATTGCCACATAGAGGCTGCCGCAAAAACCCAGCAGGAAGAGACCAATCTGAGCGAACAAATCCTTTTTCTGAAAGAGCCTCATCATTTGTTCTCCCTGGCAGCGAAGATCATTTCCACCATTTTGAAATCGATCTCCTCATCGATGTCCCATGATTCCCGGGGGTCTGTCTCGAACAGGATGGGATTTTTTCCGATGCGCGTGCGGTTTTTCTGCAGCGTTTCGGGCGGAAAAATGTAAATACATGAGTTTTCTTCGTAAACCGGCGGCAGGTCTTGAGTCTGGATCAACACCTGGGGATCATGGTTGATGGCTTTGCCGTTTTGATCGTACAGGCGGGTTTGCAAACGGGTAACCGAAAACAGCGAATCTTTTTCGGGCAGTGCATCGATGAGGGTGTGGATGGCACGCGAGATGGTTGAGGCTTTCAACAAGGGGTTGGTCGAATGCGTCTGAAGGTACAGATCCCCCCCTACCTGGGAGATGTCGTAGAGCAGGATGTCATTCATGGAAATGGTATCGGCGCGAAGTGACTGCGGGCGGTCGATGATCACCACCTGTGGAAATTGACGCTGCAAACCGTCGATGATCTCCGGGCTGTCCGTGTCCACTACGATCTGATCGACTTCCGGTACGTGTTGGAGCGTGTCGAGTATATGCTGGTAGAGCGGTTTACCGCCGAGAAGCCGGTAATTCTTCCCCGGCACACGCTGGGAATGATGCCTCATGGGAACGAGAGCTGTGATCTTTGGTTTCATACCTGCTCCAGCAAGAAAAATTATCCGCCGGTGATGACCGACATCAAATGGATGTGTTCACCGTCATGGGGGTTGAGGTCCATGATCATCACAGGGTTGGCCAGGTCGCCGTCGATAACGAACATATTCGAACTGAGAAAAGTTTCTCCGTCTTCCGCGATCAGGATGCCGATCAAACCAGGATAAAGTTCACCCAGTTTGCGCACCACGTCACGATATGTGGTGCCTTCGGGTAATGATAATGTGATCTCCGGAACCCCCGCGATGGTTTTGGCGAGGCCGGTGAATTCGATCGTTAACTGTATCAAGGCAACTCCTTGTGCATACTGCTAATTATACTGAATCGGCTTCACATTTCGCCGCCTTGGAACGGCAGCGTTATCACTGGAACCGCGCGGGTAATAAAAGGTTTTTTTAAGCTGCCAGGTTAGCGGTCCGGATTGCTGGTAACCGCGGTAAGTTCCAAAGAATTGCCGCCAACGGAAGCCGATGATCTTTGCCCAGTTTTTAATGAAAACGCTTTCGCGCAGGGCTTCCTTCCAGTCGCTTTTGACGTTTTGCGTGAAGAGGCGGATTAAATCGCGTTTGCGGAAGTTTTCATGCGGATAAATAGCCTTGAAAGCCATCGCCTCGCGTTTATAACGGTTAAACGTGCCGCTCAAGGTTTCATTATGAACGTGAATCACTTCGGCGTCCGCGCAATAGGAGATGCCGAAACCCTGTTCCTGAGCCCACTTGCCCCATTCCAGGTCTTCCAGTCCGGTCAGGTTTTCATCATAGGCGTGCTGTTCCCATAATGACCTGCGGATGGCGGCGTTGGCATTGTTGCAGAAGGGGTGATTTTGCCCGGTCACGGACTGGTCTGGATATAGATTCAAAAAGATCTGCTTTTCAGAAAAATGGGTCGTTTCTCCCCCGCGCTGCTTTCCGTAGGATAGCCCCATCTTTTCATTTTCGAACGATGCCAG
>DAOUGM010000015.1:0-66663 GCA_034428895.1 Anaerolineaceae bacterium
CCGATGTACTTCAACATTGTGGTCTGGTCGCCAAGGTCTTCGAATTTTACATAACCAACACCTTTGACAAATCCTGCGCCCCCCTTTCCTTCGACATTTAATGTAACGCTTTCTGGTGGATTCTCATCTGTTAAGGACAAGGTGCCGGCAAAATTTGCAGACACAGGTCCAATGCGGATGCCGAGGACGGCATCGTAATGGGTTTCATCAACTTTGGTCATTTTTTGCAGACCGGGTACCGCTGCTCCAAGCGCGGTGGGATCATTGAACATTTCATATACCACCTCGCGGGGAGCTTTAAATAGATGTTCACCTTCGACCTTCATTATTTACTACCTCCTTTGATTTGCACGGAAAACCAGGGGCGACGCACAATTTTACCCTTTTTTTGATTTTCTGGCGTTTTCTACGTATCCAAAAACCACGCTCGGGTTTAGATTTGATTCCAGGATCTCCAATGGAATATCATTGAAGGCATCCTCAAAAGCCTGGGCGAACGCAGGACCAGGCGGTAATGCACCGGCTTCTCCGACACCTTTGATGCCCAATGGGTTCAACGGACTCTTTTCATGTCCGTGACCCATCTCGATCTTGGCGGGCATATCGGTTGCCTGCGGCATCAGGTAATCCATGAACGATGCGGTCAGCATTTGTCCATTTTCATCGTAGACCATCTTCTCATAGAATGCATTGCCGATGCCCATCGAAACCCCGCCCTGGATCTGACCTTCAAGGAGCAGTGGGTTGATCACCGTGCCGCAGTCGTGAACGATCACAAAGCGGTCGATTTTTGGTTTGCAGGTTTCGGGATCGATATCCAGGATGACTGCGCAGGCACCTGAACCGGTCGCTCCATGCGGAGGGCCGTAATAGGCTGTGGCTTCGAGTCCGGGTTCAACGCCGGGTTCGACAACGCCGCGCATGGGATTGGCTTTGGCAGCCAATTCACCCAGAGAGATTTTTTCCTCCGGGTTCCCTTTTACACAAACATAACCTTCACAGAGTTCGATCTGATCTTCCGGCACACCATCAAATGCTTTGCTGGCGGTGGTGAAGATCTTGGCGCGAACTTTCTGGGCGGCGAGGTGCGCGGCGGTGCTCACCAGGGTGGCTCCGCGGCTGGCGAAGGTGCCGGCACCCCAGGAGAATTGCCCGGTATCACCAGTGATCACTTTGACATCTTCAACTCTTACATTGAGCTGTTCAGCCACGATCTGGGCAAAAACTGTAAAATGTCCCTGTCCCTGGGTGCTATAACCGGTTGCCATGGTTACCTTGCCGTTGGTGCTGACGGTAACGCGGCAGCCTTCGTAAGGTCCGACGGCGGTGCCTTCGGTGAAGGCAACCACGCCAATGCCCAGACGTTTACCTTCCTGGCGGGCTTTCGGTTGAATTTCCTTGCGGAATTTTTCGTAATCCACCATTTCCAGGCATTGTTTCATGTTTGCGAGGTAGTCACCGCTATCGAGCACATTGGAGACGAAATCCTGTCCGATGACGCCGGTCTTGTATGGCATATCTTTGGCATTCAACAGGTTCTTCAACCGCAGCTCCGCAGGATCCATGCCGAGTTTTCGGGCAGCGAAGTCCATCATGCGTTCCATCACGAACACGCCTTCTGAACGTCCGGCGCCGCGGACGGGAGTGACCACCATGGTGTTGGTAAACACCATGCGGATCTGGGTGTAATAATTGGGAATTCGGTAATTGCTGACCGTGTGAGTTTGAGTGTTCAACGGAACGGTCATTCCGTAGGAATCGTATGCACCGGTATTGTGGTAGAACACATCCTTGAGTCCAAGGATCGTGCCGTCTTTCTTGAAAGCGATCTCGCAATGATGCACCTGGTCGCGTTCGGAGGTGGTCGCCAGGAAGTTTTCGCGCCGGTCCTCGATCCATTTGATCGGTCGTTTCAATTTTTTCGAGATCCAGGGCAGCAAGACGTCATCCGCCTGGGAACTCATCACCTTGGGCCCAAAGCCGCCGCCAATGAAGGGCGTGACCACATGCACCTGGCTTTCTGCAAGCTCAAGTGCGCGCGCGATCGAGCCGCGAATGGTAAGCGGTGATTGGGTGGTTGCCCAAATGCTCATTTCCTGGTTGCGTTCATCCCAATTGGCGATAAAGCCGCGGTTTTCCATGGCTGCGGCTGCTACATGTTCCACCAGCATGCGTTTGGAAATCACGAAATCGGCGTTTTTCTTTGCTTCTTCATAATCACCCACCTGTTGTGTAACCAGGGCTGCCATGTTCGAGGGGAGGTCTTCATGAACCAGAACGGAATTGTCCTCCCAGGCTTTTTCGAGATCCACCACAGCCGGCAGCGGTTCCACATCCACGATGATGTCATCGAAGGCATCTTCGGCGATGTAACGGGATTCGGCAATGACCACAGCCAGGGGTTCACCGGAAAAACGGATCTTGCCTTTGGCAATGGGCACCAGCGTGCGTGCGTTGAATTGAGAATCGGGGATGGCTGTTGGCGGTGGAACCTGAAGCGGGCCGGGTTTCCAGAAATCTCCAAAGTCATCGGCTGTGTAAATTGCCACTACACCCGGCCGTTTGCGTGCTTCGCTAACATCGATCTTCAGGATACGTGCGTGCGCATAATCGCTGCGCAAAAAAGCCGCATGCAGCATACCGGGTAATTCGATATCATCAATGAATTTCGCATTACCGGTAAGCAGGTATTTGTCTTCCAGACGTTTAATGGGTTGGCTTAGATATTTTCCAGTCACAGTTCACCTCACCTTTACTTTTTCTGAGAGATCTTCTCGGCCGCGTCTTTAACGGCTTCAACGATCTTCTCATATCCTGTGCACCGGCAGATATTGCCGTCAATGGCTTCGCGAATCTCTTCTTCTGAAGGAGTTGGATTTTCTTCGAGGAAGGGGACAAGGGTCATCAGGAATCCGGGAGTGCAGAATCCGCATTGCAATGCATGCTTATCGGTAAAAGATTGCTGCAGGGGATGAAGATTTTCGGGTGTACCCAGTGATTCGACAGTGCGAATTTCGTGACCATTTGCCTGGACAGCGAACATCAAGCAGGAACGGATCGGTTCACCATCGAAAATGATGGTGCAGGCTCCGCATATGCCGTGTTCACACCCGACATGCGTGCCCATCAATCCAAGATCGTGGCGCAGGAAGTCACTCAAAAGCAAGCGGGGTTCCGCTTCGCGTTGATAGACTGCACCGTTTACTGTAACGGAAATTGGAAATAGCTGGCTCATGTTATCCTCCTCTTTTCGCGCGGGCGACGGCTTCAGTCAGGGAGCGTACGATCAACACACGAGTAATACTGCGCCTGTAATCCGCAGTGGCATGCAGATCGGTGGCTGGATCGATTTCAGAAGAGGCGCCTGCTTCAGCCACGGCTTCGATCGCCTCTTTTGAGGGTTCGTTTCCAACAAGAATCTCCACTGCCTTGGCAGACAGGATGGGTAATTCACCGACACCCATCAAGATCATGCGAACATCCTTGCAGCGGTCATTTTCATCCAAAGTGACGATCGATGCGACCGCGGATTGGGCGTATCCGCCGCTCTGGCGCGAAACCTGTACATACTTTGCTCCAGTACGAGGTGCCCAGGGATGGATGACAACTTCAGAGAGCATTTCATCCGGTTCAATGACCGTCATGAAAGGTCCAACGATCAGGTCAGGTGCATCCACCCATCGATCTTCCTTGCCTTTACCTTTAATCAAGCATTTCATGTTCATTACCATGGAAATGCTTGGCAATTGCCCGGCCGGGTCGGCATGCGCAATTGCACCGCCGAAAGTTCCTCGCCTTCTGATTTGCGGATGGGCAATGAATTTTGCCACTTCGGGGAGAAGCGGAAAGAGCCTGGCAACTTCGGTGTTATGTTCCACAACCGATACACGGGTCATCGTTCCGATCGCCAATCCGCCCTCAGATGTCGATTTTATGTACTCGAGTTCAGGAATATTGTTCAGATCCACCAACGCACCTGGTCGTGCCATACGGAAGTTCATTGCCGCGATCAAACTTTGACCGCCGGCAAGCACCTTGCCGTCATACCCAAGCTCTGCCAGCGTATCCAGCGCTTCATCCACGCTTTTTGGAGCATAATAGTCAAAATTTACTGGCTTCATGTATATACAACCTCCTGTTTGCTTGCAGATTCAAAATCCCGAGGTATTGAAAATTGATACTAAAGAAAAATTGGTATTCAATGATACCAAAAACCTTCAGGGGAATGATTCCCCTGAAGGTTTGAGTGTAAAAGGGTTACTCTTTGAAAGCTACGAAGCGACCCCACATGGATTCAGCTTCCATGGCTTTCTGCAGGTAGCAGCCGATGTAGTAGCGGCCGCTCTTGGCAGTAGCCAGGTCGCCAGCCAGGTTTTCGGCGTGCACGATCGTGTGCGGGAACAGGTTGAGGTGCATATCCTGGTAGTAATCTTTCATCGGATATAACTGATCCCAGTCTTTGCCAAAGTCTTTGATGAGCTTGGCATTGGCTTCGGCGAAGGTCTTTGGATGCCAGATGCGCATGATGGTGTTCATCGGGTGATCTGCGGAAACGGCGTCGACACCGATCCACTTGATCTTCATCTTGATCGCCCAGGCGGAGAAATCAGGTGATGGGCCTGGATGCTTGACCATGTAGCGGAATTCATCGGAATCCTTGCTGTTCCAGCCGAATTTATTCCAGCCGGTCTTGATGATGAGGATATCGCCTTCGCGGACTTCAACCTTATCCATGATCATCTTGGGAGTGTAGACACTTGAATCACTTACAACGTCGGAGATATCAGCAATGACGCCGGGACCTACCCATTCTTTTAATGGAACCTCACCGATGGTGCGGCCATTGGGGAAGAAGTGCTTTTCGCCGTCCATGTGCGTACCGAGGTGGATACTGGCGTTGCAGATGGAACCATTGCGGCCCATGCCGAAGTACTGGCCGCCCACACGCTTGGTGTAGGTGACGGACAATGGAACGTAGTTCAGCCACTGGGGAGTCTGAACGCTGAACGGAACGGTCATATCGATCATTTCAGATCTCTTCATATTTGACATGAAGTCGTCTTCCGACATACCTTCCGGCGCGGTCCAGGCAAAGACACGGCTCCAGGCGGTTTCAACTTCCTTGAACGGGATCGGCATGATGCAGATCCAGGCGCGTTTGTTCTTGAGTTTATCGATGTCGCCCACGATGGCTTCAGCGAGAACCAGGTGCTTCTTGGGCATATCGATGTGGGTCAATTGGTAATACTCACCCTGCGGGAAGGTTTCATCCCAGGTTTTTCCGGTTTCTTTCAAGAGTTTTTCTTCCGCCAGTTTGAAGTGACTTTCATGCCAGCGGCGGATGGGGGTATTCATTGGGTGTTCGGCTGCGCCGCAATCCACACCAACGACCTTCAGATCCATGTCCATGGCCCATTTGTAGAATTCCATGGAGGGGCCTGGATGGCGAACGAGGAAACCGAATTCCATGCTTTCGACACCACCCTGGGCTTGCTTGTTCCTTACAGCGGCCTGATCCCAGGAATACTTGTGGTAACCGGTATTGACGATGAGGATGTCACCCTTCTTGACTTCCACTTTGCTGAGGATCATTTCAGGGGTGTAAATGCTGTAATCCGAGACCAGGTCGGAGATGTCAGCGACAACGCCAGGACCACAGAGATCGGTGAGGGGGATATCGGCGATGGCGCGCCCGCCGGAATGGAAGGCGGTTTCACCCACGAGGTGGGTACCGACTGTGTTGCTCCAGTTTAGGATTTGACCGTTGGCGCCTTGTCCGCCGCCGTAGGCGCCGGTGACACGTTTGAAGAAGTGCACCTCAAGAGCCTTTTCATGCGGATGCGGTGGGGTGAAGATACTGCAATCCTGGGTCAGATCGTACAATTTTGCACTGCTTAACATCTTAATAAAATCTTCTCGATTCATTTCTACTCCTTTTCCACTAAAAAGATTTAGTTGTAGCCGTATTTATCAGCAAAGGCAATTAAAGCGTCTTCGAAGACTTTCATCGGGGCTGAGACAACTCCCGCTCCAACCTGTCCGACACCGGGATCCTTGTGAGCGACACCGGTGTTGACGCGCGGGGTGATCCCTTTTTCGACGACTTTGCGGATATCCACGCCTGTGGGGGTGCCGCGGAAATCGAGGAACGGAATCGTGAATTGTTTATGCTCGGCATAGGTAATCTCGTACATGTCCATGGTGGTGTCAATGGCGTCCTTGGGTGCGCCGCCAATGAAGGTCACCAGGGCAGGCGCGGTCGCCATGGCAAATCCGCCAATACCGGCAGTCTCAGTGATCACGCTGTCGCCAATATCAGGGCAGGCGTCTTTTTCGCTGAATCCAGGGAAGTACAGGGACTTCACCATGGGAGAGGGAGCGGTGAACCATTGATTTCCGAGACCGCTGACGCGGATACCCCAATCGGTACCGTTACGGGTCATGACAGTGACGATCGTGCTGCCTTCGACGCTGTCACCAGCGTAGGTCATCGATTTGCAGCCTGCCATCACGGGGTTCAGGATGCTCAGGGCATTGTCGCCCAGGAATTTGATCACTTCGAATGCGGTGGCGGTATCTTTGGCGGTCTTGGCAATGTAAGGAGCCAACTGGGTGGTCCAAAGCACAGAAGCGGCATCGAGACGGTTGTGACCATCGTCGCCCATGTGCAGGGCTTTGGAAAGGATGGCGCGGACGTCGATCCCGCCAGCGGCTTCGAGTGCGGCCTTGACGGTTGGACCCAAAACGGATTCCATCCAGCGCAGTTTGGCGATGACCTCATCACTGTAAGCGCCCATGCGCAATACTTTGCCGCGGCCTTCATTTAGGTTCGAGAAGCATTTAATACCGTGAGTCTGGTTTTCAACCACGTAAACGAGCTGCGAGGGGGCGATCACGCCAGCCATTGGGCCGGTGCACATATGATCGTGGCAAGGCGAAAATTCAATTTTACCGGATTTAAGTAATTTTTCTGCTTCTTCAGCGGTCTTGGCTTTTCCTTCAAAGAGACAGGCACCGATCATGGCACCTTTCATCGGGCCAGACATTCTTTCCCATGTGACGGGAGGTCCGGCATGCAGGAACATATTGTCCTTCATCCCGGGGACTACATCCAACGCCTTGGCCATGGTAGTGGCAACCGGGCGGGCTTCCATAAACCGTTCAACTACGTAAGAATTGGCTTTCTCAATATCAACCATGCTGCTTCCTCCAGGTTATAAGATTGGTTTGACCTGCATCTACTTTTTTGCGGGGGCTTTCATATTCTGCAGGATGTTCATCAGGCGTTCATTACCGCCAGCGGGTGGTTTCCACTCAACTTGGACACAAGGCGCATTTTGAGCCTTCATGTTTTCATAGAAGGATTCAAGTCCGACGTTAATGCAAGCCAACGGTTTCTTCAGGTTTTCGAGATCGACGGGTTTGCCGACGGCTGCGGTTTCAACCACATCGCGTTCGGCCAGGGCACGCATGGTGCGACCAACATAGCGGCAGATGACCTCGTTGCTGGTATCCACCAATGCACCGGCGGCTTTGAGCTGGGAGATCTGGGAATTGAGGTTTTGCGGATCTTCATCAGTACCGGTGGCAACACAAACAACTTCCAGGTGACGTCCGGCTTTCTTGGCTTCGGCAATGCATTTTGCAATCGCGGGAGCAATTTCGCTGGCGGGGTTGGGGTGGGAACCGTATCCGATCACGACATCCAACATGATCACCGCCACCTGGGGATCGCGCGCTTCTTCGTATAATCTGCGGATGCGCAACTCATTGTCCATCATCGGGTGCAGGCGGCCCTGGGTGAATTCATCTTCACCCAGATCGACGATGCAGTTTTCCTGGCTGACAAACGCATCGGGAAGCTGGAATTCTTTATTGATCGGGGAGTTTGCCAGCACTTTGGGCATATAGCCAGCCAGAATGTGCTGGGCTTCATAGGCCAACGTACCACCGGAGAACAGACCGCGGAAATATTTCTGTTCCTTGGTAAATTTCTTGACTGGAAGGTCGTCGTCGCCGGTAAGTTTCGGGGGATTGTTCGCCAATTCAACTGCCAGGCGGGCAGCATCATCCAAGCCAGTGGCGAAGAAAAGATTTCCGTCGTGCAGGGTGGTGACGGGGCGGGCGATGAAGTTGACCACCACAGGTTTTCCGGCTTTGCGGGCTTTCTTTAATACTTCTTCAGCAACCTTGGGTGAAGGCGGCTTGGAAGTGAGCACGATCACCTTGGTGTCTGGATCGCGTGCGAGGACATCCAGCGCCATGAGGAAGGTGATGGCGCCCACGTTTTCCTTCAGGTCGCGTCCACCGGTGCCGATGCCGAATGTGATACCGCTATTGAGCTGGTGAATACGAGAGGAAACCTGCTGTAGACCGGTTCCAGCGGCTGCAACAATGCCAATGGGGCCTTTGCGAACCTTGTTGGCGAAAGCCATGCCCATCCCATCCACGATTGCGGTACCGCAATCCGGACCCATGACCAGCAAACCCAGGTCGCGGGCTTCTTTCTTTAACAGGATTTCATTTTCTACAGAAACATTATCGCTAAAAAGGTGGACATGTTTTCCCAGGCGCAGGCATTCGCGCGTAACTGCTGTTGCGTAACGCCCGGCAACGGAGACGATCACCCATCCGGCTTCCGGCAGTGCCTCGGCAGCCGACTCGATCGAGCGGGGGCGATACTCTTCTCCACCCTGTGATTTTCTTGCAGCCAGTAATTCATCGACCTTGGCCAGTGCATCCGAGGCTGCCTTGTCGTTTTCAGCCTTGACGACGATTGCCAGTTCATCGGGTTTGGCGGCTTTAACTTCTGGGGTATCCAGACCAATATGGGCGAGCAATTCTTTGTTGGAATCTGTGCCCATGACCACACCGGTATCTTCCACACCGGGTAACTCAGCCAGTGACCGCTGCAGCATCATTAATTTGGCTGAATCATAATACACACCACTACGAATTTCAGTTTTTATAGTTGCCATCATCGCTCCTGAAAGATGAGATATAAGGATTACCTTTCAATTCACAAAACGAGGTACCGCGAAACCTTGCGGATATTCGTTTTGGCGGCAGGCTATGTCAAATTTTTAAATTTCGGCACTTCTGATCACCGACTTTGTTTTCGTGCTCACCAACTCATCGGGGGGCAAAAGCTTTTGGCGCAATTCAATATAACACGAACAAATTATCCGCGTCAAATTACCTTAATCAAAAAAATCACTGACAAATAACATTAGCAAAAAAACCTCCTCTATAACCTGCAAAGCAAGGAAGAGGAGGTTTTACTGATCATTTTGCCAGCAAATTACAGGTCAACCGTCTCGGGAACGCGGAAGTTTTCGTTGGCTTTCTTGACCGCGGGATCAACATTGAAGTTCAAATCTTGACCGATAATTTCTTTGATGTAATTCTTGACACGTTTCTGCCAGTTTTCCTGATCCAGGTAGAAGATCTTGGCGCCGCCAAGTTCATGCTGCATCTGAGGATAGGGTTTGGTGGGTTGTGCCATGGTGAGGCCAGCCATCTTCCAGCCGTTGTAGCTTTCGAAGGTCGACCACCATTCCTTGACCTTGAGCATTTCCATTGCATAGTAGGTCTTGGCGTAGTACATCGGCCAGCCCAGGCGAGCCTTGCGGGAGAAGGCGAGGGTGTGCAGGCTGATGGCGACGTCTTTGTCCCATGCGCGGCCGTTTGCGAAACCAAGCCATTCACCGTCAACAAGTCCCATCATGGTGAAGGGATCTTTGAGGCGTTTGCGGATGAGGGCCAGGATTTCACCGTAAACACGAACACCGACGATATCATAGAAGTCTTTTTCGACTTTCATGACTTTTTCGAGGTAACCAAGTGCGGGTTTAATGTCGCTTTCTTTAATGGAGCGAATGTAGAGGATGCGTCCGTCTTTAAGGGTAAGCTGAGCATCAGGCCACGCAGGGAGATCCATCGGGGGCGCTTGAAGAATGGCTTCGATTTCGCGCACGTCGATTTTCATCTCTTCGGTAGAAACGGGGGTTGGGAGATCTACTTTCATTTCAAATCCTTTTCTAAAAGATGATATTTTTTACTGCAAAATCAGTATAGCATCCACCCATACCCAAGTCAATCAAACATCGGATAAATGGACGAAATAGGGACTTATGTAACATTTTAAAGTATGCATTTGTCCAGCGGTGAGGGGAGTTTCGTTACGTTCAAATCGACATAAAAAACATTAACGGCGCGGAGTAAAATCTCAAAATTGAGTTAAGAAAGAATGAATGGTGTTTGTAAAAGGCCCATCCAGACAGGTAAAACAAAGGGTGAAAGAAGGATTGTGCTATATACTGGGATATATTATTAACACTTGGAGGTATGGAATCGATGGAGAATGACCAGTATTTGCTCACCGTATTTTTTAAACACAATCAATCCAAAAACCTGGACGAAATTCAAGCCCTTCTCAGAGAATCCGGATTTTGGAAGGATTTTCCACCCCAGGGTATGGAAATTGTCTCTTGGTATGTGATGATGGGGATCGGGCACGTGGTGACTCTCAAGGTGCCGTCCTCGCGCCTGCGTGAGATCAACATGATCATCGAAAAGAAATCCTGGAAAGCCTTCACAACTGAATTTTATCCCACCTATGATTTTCACCCTTTTTATCAAAAGTTCCACGAAGAAGCCCTCGAACAACACAAGTAACGTAAAAGGCAGCCGATCCCGGCTGCCTTGGATTACTTCCCTATAAACTGCTGTAAAGGTTTTATTTTCCGTATTTTTTAAAGTGCGGAGCAAACAGCGCTTCCGGGTCGGGAATGTTGGCGGGGATGGGATAAGCCACCCAGGTGACATTGAGGAAGTGTTTGATGTTGATATTCTCAGTGGTGGAGTTCCCGCCCCAGGAACCGCAGCCCAGGGTCATGGAAAACGGCATGCCGTTCTCCCAATCGCCGCTGTTGCCCACGCTCTGCGCCTGTCTCACCATCATGCGGCTGACCTTGGCTTTGAGCGCCAGTTCCATAATATGTTCTTCATTAATAGAATGGATGCCGCAGGAATGACCGTATCCACTGAAGCCAGTAATATCGATGACCATCTGAACGGCTTTGTCGAAATCCTTGTATTTCCACAGGGTCAGCACGGGGGAAAGTTTTTCAGCCGAGAACATGTCTTCAGGGCCAATGTGTTCGCCAAGCACCATGATGAATTTTGTGCCTTCAGGGACGTTAATTCCAGCTTCGGTGGCAATCGTCTTAACGCTCTTGGCGATGATCTTCCCGCTCAAGTGTTTTCCATCCGGCCACATTGCGGCTTTTAATTTGGCGCGCTCTTCTCCGGTCACCAGGTAACCACTCTGTTTCTTCAGTTCTGCCAGCAGGTCTTCAAAAACGCTCTCGTGGATGATGATGTTGTTTTCGGCGGAGCATGAGGTGGCATTGTCGAAGGTTTTCCCCTTGAAAATCTTCACTGCAGTGGTTGGTAGATCGGCAGTCTCATCGACGATCACCGTGGCGTTACCGGCTCCCACGCCATACGCAGGTTTCCCGCTGCTGTAAGCGGGCTTGACAACACCCGCGCCGCCGGTCGCCAATACCAGGTCGACTTTGCTCATCAATTCCTGTGAAAGTTCCAGGGTAGGCTCTTCGATATACTGGATCAGATCTTCAGGGGCGCCAACTTTTTTCAAGCCCTTGCGCATCTCCATGCAAATCGCGGCGCAGGTCTTTTTGGCTTTGGGATGAGGGGAAAAGATGACAGCATTGCGCGCTTTCAAGATCATCAAACCATTGCAGGGCATGGTGGAAGAGGCATTGGTCATGGGGGTGATGGCACCGACCACACCGATGGGTTTGGCGATCTTGACCAGCCCTTTTTCAGGCACGCGTTCGATCACGCCAACAGTTTTTACTCCCTGAAGATCGCGCAGAACTCCGATGGTCTTCTTCTGGTGTTTGGCGACCTTGTCTTCATAAACGCCCAACCCGGTCTCGTCCACTGCAAGACGGGCAACCGCCTTTGCCGTTTCCAGTTTGTAGGATTCCCAGCCAACCGCCAGTACCATCTCATCCACTTTTTCTTGCGGCCAGAATTCGATCACTTTCTGGGCTTCTTTTGCACGCTGCAACATCAGGTCAATATTATCGGTCATCTCCATGCTCCAATCTTTTTAAGTAATATTTATTCATACCTTTGTTACTTGGCTGCGGCTGCCAGGGAGGCTTCGAAAATGTTTAAAGCCTCATCCATCTGCTCCCGCGTTACCACCAGCGGCGGGATCCAGCGAATGGTATTATCCCACGGACCGGCGGTTAGAAGCATCATATTGCGGTCTGCGCATTCGTGCTGAACTGCCTTGGTGAGTTTCTTATCCGGGTTGCCTTTTGCATCACGGAATTCCGAGCCGATCATCAATCCGCGCCCGCGGATATCGGCGATTTGCGGATATTTCTCTTGCAGACGGCTTAAACCTGCCACCAATTGGGCTCCGCGCTGCTGCGCATTTTCGAGCATTTTTTCCTCTTTCATGGCCTGGATGGTCGCTATTCCTGCCGCGGCAGCCACCGCATTTCCGCCATACGTACCACCATGAGATCCGGGTATCCACTTCGACATCAAGTCCAGGCGGCTGATCACGCCGGAGATGGGCATACCGGAAGCCAGACCTTTTGCTACGGTCATTACATCCGGCTCGATATCGAAGTGCTGGTGACCGAACCATTTTCCAGTGCGGCCGAACCCGGATTGCACTTCATCCAGGACCAGCAATATGCCATATTTGCTGGTGAGTTCCCGCAATCCTTTCATAAACGAGAGCGGAGGAACGACATATCCACCTTCGCCGATGATCGGCTCGATGAACACGGCGGCTGTTTCCTGTGGAGCGGTTTGGGTGGCAAGCAGCAATTCCAATTCGTCCAGGCACCATTGGCTGGTCTTTTCTTCATCCCATCCATAACGCAGCGCGTATGGATATGGCGATACATAGACGCCTGCCATCAGAGGCTGATAACCGACCTTGTAAATCGTTTTTGAGGTGGTCATCGCCATGGTGGCGTTGGTGCGTCCATGAAAACTTCCCTGGAAAACGATCACGTTGGGTCTGCCGGTGGCGTGACGCACGAGCTTCAACGCCCCTTCGACGGCTTCAGCCCCTGAATTGCTGAAGAAGAATCCATCCAACGATCCGGGGACGATCGTTCTTAGTTCCGCTACCAGTTCGAGCATTGGTTTGTGGGTGACGAGGTTGGCCTGACCGTGAATGAGCAATCCAGCCTGTTTCCGGATCGCCTCTACAACCTTTGGATGGCAGTGACCGGTGTTGGTTACACCGATACCACAGGTAAAATCGAGGATCTTCCTGCCATCGGTTGCATAGAGGTAACTGCCTTCCGCATGATCCACAATGATATCCGAGTAATGCGTCCAAACTGGTGAAAGATGCTTGAAATTGTCCTGGTAATCTGTCATATGAGTTTTCCTCTTAATGATAAAAAATCGAAAGCCACCGAATTTCTTCAGGAACAATCCTTGAAGTTTTCGCTGGGCGGATTTCCGTACAAGTTTCAGCTAAAAATATTGTATGTCATTTCAATGTTACATCAACGTCAATGCAAGGTCCGTGGATGGAACGTTCCTCTGAAGATGCAAGGGGTTTAAAGTTCCATAAACAAAAAAATATGTAGCGTATCAGTACAGGGAGTTCCCCGATCTTGATTTTTCATTATTGGGTTGAAAAATGGATCAGGGAACTCATTTTCTTATGGCTTATTGATCAGTAACTCTACCACTCTTTAATGCCCCAGGGGAAGCCAAATTCGGCCATCAGGTCCATGAAGGGTACGGGGTCAAAGTATTCGGGGCCTTCCACACCGGCGGCTTTCCAGACGCCCTTGCTGAGCAATTCCATGCCGATCACGGCATTGAAGGCAGTTTGGGTAACGACCACCTGGCAGCCAAACTTCTTCATGCTCCACTTGTTGTCTGCCACCTGGTACAGGTAGACGTTTTTCTCCTTGCCGTCCTTTTTCCCTTTGACCCAGGTTCCGGCGCAGGTTTGTCCTTCCATGAGCGGGCCCAGGTGGGCGGGGTCGGGCAGGCAGGCGGCAACCACGTCACGCGGAGCGACCTCGACTTTTCCAACCTTGATGGGTTCCTTGTTGTCCAGTCCGAGCAGGTGGAGGGTTTTCAGAATGCCGATGAATTCATCACCCAGACCATACTTGAAGGTCACGCGGTTGCATTTAATATAGCGCGGCGCAAGCAGTACTTCTTCGTGTTCCACGTTCACACATTCCACCTTGCCGATTCCCTCCGGGAATTCGAATACTTCCTTCTCTGAGAAGGGTTCAGTGGTGAACCATTTTTTGCCCTTTTCCCAAATGACGGGCGGGTTCAGGCATTCTTCGATCGTGGTCCAGATGGAGAAGTTGGGTGCGAAATCATAACCTTTAACGATCAGGTTGGCACCGTCACGAACGTTGATTTCATCCACTTCGTCGAAAAGATGTGTGGCAGCATATTTGGCGAACACGTCTGCCATGCCCGGTTCGACACCCAGACCCAACAACGCCAGGATGCCTTTTTCCTTCCATTCTTTGGCGCGTGCGAACTGGTAATCTCCCAATTTGACGCCGGTTTTCGAATAAGGTGTCTTGGGGTGCGGGTGCGACAGGGTCATCGCCATATCCATATAGTTGCATCCCACATTGTAGGCTGCGTCAAAGATCACTTCATTAAAACTGGGATCGCAAGCGTTCATGATCAGATCGACCTTATATTTCTTGGCGAGCTTTTCGATCATTTCGATCTTGCGGGCGTCGATGAACTCCACCGGGAAGCGAGCCGGGTCTTTGATCTTTGCCTGAACTTCCTCGGCGCGCGTTTTATTGTAGTCGGCCAATACCATTTTTTCGAGCCAGGGACGCCTGGCCGCCATTACGGCAATTGCCTCGCCAACACCGCCAACTCCAACCAGCAATACCTTCATAACCATCCTCCTATATCCTCTTTTTAAATTTATTCCTCAACGGTATCCAAAACATACGGATCGACATCCGGGATATCTTTTTTGATCCATTTTCGAATTGGGAAATAGAGGACGGCGCCAACCGCCATGGCGATCAATCCCCAGCCAATTGCACCCTCCCATCCAAAGTCCAGCACCTGGCTGACAATGGCGAGTATGATGATTGTGAGAGGCGCAACGACGATGTAGATGAGACCCCAAACGCCTCCAGGTACGCGGTTACGCGGTAACTCCGGGCGCTTGATACGCAAGGCCACCAGTGCAAAGATCTCCGCCATCAGTACCAGCATATTCAGAAAAACATCGATGACTACCAGGTTCTGAAAGGCGGAGGTGGAGAATATGAGGTAAAACACTCCGCATATGAGGATCGACACCCACGGCGTACCGTACTTGGGATGAACCTTGTTCAACCAGGTGGGCATCATACCGTCCTCGGCCATGGCGTATGGCACGCGCGTACCTCCCAGTCCATTACCGATGAACAAACCGATCATCGAGAAGATGGCGGATATACCCACGATCGCGCCGAGGAAGTAGGAGAGCGGGCTGTTCTTTCCGGCAACTACGTCGCCGATACGGTGAGCAATGGTGGGGAATTCCCAACCGGCATCGATCGTGGGATCAACTCCCCAGCTCATCATCTGTTCGTTTGTGATACCCTGTTCGTTGAGGATCGGGCCAATTCCGACACCGGTTTCAGCCTCTTCGATACCCCAAACCAGGTATTGCCCATCGGTTCCCGCGCCGCCGTATAAACCGGCTACGGTTGGGATGGAATAGGAAAGGATGGCGGCAATCAAGACCAGCACCATCGCGCGCGGATAGGTTTTCTTCGGGTTTTTGATCTCGTCGCCGGCTGCGGTTGGAAGTTCCCACCCCATGAAGTTCCACATGGCCACGTAAATACCGACACTCAATGCCCCCAGCAGGTTTTTACCGTTAACGGCTGCTCCACCAGGCAGGAAGGGAATATCGGTGGGGGTGCCGTTGACGATCCATGCATAAATTCCAAAACCGGACATGACCACCAGCGGGATGATCATCAAAACGCCCAGCCAGCTTGCGGTTAGACCGGAAAGTTTGGCACCGCGCATGTTCAACAGGGAAATGGCAATGATCAAAACTGCGGCCACCAGCCAGGAGAGAAGGTCGGAAGAAACTTCCACCCCGAAAATCGTGGCACCTTCATTGAGGGCAGGGATGAAGTAACTGAGATACCAGGCTGTCCACACCGGGTAAATGGAGACATCCACCCAGGAAACCACCCAGTTCATCCATCCAGACATGAATCCAGCGAATGGGCCGAAGGCTTGTTTGACCCAGTGGTAATATCCACCTTCCACCGGCATCATCGATTGCATTTCCCTCACCATGAGCATATTGGGGATGCTGAATACTATTGGTGTTACTACCATCAACAACAATGCCAGTCCGGGCCCTGAAAGACCGACCATCGGCTCCGCCCCGAATGCGCCACCGCACACCGTAAAATAGATCAAGCCAAAAAGCGGAATGAGAGTTAATTCCCTTTTTAGTTTTTTCTTTTCGGCAGCAACGAGACTACCCTTATCCATTTCCATTGTCATAGAGCGCTCCTTTGCAAAAACAGTATCAAAATTACGTTTACACCGATGCAAATTGGATTTACACCGACTGACGCCTGGATTGGAATACCGTTAATAAAGGACTACTCCGGTAAGTTGTTTCTTACGGGTTTTCAGGTTCTATGCAATATGAGGGTATGTGCCAGATGTGGTCGTCTTTAATCTTGTTCGGGACAAAGGAAATGTGGGTTTTTCTCACACCGGGGATCTTGCCAACGATTTCGGTGACGAAGTTGAACAATTCGCTATTGTTGCGGGCAAAAACCTGGATGCTGATGTCGGTATCGCCGGTTGAGTAAGCGATATAGCTTACCAATTCGTATAAAGCAAGCGATTCGGCAATTTCAAGAACTTGAGACGGTTCTACTTCAATGTAGACATCCGCGCATACCGATAAACCTAAAGCCGAAGCGTTGACATTGCCGCGAACAGTAATAATTTCATTCTTGATCAAGCGGTCGATCCGGTAACGCACCGCCCGCTCAGAAATGCCGCCGATCTGTGAAGCGATCTTCGCACAGCTCATCCTGCCGTCCTCGATGAGAAGGTCTGAGATTTTCTTGTCAATCACGTCTATTTTAATCATTATTACCCTTTTTTATTTCCGAGATATACATATATTATAGATATTATTTCCGAAAATACAATAACTGATCGAGGTTTCTTGTGAATTCCTTCAATAATCCTCCTCTTATCAACACGAATATTTTTTTCCATAATGGAATTGACACTTTTTGACCAGCCAAACCCAATGAATATAGTACAGAAATTCCTACTTGACAACAGGTCTTTTTTTCGTAATAATAATTTGTAGGTAAAAACGGCAACAATCTCTCAAAAATCCTGTAATATCGGTATTATTTATTAATTTATTGGGTGAAATCGGCAGATATTTTGGCACGTTGTGTTTCCATTTAACTTGTCGATCAAGTTAATAATCCAGACCAGATTGGAGGAGATGAAATGCCACAAGATTTACAAGATGCATTATCTTATTCGAATCGATGGTTGGAACTCATCGAGAAGCCCGAGGTTACCCCGACCGAGGGAAAGGAGATCATTGAAGAGAGCAAGAAAAACTTTGCTGACTACTTCAACCGAAACTGGCTCGAATACCGTAAATCGGTGACAGAGGCGGGAGATTGGGCTTGTGTTGAATGGAACGGCCGGGGCGCGATCTTTAAAGATGTCCTGGGTCGCGAATATATCGACTGCCTGGGTGGGTACGGCATGATGGATCATGGATGGAGTCATCCTGATGTGGTGAAAGCGGTGGCAGCCCAGTTACGGCGCACACCCATGCCCAGCCAGGAATTGATCGATCCATTGAGGGGAGTATTGGCCAGGATGATGGCAGACATTACTCCCGGGGATATTAAGTATTCCTTCTTCTGCGCCAGCGGTACGGAATCCATCGAAGGCGCCATAAAACTGGCAAAGATGTACACTCAGAAATCCGCTTTCATCGTTGCCACCAAGGCTTTCCACGGCAAAACCATGGGTTCTCTTTCCATGATGGGTAAGGCTGATTATCGTCAACCGCCCGGACTTTTATATGGAGGTCCAGTTTATCATGTGCCCTACGGTGACGCCGCAGCAGTAGAGAAACAACTTGAGATATGCGACCAAGTCGGCATCGGTGTTGCAGCTGTGCTGATGGAACCCATCCAGGGTGAAGCCGGTGCGATCGTTCCGCCCGATGACTTCTGGCCGCGCATTCGAAAGGCAACCAAAGATCACGGCGTTCTGCTCATCGCCGACGAGGTTCAGACCGGACTCGGCAGAACCGGCAAGCTTTGGGGTGTGGATCATTGGGATGTCAAACCTGATATCGTGGCCATTGCCAAGTCACTGGGCGGCGGCGTGATGCCTATCAGCGCATTCTGCTCCACCGAGGAAATCTGGCAGTGCATGATGTATCCAAATCCATTCATCCATACCACCACTACGGGCGGCGGTGCGCTGGCCTGCTCGGCAGCCATTGCCTCCATTAACGTAGCCCTCAGGGATGATTTTCCAAAGCAGGCGGCTGACAAAGGCGCCTATCTGCTGCCCAAATTGCAGGAAATTGCCAAGAAACATTCAAATATTTATAACTTCGTGTGCGGCAAGGGTCTGCTGATCGGACAGCACTTCAAGGAATCCGAGGTTGGATATAAAGTAGCCGCAGGATTATTCAAACGCGGCGTCCTGGTGGCAGGTACGCTGACCAGCGCGCATACCATCCGCATCGAGCCTCCGATTGTGATCACCTACGAACAGATCGACGAGGTATTGAACAGGCTGGAAGATACATTAAAGGAAATCAATGCTTCGCTGTAATTCGTCCTTTGTTTTTCCATTCTTTATTTAAGGAAGGGTCTAATGATTCTAGAAGGTTACGAATACGCTTGGCTGGTTTTTCTGTTCATCGCGATTTTCTTCGCCGTCCGCCTGGTCGTGGGTATTTGGGCGGGAAGGAAGGTTCAAGATAATACAGACTACGTTGTGGCGGGTCGAAGGCTGCCGATTCATATGGCAGCGGCTTCGATCATGGCCACCTGGTTCGCCGCCGAGACCTTGATGGGTGCTTCGGAGACAGCGTACGACTATGGGTTCCAGGGTGTTGTTTTCGACCCCTTTGGAGCTTCAGCCTGTCTCTTCCTATCCGGTTTCCTGTTTGTCAGGCTCATGCGTCGGGCGAAATATCTCACCATCGTGGATTTCTTTGAACGCCGCTATAACAAGCTCACGGTCGTGCTCACGGTCATCGCCGAATGCTTGACTTACTTCTCCTGGACGGCAGCGCAAATCGTTGCCGGTGGTGCGATCGCGCAGGGCATCTTCGGATTGGATCCGGTCTGGGGGATGGTCATCGTCATCACCATTGTGGCAGCGTACACAACCATGGGCGGTATGATGGCGGATACCTTGCTGGATTTCTTCCAGATGTTCCTCACCGCCATTGGCATCAGCCTGGTATTCGTGTTTATGCTCAAGGCCGTGGGCGGGTTCCCGGGTTTGTTCGAGGGCGCGGGATCCACATATGTTTCGGAGCCTTTTAAACTGCTTCCCATCAAGGGTGAGGGGTACCTGGGTTATACGGGATTAACCGGCTGGATGTATTGGCTGGCAGCCTGGATGGCCATTGGACTGGGTTCGGTAGCCACCCAGGACTTGATGCAGCGTTCGATGGCTGCCCGCAACCAGGCGACCTCCGTTTACGGTTCTTACTTTGCAGGTGTGCTCTATTTGTTCTTTGGCATCATGAGCCCGTTGATCGGCATCATGACCTACAAGCTGCAGCCGGGAATGGAAGACATCAGTTACCTGCTGGTAAATGCGGCCATGACGCACATGCCGGCGATCCTGACCGCCATCTTCATTGCAGCCCTGGTTTCGGCACTGATGAGCACCTCTGACAGTTCCCTTCTTGCAGGAGCTTCGGCAGTGACCGAAAACCTGATCCCATTGATCACTGGGAAGAAATTGGAAGGAAAAGCAGCATTGTGGTGGACCCGCGGAATGGTCATCTTCAATGCTGCGGTCGGGCTGTCCATCGCACTCTGGGCGCAAACCATTTATGAACTGTCGGTGGTTGCCTGGACCTTGCTGCTGGTTGGTCTTTTCACTCCTTTTGCACTGGGAATGTACTGGAAGAAAGCAAATGCTTGGGGAGCCAACGCGGCGTTCATCGGCGGATTCCTGGTATGGATCCTGGCGACCCTCTTCTTCTTCAATACCGGGTTGGCAGGGCAATCCACCGCGGTTGTCTGTGAATATACTGTCGATATGGGTGTTTACAGCGATGGCTGGTGGTGTGCGTTCTGGGATGCAGTATATATTTCTTCCTTTGTTGCTTTCTTCTCCGCCATCATTCTCATGGTGGTGGTCTCCCTTGCCACGCAGAAGGCATGCCCGCCGAAGAAACTGGTGGACTACTACGGCGAGCCGATCGATATGCGTGTCAAACTCAACCTTGGGTTGCTGCCGATCAAGGACGCCTTCCGCAAGATTACCAAGGAAGAAAAAGAGATCACCTAATATTAGTTGCGTTGTGTGCGAGGTAATTGCTTCGCCCCACACACGCGAATTGTGATCACATGTATAATGGATGGCGTCCAAAGTCAACCGGCTTTGGACGCCAAAAAATCCAAGTCTTTTTTCAAACGATCAGAACCAACCGATAAGGATCAACATGCCCGGAATCAGCAACGTTGAATTAAAATTTCTGCTTTTGATATTTGGGATCATGCTGCTCGTAGTGTTTCTGGTACGCAAAGCGGTAAAAAAAGTAAGGAAAGATCAAGAATCCAGGAGTACGACAAGGAAAACCCCGGAACAAACCGAGAAACCAAAATTGACGGAAGAACAATTCACAAAATCGTGGAAAAGTCTTTCTTATTTATTGCTGCTTGTGGCAGCCGGCAACCTGTACATGGTGTACACGGCTGTGCGGGATGCCCTACAGGTAACTGGCGGAGCATGGATCTGGTGGATCGATGCTGTGTTCAGCCTGCTGGCAGCGGCTGCAGCGGTGTTCATCTGGCGTAATGAATCCAAACTGTGGGTTTATGTCTACTTTATGTTTACACTCCTGCCGATTTTTCTCTTCATGTCGATCAAAGGCACCAACTATAAGGTGAGCGCTCTTGTCCATCTTTTCCCGCTGGTTTTACTTTATTTTGTGCTGCAACCAGTGTGGAGAAACTTGAAAGAGGGATAATTCCTTATGCAACTTAAAATATCATCCCCCGGCAAACATTACAAACCAGGGGATTCTTTTTCCCAACTTTCAAATGATATGACTCACGGCTTCACGGAAAACCCTTGTGTGATAATCAATATCTTTTTCGCTAACGTCGGGCGCAATCAAAGCCATGTTGTGGAAGGGGGTCATTAAAATACCGCGGTTCATGGCTGCCAGGTGCATGTAGCGATCCAGTTCCGCATCCACAGCAGCCTCGGCATCGCCGCCGTTGCGCGGCAGGTGATCGCAGAACCAGTATTCCGCACGGCAGCCGAGACGGTTGATTACCCATGGTAATTGAAATTCGTCCATGACCTGTTTGACACCCTCCGTGAAACGAACGGCTAACGGGATGGTGTGGGCATAGGTCTCATTGCTCAAAGTGTTTTCGAGCGTGTAGCGCATGGCCGCGAGGGAAAGCGCGTTGCCCGCCAGGGTTCCGCCGATGCCGCCGACGTCCGATTCATCCACCTGGATGCTTTTTGAAACCTTTTCGCCGACCTCCTCCGAAAGACCGTACACCGCTGCCGGTACGCCGCTGCCGATGGTCTTTCCCACGGTGAGGATATCCGGTTCCAGCCCGGCTTCCCCGGTATAACCGCCGGGCCCAGCGCACATGGTGTGAGTCTCATCGATGACCAGCAGCGTACCGTACTTGCGGGTAAGCTCGCGCAAGGCTTGATGGTAACCGGGATCGGGATGAATGATCCCAATGTTGGTCATCACCGGTTCGGCCAACACACAGGCCACGTCGCCGGGCGCCAGTGCCTGTTCGAGGGCGGGAATATTATTCCAGGGGATGACGCGGGTGGTAACGACGGGGTTAACCTGCGGACCAATCGCGCCGGGGCGCGGACCGGGAATGCCGTCATTTATGGTGATAAGCGTTTCATCCACGGAACCGTGATAACAGTAGTCATACACCAGCACGTAAGGGCGTTTGGTGATGTGGCGGCAGAGCCTGAGAACGAAGCGGTTGGCGTCGGTTGCGGTGAGGGTGGTCTGCCAGTACTTGAGCTTAAAGCGTCGCTGCAGTTCTTCACCCACCCAGATGGCATCCTCGGTGGGCAGCATGAAGGTGATGCCTTTATCGAGCTGCTCCTTGATCTTCTGTACGGGAAGGTCGGGGGAGTGACCGACCATGGCGCCGGTGTCTCCCAGGCAAAAATCCAGGAACTGCCTGCCGTCGGCGCAGGTAAAGGACGCGCCTTTCGCATGACTGACGAACAACGGAAAACCGCCTGCCCAACGCACCATCCAGTTCATGGGGACGCCGTCCAGCAGGCAGCCTTTCGCGCGTTCATACAACGCGTGACACTTTGGATGGTCTTGGGCGAATTGCTTCAACTCTTGTTGCAAAGCGCGATCCAATTTATTCCGGTCGATCGTGGCCATCACTTCGTTCTCCTTATGACTGTGGATTGACTAGACAAATTAATTATATTGAATGCGAAAAAAAACAACCTCGTAAATCGAAGTATTTTTACCGTTCTTTGCCTCTGTTGTTGATCGGAAGAGAAATAAATGATCGCCCAAAATCGAGTTGAATTCGGAGAAAATGAAAAATCAAGGTTTAAAAAACTGAACGAGGATTGAAGATCTGTCAGCGGTCCATAAACTGGCGCTCATAGAGCTGGGCGTACAGACCCTTTTGCTTGATCAGCGCGGCATGGGTTCCCTGTTCCATAATCTTCCCTTTGTTGAGGACGTACACCCAATCGGCGTTGCGGACGGTGCTCAAGCGGTGGGCGATCACAATCGCAGTTCTGCCGTGCAGAAGGTGGGTCAATGCTTCCTGAATCAGTGATTCTGTGATGGTGTCGATATTGGCGGTCGCTTCATCGAGGATCAGAATGCGGGGGTTGGTGAGCAAAGCACGGGCGATGCTGATCAATTGGCGCTGTCCTTGAGAAAGGTTTACGCCGCCCTCCAGCACGCGGGTGGAGTATCCTTCAGGCAGACGGCTGATGAAATCATGAGCGTTGGCCTTGCGGGCGGCTTCTTCGATCTCATCCTTCGTGGCTTCAGGCATACCGTAGGCGATGTTCTCTTCGATCGAGCGGGAGAAGAGGAATGGATCCTGGGAGATGATGCGCACCTGCTTGCGCAGCGATTGCAAGGTGACATCGCGGATGTCGTGCTCGTCGATGCGGATCGATCCGTCGCTGACATCGTAAAACCTGGTGATCAGGTTGGCGATGGTCGTTTTGCCTGCCCCGGTGGGTCCAACCAGTGCTGCGGTTTTGCCGGGATCGATGGCGAGATCGATATCATGCAGCACCAGCGGGGTATCCGGCCGGTAGCGGAAGGATACATGGGAAAAGGTGATCTTTCCAACCGTTTCAGGCAGATCCACCGCGTCCTCACGATCGGTAATTTCCAGGGGGGTATCCAGTAATGTGATCACCTGTTCACCGCCGGCCATGGCGGATTGAAAAGTGGTGTAAATGCGGCTGAGTTCCTGGATGGGTTGGAAGAAGCGGGAGACGTAGGTCAGAAACGCCACCAGCACACCCAGGGTGACCTGTACATCGATGACAAAATGACCGCCGAACCATAACACGATCACCGTGGCCGTCATCCCCAAAAACTCGATGGCAGGCAGAAATATGAACGAGAGGTTCATCGCCTTAATGTAGGCATCGCGGTTATCGAGATTGACCTGTTCAAAACGCGCCTGCGAGGTTTCCTCCTGGGTGAATGCCTGGATGGCGCGCATGCCGTTGATATCCTCCGCCAGGTCGCCGACCACCGCTGCCACCCTGGAACGGGTTTCGCGGAAAGCGCTGCGCGCCTGTCGCGAAAAGAGCCAGGTCGCCAGGAACATTAATGGCAGGACGGCAAAGGTCAGTAATGCCAGTTTGGCATTCATGGTCAGCATGATGACGACAATCCCAATCAACACCACCGCATCGCCCAGAAGCGTGACCACGCCCTGCGAAAGGAGTTCGTTGATCTCGGCAACATCATTGATCACATGGGATACGGTTACGCCAACGATACGGCGGTCATGGTATGACGGCTGCAGACGCTGCAGGTGGCGGAAGAGGTCGCCGCGCATGGTGGAGAGCACTTTTTGACCCACCCAGGAAAGCAAGTAACTTTGACTGGAGCTGACGAAGTAAAGCGCGATGAAGGATGCCGCGATCATTAATGCGATCTTGACCAACCCTGCCCGGTCGCCAGGGGTGATGTATTGGTCGATTGCCACCTTGACCAGGTATGGAGAAAGCAGGGTTAAGCCGGACTGCAGCAGGGTGAGCAACAAGGCTGCCAGCATCTTCCACTGGAACGGGCGAAGGTAGGCGAGCATGCGGCCGATCACCCTGCGGTTGAACACCTCTCCCTCCCGCTGCCCCGGGCTGCCGAAGTCTTCCAGCAGAGAGCGCGGACCCAAACCGGCCGAAGAAGGACCGATGGAGAAGCTCACAGTTGCTCCTCCTGTCTTTTCAATTGTTGATTGTATATGCCGCGATAGAGTTGTGATGTGTTCAACAGGCTCTCGTGGGTTCCGCGGGCGGCGATCTGACCTGCATCGAGCACCAGGATTACATCCGCATCGCGCACGGTGCTGAGGCGGTGGGCAATGACAAAGGTCGTGCGCCCCTGAACGAGATTGGCGAAAGCCATCTGGATCAGGTGTTCAGTCTCGGTATCGACGGAGGACGTGGCATCATCCAGGATCAGGATACGCGGGTTGAGCAGCAATGCCCTGGCGATCGCCAGGCGTTGTTTCTGTCCACCGGAGAGTGTGACGCCGCGCTCTCCAACACGCGTATCGTACCCCTGGGGCTTTTGCATGATGAACTCGTGCGCCTGGGCAGCTTGCGCAGCGCGGATGATCTCCTCTTCACTGGCGTGCCTGCTGCCAAACGCGATATTCTCCCGAATCGAGGCAGCAAAAAGGGTGGTTTCCTGCAGCACGATGCCAATCTGCCTGCGTAAGGATTGCAAAGTCACTTCACGAATATCTTTCTCATCGATCAATATGCGCCCGTCCGTTGGGTCATAAAAACGGGGAATGAGGTTGATGATGGAGGATTTCCCTGAACCGGTGCTTCCCAATAAGGCAACTTTCTGTCCAGGCTGGATGTCGAATGATATGTTCTTCAATATCTTATTGCGTCCGTAACTGAACGAGACGCCGTCGAAGCGCACACGCCCCTTGATCCTGCCAATGGATCGGGCACTGGGGGTATCGCGCACCTCGGACACAGTATCGAGTACGTCGAATATCCGTTCCGACGCGGCGCCACCAATGGCCACCGCCGGAATGATCATTCCGAGGCGGCGGATGGGATCCACCAGTTGCCCCAGGTAGCTGATGAAAGCCACCACCACCCCGATGGTCAACTGGCCGTTGATCACCTGCGTGCCGCCGTAGAGAACAATCGCCACCATCCCCAGGTTGGCGATGAGGAAAAGGAGGGGGATGTTCCATGCCTGCATGCGCGCCGAGCGCTTCGAAAGGTCGAACCAGAGATCATTTTCTTTATCAAAACGTTCGATCTCGGCATCTTCCTGAACGTAGGCTTTAACCACGCGGTTGCCGCGCAGGTTTTGTTCCACTGCTGTGGTCAACCTGGCGAGCTGTTTTTGCACCTGCAGCGAAAGCGGGCGAAAACGGATGCCAAAGCGCAGAGCCTGCAAGACCAGGAATGGAAAGGTGATGAATACCAGCAGCGCCAGCCTGTAATCCATGATCAGCATGACCACCATGGTTGTTAAAAGAAGGAGAACACCTTCCAGGATACGCAGGCTGGCGCGACCGGTGAGAAAACGCACGCGTTCCACATCCTGGATGGCGCGCGAAAGCAATTCGCCAGTCTCGGATTGATCATGGAAGGAGAAGGACAGGTGGGTGAGTTTCTTTTGAAGTTCGTTGCGCAGGTCAAAGGCGACGTTCTGTGAAGCCACCTCACTCCACTTGCCCTGGAAGTAGTTGAAGACACCCTTGAGCAGGGTGAGACCCAGCAGCGCTAGGACGGACCAGGATAGCACGTCCAGGCGCTTTCCATCGATGCCGGTGTCAATGATGCGTTGAATGAATTGTGGGATCAGGGTGTTCAGCGCCAGGATACCCAGCAGGGATAAATAGGCTCCTGCGGTTTGCTTCCAGTAGGGAGCCAGGTAGCCGAAAACCCTCCGCAAAACCTTCAGCAACGGAGTGGAGGGTTTGGGCAGCGGCATCAATTGTTCTTGGAAATGAGTCGCGGACACTTGGGCATCAACTCCAGCAATTTCTAGCATACTACAAAAAATCAAGGGTACGTTAGGTTATCCCCAACCAAATGTCATCAATAGCAAAAACGAAGGTTATAAAATAATTTTTTTGCCGGTCAATGCCGGCTGCAGTTCGATGCTGCTGTGGTTCTGCTGGAAAGTACGAGAAACCAGGGCGTAATGGTGCAAATCCCAGAAGTCTTCCTTCTCCCGTCCAATTTCCTGCAAATGAGCGATCACCAACCTTGCCGGCTGCAGGTGAGAGAAGAAAGCATAAAAATCTTCCAAATAAGGAAGAGTTTCCTGAAGCGCGCAGCCTTTGCCCAGCCAGAGATGAGCAAAGACTCCGTCCAGTCTGCCAAAATCGGGAAGTCCTGTACAGTCATACTGGCGGGTATCGCCAGGGAAAAGCCAGCGTCTGCCTTTGAACTCCGCCAGGTACCCCATTTCCGGAATTCCATGATCTCCGTTGTAATGGAGGGCGTTGAACGGGGTGAGTCTCAATCCATCGATGTGAAACTGTTTGCCGGGACTGGGGATAATGATGCTGTCGCTGCGCAAGCCGGCACGCTCGACGGCCAGGTCGAGCATGAACTCGGGGATGACCCAGCGGATGGGAAGATCGCGCAGCGCATGGATCAACTGCACATCGAAGTGATCGTTATGCGCGTGAGATAGCACGACCAGTTCCAATTTGGCGAGGTCTTCAGACAGGTCGCACGAATGCGAGAGATGGATACGATGAAGAAGAAAGTACGGATCCAGTGCCCAACGGACATTGCAGGTGTGGAAAAGGTAATTGGCTGAATAGGTCAACCAGGCGGCATCTTCAGTGCTGTTTGTCTGCCATTCATCGATGATCTTTTGCCAGAGGGATGGATATTCCCCGGCGATTGTTTTGCTCGGATCGTGGGTGGATGCTGCTTGAACACCGTTGGCATCATTCCGCATAGTATTGGTCTATGAAGGCTTCCACTTCGCTGATGGGGCGGTCGAACGGACCCTTGCGTTCCATCTTCAGGCTGGTTACCGCAGCCGCCCATTTTCCGGCTTCGCGCGGAGGCAGGGTGAGGCGTTTGGAGACATAAGATCCCACGCAGGTATCTCCGCGGCCGCTGCGGCCTTCCATGGAATTGGAGTGGAAGCGATAATGGTAACATTTCCCTTCCGCGTGGATCATCACGCCCTCACTGTGCGTGAGGACGATCTCTTTCGGTCCAAGGGCGGCGAAGATCCTGGCGGCTTTTTCGATGTCCGTCTCACCGGTCAGGTATTCAGCCTCCACCGCGTCTGATTTCAGAATGTCGAGGTTTTTCAATACCTCGGCCATTTCTTCCCAAGGTTCATATACGAGCGCTTCTCCGCGCACCACGCGCACGAATCCCTGAACATCGGCGGAAAGGAGCACATTGTTTTTCTTACGCAAGGTTGTAAAGAACTCAGGCTCCACTTCGCCGCGCAAACTGGGGCTCACCACCACGGCGCGGGCTTCCAGACCTTCCAGGTGTTCGGGCTGAATGGTTCCGGCGATCCCTTTCACGTACAAATTCCTTTTATCCACATCGTGGGTCTTGTATTCCAACGTCATCAAGGTGGAAGAGGGAGAATACACCGGGAAGCAATCGATGCCGTCCTTTTGAATATTCTTTACCACATGTTCGTCTTCTTTTGCCAGGCGGGTGACAACGGCGGCTTTGATTCCCAGGGATTTGCCGGCATGGGCGGCATAGTTCATTCCTCCGCCGTCAAGGTAGTGGGTGCCGTCCGGGGTGATGATGGTATCTTTTGTGTAATTTCCGGCAAATATTACGTCATAGAGCTTCAATGTATTCGTCATGGATCACCTTAGGTCAGAAAATATTAATCAGAGCAGGAACACCCTTTGTTAATACCCAATAAATTCCGGCGGCTAAAAGACCCGTTGCAGGGATGGTGAAAAGCCAGGCGGAAGCGATTTCTCCTGCAACATGCCAGCGCACTTTACTGAAGCGCTCGGCTGCGCCCACCCCCATGATGGCGGAACTAACCACTTGGGTGGTGCTGACAGGTCCCCCCAGGAGGGAGGAAAATAAAACAACGACGGCTGCAGATGCCTGGGCTGAAAAACCATGAATGGGTCGAATTTTATAAAATTTGGAGCCAAGAGTCTTGATCAAGCTCCATCCGCCAATGGCTGTGCCGATTGAAATTGCCAGGGCGCTGACCAAAATTACCCAAGGGAAAACAGTAAATTGCGTGGTGATTCCGCTGATCATCAACCCAAGAGCGATGATCCCCATCGACTTTGGAGCATCATTGCTCCCCATGCCCAATGCCGGTCCGAGGGCGGTGAATATTTGCATTTTTTTAAATAACTCATTGGCCCGCGGAGTGGCTTTCCAACACAAGAGCCTGACAATGTTGGCAAATAACCAACCCGCGAAAAATCCAAAAAATGGGGAGATAAAAAGGAAGATCAGGATTTTACCCAATCCTGCGATATTGAGCACAGCAAATCCAGCCTTCATTGCAACTGCACCCAAAATTCCACCGATCAAGGCGTGAGAGGAACTGCTTGGTATACCAAGAATCCAGGTAACCACGTTCCAAGCGATGGCACTCACAAGAGCAGCGATCAAGACCATCATGTTGATATGCTCGGAGGTCACAATTTCATTACCGATCGTGTCTGCGACCTTGACACCGAAAACATACGGTCCGCAGAAGACTGCCACGGCGGTAAGCAGAAGCGCAAGCTGCGGCCGTATGGCGCGCGAGGATATCATGGTCGCCACGATATTACTGGAATCATGAATACCGTTCAAAAAACTATATAGAAGCGCCAGGACGATTAAAATGATCAACAGCATGGGCATGTAGTACATCCCTCTAGGTGGTCTTCACAATGATATCTGCGATCACGTTCGCGGCCTCGTCACCGCGGTCAGCCGCGTTGCTCAGGTGCCGGTAGACCTCGCGTAATTTCATGATCTTCACGATGGTTGGAACATCATTTACATCGGTGAACAGGTCAGCCAGGGCCTCACGATAGACTGCCTCCACCTGATTTTCAAGTGCTTTCGCACGGCGCGCATGTTCCTGCGCTACACCCGGATGATCGGTCAAGCGGTCGATCGCGCTCAGCAATTCAAAGGTGGCGTCCCGCAAAAGGGTGCAGATCTGCACCATGTACTTGGTGGTATCCACCTTCAGGATCACGATCTCAGTCATGGTACTGTAGGCATAATCCAAAATGTCATCGATGGCACGCGAAAGGGCGAAGATATCTTCACGGTCGAAAGGCGTGATAAACGTACGGTTCAACTCATCGATCAAGATGCGGCGCGATTCGTCGGCTTCTTTTTCCTTGGCGGTCAATTCATCCGCCAGCGATTTGGCAGGAAACAATATATAAGATTTCAACAGTTCTATCCCTTCAAGGGTGAGGGATGCCTGCTCGTGGATGAGGTGAATAAAGATATTGCGGCGTTTCTTGAAGATCTTAAACATTTTCCTTCCTCCTACTCTTTCCTAGATTCTTTCAACGCAGCCGGCGCTCACGAGGAATTCCATTCCCTGACGCAGTTGCTCAATGGATAGACCCGGTTCAACTTCCAGTGTACGGCATGCCGTGACCGGCAGGTAACGGGCAACCATGCGGAAATCCACGTCGCCGGTCCCCGGCTGCTGGTGGTCGGTGATCCCTTTTACATCATGCAAATGTGTACCGACGATGCGATGCCCAAACCACCTGAGCCAATCTTCATGATCGCACAATCCCAGGGCGCTCAAGGTCTGCGCATGCCCCGTGTCGTACTGAAACCCGAACCAGCTTTCCTCGCAGAGGTTCAACAGCTTTTCCATCTCACCCGGGATGGGAATATCATAATATCGATAACGATTTTCCAACCCGATTTTCAACCCGCAGGAACGGGAAAAATCGATCACTTCCTGGATGCTTTTCAGCACCTGATCCAAATGCGGACCAGCCACTTGGGCACGGTGGGTTATCAACTCATTTTTCAGTTGTTCATATTCTCGCGTGTTTTTCAGTCCTTGTTTATACAACTCTCTCAGCCGCCGGTCGCGCGAGCGGTCTCCCATGATCATACCCGGATGAATGACGACACTTTTCGAACCCAGATGGTATGCCAGGTCGATCGATCTCTTGATGATGTCGACACCTTTAATGCGCCGGTCTTCCTCCAGTGAGGATACCTGGTAGTCATTCACCTTGATGTCGTCTACAGTATAAACTGCCGGGCAGGGATCGTGAACGGTTGAAATATAAAAGCGGTCCTTGTCCCATTGCTCGAATAATGCGGGAACGACCTTGTGGTTGAGTTCAAAGCGGCCAAAACCAGCCAAACGGGCTTGATAAAATGTATCGTTGAAAGGAATAGATTGATCGATACCCCACATGGTGGAAAGAGCGGCGTCGAACAGGGAAACCGGTTCGATAGGAGTAGAACTAGCAGAAGTGGTTTTTACTCCTGGATAGATATCCAGCAATTCACTTAAACGCCGAATCGAATGATCGGGTTTCGGCAGCAGATGTCCGTCTTTTTCCGGTTCAAAATCATCCAAATCGGTTTCATCAGAGTCATACCCTTCGGCATTGATCAGCACTGCCTGACCGTAATTCGATTGGCGCGCGCCCAGCAAGTCCCTCGAAGGGCGGTCGCCAACATAAACGCACTCTTGCGGGTGAACCCCGGTTAATCGGGCGGCTTCCAGGAATAGGGAAGGATGAGGTTTTCGGCGACCGAAAACGCAGGACAGGATGACGCAGGAAAAGAGATCGGCAAGCCCTGTTTCGGCCAGGATCTGGTATGCCTCCACGGAAGAGGTTGTGTTGCTGATCAACCCCAGTTTATAACCGCGCTTCGACAGGGCGCGCATCGTTTCCGCCATATCAGGCAGAAGACGCTTTTCATTCGATTCGCGCCACATCTGGTTGATCTTGACTGCATTTTCTCGAATAAAATCGACTGGATGGTCGGGCAGTAAAAACCGTGACCAAAGGTCAGCCTCGGCAAGCTCAAGGTAGGCAGGTTTGCTCCAACGGCGGTAGGCTTTTTCTCCCTTATGGATGCGTGAGATGAATTCCTCGGGGGAGGTTTTTTCTCCCAGGAAGACGATCAGTTCTTTGGTTTTTTCGAGGTTGCGGCCTTGCTGGGAATTCGAAACGCGCAGCGTGCCGCCGATATCAAAAAAGAGGGCTTTAATGGTTGATTGCATGAGGACTCGTTTCTAAAAGTGATTGGTTCAATTTTTAAGGATTGATACTTCAAGAAGCTCGTTAAACGTATCTATATACACGTCTGCCACGGCATTCTGTTCATAATTGAAGGCGATGGTTTTCATGCCCACGGCCCTGGCACCCTCAAGTTCGTATGCCTTGTGCCCCACGAAGACGGCTTCTTCAGGGGGAATGCCTGTCTGCCGTATGGCTTCTTCATACATGATCGGATGCGGCTTTCGCATGCCCATTTCCTTTGAGCTGATGACTACGTCCCACACGCAGCCAAATCCGTGCTGGTCGAACCAGGCTAATTTCCTGGAGAAATGCATGGCTGTATCGGTGATGATGCCGAGGATGAAACCTTTTTCCTTCAAGCAGTTGATCGTTTCAGGCACCCCTTCGACGATGGCAACCGTGTCATCATCCTGCCGGATGGCTTTCATCCCTTCCTGGATTTCGTCGAGGTCAATAATTCCGTATAACCGGATCAATTTTTCGTAATACTCCCGGCGTTCGATCTTCCCGGAAAACGCCAGGTCTCTCAAGCGCATTCTTTCCGTTTCAAAATCGGGAACTGGTTGCAATATTTTACCTGAAAGATATGCTTTCAGGTGTTTTTCCTTTTCAGGCCGGTAATACAGGATATCACCGGCATCAAAGAATATGGCTTTGATCTTTCGTTCTGCGGCAGTGTGTGTTCCTCTCCGTTCCTTGTGGATTTCATTTTTCAGGATCGGCAGCAGCTCATTCATGTTATCGATCACGACATCAGGCACGGCGCCTTCATCTTTTTCTCCATCATCATACTGATGGCGAATTTGAATGGCCAGTTGAAACCCCGCCTTTTTTGCCCCCAATATGTCGCGGCTGATCTTGTCTCCGATATAGGCACACGCACCGGTGGGGAAATTTGCCAGCCTTGCCGCGTGATAGAAAATGGACGGATCGGGTTTCCGCCGTCCGTATTGCGAGGATAGTATGATCGGGTCAAAGTATTGCTTGACCCCGTAATTTTCCAAAGTTATGGGAACCTGTGTGAGACTTTGCGTGTTGCTGATGCATCCAATGTGCAAACCAAATTTCTGAATTGCTGCCAGTACTTGCGGCAACTCCGGCCGCATCTCACGAATATAAAATTTCGCTTCATATAAGTAGGATAGATCTTCGGATATTTTTTTTAGCGCGTGAAGATCGATCGGCAGGTCGTTGAAAACATACTTCGACCAAATTACAAAGGTCGGCAGCTCGATCCTGGAGGTGAAATTCCATTTCCGGTAGGCGCCGATGCCGTGAGAGATCAGATCAGTCAATTGCTGATCGTCCAATGGCAAAGAAATGCCGGTAGTTTCGAGGCATTCGCGAAAGAGGTGAACTCGACTCAAGCGAAATTCTTTGGTAAATCGGAAGCTCTCGATGGTTCCGCCCACATCAAAGAAAATCGCTTTTAGGTCCATTTGGTTTCTCCCAATAATCTGTTGTCAAAAAATCCAAAATTTTTCGAGTATCTATAATTCTGGTCGTCAGGCACGGACCTGATCAGATCCGTGCCTGATATTTCGACCGATCGGTTGAATGGTGTGTTTACTTCGCCAGGTTGAGCAGATAGAAATCGCGTGCTTCGACCATGTGGTCATAAGTGTATTGTTCTGCGATCAACCAGGTCATCGACTGCATTTCTTCCAGGGTCTTTTGACCTTCAGGAACCACATAGGAGGTGTCGGGGAAGAAGGTTCCAAACTTGGCCCATGGCTTCCTGCCTTCTTCACTGGTCTGCCACTTGATCCACAATTTGGCTGCATTGGGGTGAGGAGCCTGGTTGATAATGCCCAGGTAGCTCTGGCTCTGAATACCCAGGACGGGGGTGATTCCCCAGCAGGGTTCAAACGCCAGATTTCCATCGAGAACATCAGGATAATTGGAATATGAACCCAGAGCCATATAGCTATCCTTCATTCCCGGGGTGGCGAAAGCCGTATCGACCTCATCGCCGCCCGGTTCGGGGATCGGACCGTTCTGGGCAAAGCGTTTCAACCACAGCCAGCCGGCATCCGGAGTATCCGCATCCAAGACAGGTTCGGACCCGTACAGCTCCACGTAGGCGGCTTTCAATTCGTCTGCATGATAGGCGATGGTAATGAGTTTGCTCAGGGTGGATGCATCATTGAGAGGATCCTCGATGAAGAATTTGCCTTTCCACTCAGGATTGGTGAATTCCCAAATGTTCTTAACCGGGCAGGTTTCGTTCAGCTCAGAGTTGTAGGCGAACACGCTGGTGCCCAGGCGGCTCATCAATAACGGTTGTGTGTATTGCTCGGGGGTTACAGCAAGCAGGTTATCCGGAACGAAGCGCCAGACATATTTTTTCGGCAGCACATTGCCGACAAGTTCCGCGCCGCCGCTGCTTGCCCAAACATCACCGGTGAAGGCGCCGGCTTTTTGCTCTTCGACTGTCTTGAGCAGCACATCGTCGCCGCCGAGGTCGAAGGCCTGTACTTTAATGCCGGGATATTTTTCCATGAAACCTTCCGCGGCTTTTTCGATCTTGGAGGTGTTCGCGTAAACCAGCACTTCACCTTCCGCAATGGCGGCTGCTTCGATGGCGGCCCAATCCTGGGCACCTGTATCATACGGGCCAAGCTGATTGGCTTTTAACCATTCCTCTTGAGGGGTGAGCGGGGCCTCGGTGGCCGGGGCTTCGGTAGCCGCAGGGGGCGCAGCAGTTTCTGCTGGAGGGGCGGCTGTTGGGGTGGCGCAGGCGGCCAGAAAACTGATCAACAGTACAAGCGTTACAAATCGAAACAACGTTTTCATTTACCTTCCTCCTTGAATGAATAGGAACAGGACTAACTTTTATTGACCGATTGGACGAATCTTGTTTCCCTGAGTACCTCCTTTTTACCTGATGCAGGGACAATCTACTTTTAATTATCCGGTGACTAAATTCCCGGATTCCTTGTCATATAGATTGACCGCATCCTCATCAAACGACAGCCACACTTTTTGATCCATTTGGATTTTGCTGACACCCATTTCTCTGATGGTCAGCTCTGTGTCTCCCTTGCGGGCAACGATGGTGGTTTCAGCACCTGATGGTAATACTGAATAAGCCTGGAATTCGACTGCGCTCCTATTGGGAGTGATGTGAATTGTGATGTCTTCCGGGTGAATTCCAACGACAACGTCACCTGTCTTGCCGTATGTCCTTACCGGGACATTGAATTTTCCAATATCGACTTCATTTTTTCCGGATACCCAGCCTGGAAGCAAATTGACCTTTGGATTACCGATAAAATCTGCCACAAAGAGATTGGCCGGGCAGTGATAGATCCTGTCAGGAGAGTCGATTTGCTGGATGACGCCTTCTTTCATCACGGCGATGTTGCTTGACATGGTCATGGCCTCAACCTGGTCGTGGGTCACATAAACAGTAGTGGCTCCGGAAACATGATGCAGGCGTTTGATTTCTGTGCGCATATCCATTCTCAGGCGCGCATCGAGGTTGGATAGGGGTTCATCCATGAGAAATACCTTCGGTCGATATGCCAGCATGCGGGCCAGTGCGATACGCTGCTGCTGTCCGCCGCTCATCTCACGCGGATAACGGTCCTCATATCCGCTCATTTTTACTTCTTCCAGGGCTTCCTTGACCCGCTTGCTCATTTCCTCTTTGCTCATTTTCTGCATTTCAAGGGCAAAGGTAATGTTCTTATAAACATTCATGTGAGGCCACAACGCATAATTCTGGAACACAAGACCGAGGTCGCGCTGACCGGGTGGAAGGGAGATGCCTTTGGAATGAGAATAGACCAGCTTGTTGCCGATCAGGATTTCTCCGTCATTGGGATCTTCGAGTCCGGCCAGGCAGCGCAGCAAGGTGGTCTTTCCGCAACCTGAAGGCCCGAGCAGTGTCAAGAAAGTTCCAGGGTCGATCGTCAACGAGACATCATTGACTGCCACAACGTCGCCAAATTTTTTTGTGAGATTTTTAATAATGATGGGGGTTTCCATGATCCATTCTCCTTACATTCCAAGGCCTTTTTTCAGGCTGCCGCCACGGAAACGGCTGATAATAAAATTGCCGATCAGAACAAGAACGATCAGCAGGATGATGACCGCATCTGCCTGTTGTTCGTTGCCATTTTCAATGTATCTCATGGTCATACTGGCCAGAACTGCTGTGGTAGGAGTGACCAGCAGGATGATGAGGGATAGTTCGCGCATCGTGGTAATGAATGTCAGCAGGAAGCCCGACACAAAGCCGGTGCTGGTCAGCGGAAATATGACGCGCTTGAAGCGCTGCCAGGGGGAAGCCCCGGCAATGGCGGCTGCCTCCTCAAGCTCTTTGCTCACCTGCAGCATGGCCGATACACCACTGCGCGCAGAATAGGGAATATGCTTGGCAACCGATACCACCACCAGCAGCGCAAAAGTGCCGTAAAGCGGTGGAATTGGCCCCACAGATCTCGTAAACATCGAGATGTAAACTGCGCCGAAAGCAATGCCAGGGATGACATAGGGAATGAACGACATTTGCTCGACAATTTTGGATAACCTCGTACCGCGCCCCTTAACGATCGCGTAGCCCAGGATCACGCCCAGTAATGCCGTGAAGAGGGCGGTCAGCAACGACAGCCGGATGGAGTTCCATGCGCCGCGCCAGATCCTGTTGTTCAACAGGATCCCGGGTTCTCCGTTATTGATCGAGATATCTCCTTTGCCGATCCAATGGGCTAAAGTGAAATTGCTCAGGCTGTAGTCGCCGGTGCGCAGCATCAGCGTGCTGTAGACCAGGAGAGCAAGGGGCAAAACTGCAATGATGAATTCGAACACAACTACGAGCGCAGTAAAGATGACCTTAAAATTACGCAGTTTTACCTTTTTTGCCATGAAACCACGCCCGCCAATGGTTTCGTAACTCTTCCTGGTGCCAACCAATTTCTGGTTGATCATGATGGTCACCATGGCAAAAAGGATCAAGATGATGGCGAGTACGAACCCGTCTCCATAGTTGCCAATTCCGGTGTTGGAACGCAGCATGGTGGAAAGTGTGTAATATCCCACCGGAACGCCGAGCACGTTGGGGCCGCCAAAGGTCCCCATAGTCTTGGAAAAGGTCATAATGAATCCCGAGGCGATTGCCGGAATGACCAGTGGGAAGGTGATCTTTCTCATGATGCGCCAGCGTCCGGCGCCAGCCAGTTCCCCGGCTTCTTCAAGGGATGAATCGATCGATAAAAGCGCAGCAGAAACAAAAAGGAAGAAAAAGGTGTAATAATGCAATCCGCTGCTGACGATGATGGGGAATGGCCCGTATGCCAGCCAGTCTGGCGTTGGAGCCCCCGTGATGAACTCGAGAAAACCGGGCGTCCCCCCCGATTTTTGGTTTTTGAACAGCACCGTCCAGGCCATGGCGATCGTCCAGGAGGGCATGATGTAGGGAATGGTTGCCAGCATGTTGATAATGCCTTTTCCCGGCACGTCGGTGCGCACCACCATCCATGCCATCAGACCGCCAATGATCAGTGCCAGACCTGTTGCGCCCAGCGAAACAGTCACAGAATGCATGAGCGGCTCGTAGGTCATGATCCTGGCAATTTTGCTGGTCAACATCCTCAACCAGTGATACCAGGTAAAATCGCCTACATTTGCATCCTTGAGTACACGCAGGTCATTTTCCTGGACCGTGATCGTGGTCATGAGCATGCGGTAAAGGGGGATGATGACCATGTACACCATGACCGCCAGCATGATCAGGGACAACACCACATGGGGGGAGGTTATCCAACGGAAGAACCTCCGCAGATAAGCCAGCCATTTCTCGGAAGAATCTTGTCTTGAGTCTGATAAAACAGCCATCTGATTTCACCTCTCTTGCGTTGATACAAAGTGGAAAAGGAGCCACTAATCTTCGAATACAGGGGCGGTCAATCAGTCGTGCAAATCAGGTCACTCTCCGTTGTTGTTCAACGCTTTCAATTGCTCCCGCAGCGAATCCAGTTTGTCCAGTGTCGGCATGATGGTTTCCTGCTCTTCGCCGGCAACGGAAAGGAGCAATGCGTTGATCACCGTCATGGGTACAACCAGGGAGTGGAATTCCCCCACCGGTCCACGGCGCGCTGCGAGCATCACGTCCGCCTTGTCGCCCAGGAGAACATCCAACGTGTCGGTGAGCATGATGATGGGGCAGCCTACCTTTTTGCCGTAATCCAGGACGAGATTCAAAGCGGGATTCTGATCGAAAAAGCAGATGACGAAAAGCAGGTCGTTTTTGGTTAACTGCAGCAGCGGTTCGAGCATTTCGCGGCCGGAGGTCTTGAGGGGGATGACATGTTTTCCGAAACGATGCAGCCGGATTTCCATGAGATCCACCAGGGAGATGGAAGGCCCAAGACCGAATACGAAGATGCGCTGGTGGGAATGCATCAGTTTTACGGCCTTGTTCATGGCTTTGCGGTCAATGGATTCCAACGCCTGGGTCAGGTAATCGATCTCGGTGGCAGTGGTGCGCTCAAAAATATCTCCCCCTTCGCGCATTTCATCCAGGCGGCCCCGCAAGCGTGCCGAGTGCGTGACGCGCTGCCGGAAATTCTGCTGAAGAACGGCACGCATGGCTGGGTAACTGCCAAAGCCCAGCGTTCTGGCAAAACGAACCAGGGTTGCCTCGCTCAAGTCCAGGCGCCTGGCAATCTCCCCCGCGGAAAGGAACGCAGATTCCTCCTGGTTCTTGCGCAGGAAATTGGCGATGCGCTTCTCACTTTTTGTGAAACTGGCGAATTGTTCACTGATCAAAAGGCTGAAATCGACATTTTGGGGTAGTTTTTCGTCAGTCATGTACCACCTGGATATTTGATTAATGAAAAAAGGGAAAAACGACAATATCGCAAATGGTGTATGACCACTTGCATTTGCAACAGTATACAGCAAATTAAAAATATATGCAAGTAAAATTGCAAAGAAGGTTGTTCTCCCTGGTTAATGATTGGATAAGCCATCACCCAAAACCTTTTGGAGATCTGTCGTAAGCCAGATCTCGGCATTCGTGGTATCGACCAGCATGTCGCATGTCTTCATTTGCGGTCGGTAGACCTCTTCCGCCATGATGTATTGCTCCCGGAAATAGCGGTTCAGGAAATACATCAACTCATACTTCTTGCGGTACTCCATGTCGCGCTTCCATTTTCTCTTCAACCGGATTTCATCATCGGTCAGATAAACCACTTTGAGGCTGATCATGCTGGCGATCTCAGGCAGGAGGAACGGGAAATTCCCTTCCATGAATATTACATCGGCAGCGGGTACATAAATGGGCGTGCATCCAGGTCTCAGGTTTCCCTGCATGTCGTGGCTGGATGTGGCACGCACGAAATCATACCGGGGAATGCTGATCGCTTTTCCATGATAGATATCCATTAGCGATTGCTTGAACAGTTCATAATGCAGGGCTTCCTTCCCGCGCGAGTCGATGCCGTGTTCCTCCCTGAAATCGCGGTCGGTCAGGAAATTGTCCATCTCGATGCCGATCACTTTTCTTCCGGTGCGCTCGAATGCTTCCCGCAGCCGCTCGACGATCTCTGTTTTCCCGGCCGCGGTTTGCCCAGCGATGGCAATAATTACGGGTAACCCTTTCAACGCAGCCAGCTTTTGGATCGTACTGAGAAAACACTCGTCCACCTCGGCATTTGCCTGTTGGAATAATTTGTATCCAACCGATTGCACGTGATCAAAAAGATCACGGCGGCTCTCGAATTTCCGCCAGGGTTTGTACGCCAGGTGAGCCTCGATCTCGGGTGTGAAATATGCCGTACGGTGGAGGAAATAAAATCCGCGGATGTCGAAATAGAAATGCTTCTTGATCCAATCCGGCGGGTAGGCTTCCGTTACCAATCCCACACACAGCATGCGCGTCAGGTTAAGGATGTTTTCATCCATCACAATTCGACCCCCGATGCGGGGTTTGAGCTGGACGGCTTCGTAAAAATTGATGTTGTTGACCTTTCTCTCGATCTCCAACATGGAATCCGGTTTTACTGCCTCCCACCCATCCGCCAGATGCACGCCTTCGCAAGCGTAGTGAAATTCATCCAATTCCAGGTCAGCCATGCCAGGGCAAACGGACTTCATTTTTTCATACAATGCCGGCAGGCAATCCTGCAGGGAAGATCGGGATGACACGCTCATAAAAAGTTATGCTCCGTATTTCGCAAGACGTCCAGCATGCCCAAGGGCGAGGGGCATGATGCTTGTAGCCGGGATGCACCCCAGGCTGCCATGCGCACAGGCGCGTTCGCCGAATTGGGAGATCCCTTCGGGCCGGCACGTGCTGGAGTACAGCAGCAGGGGGACGGGATGCCAGCTGTGGGATTGCAGCACTGCCGGGGAGGAATGATCCCCTCCGATGATGAGTACATCCGGCTGCAGCTCTGTGACATGCGGCAGCAGTGCGTCGAACTCTTCAATGGCCTTGACCTTGCCGTCGAAATCGCCCATCTCGCCGCAGGTATCGGTCTTTTTAAAATGAAGATAAAAGAAATCGTAGTTCTGCCAGTGTTTCTCCATTGCCGCGAACTCATCCGCCAGGATTGTTCCACCAACGGGCAATACCTCCATCCCCACCAGCCTGGCGACCCCGCGGTACATTCCGTTGACCGCCACGGCTGCGGAGGTTATCTTATAGAGGTCAGTAAAGCTGGCCAGTGTGGGAAATTTTGAAAAACCGCGCAGCATGATCATATTGGCGGGTGAATGTCCTTTTAACACCATCCTGGCTTTGGCGATGAATTCATTCACGATCTCAGCGGTTTTCGCAGAACCGGGTGTGCGTGGGTTGGCGGGATACGGCGGCACCCCGTTGATCAACGGATCCGAATCCGTCAGGTCGGCTTCGAGACCCCTGGCGCGCAGGATAAATGCAAAGCGGTGTTCTTTTACCGGTTCGACAAACAGCTCCACCCCATCGATCTGGATTGCACGCAAAAGTTCCACCAGTTGTGCGCTCTCTGCCGATGGGATCCGTCCGGCACGCCTGTCGATGACCCGCCCATGCTCATCGACCGTACAGAAATTTCCCCGCGCCGCGATGTCATCGGGGCCAACCTCGAAATCCACCCCCAGCGCTTCCAGAACGCCTCGGCCAATCTCGTTTTTGATGGGATCGTAACCAAAGAGCGCCAGGTGCCCCGGACCGCTGCCGACGGTGATGCCAGGTCCGGCAGGCTGGCTCAAACCCAGGAGAGAACGATTGGCGAGGGCATCCAGGTTGGGAGTGAAAGCAGTTTCCAGCTCGGTCTTTCCTCCCACCTCGCGTGGTAAACCGCCCAGGCCGTCCAGAATGAGCATGACAATTTTGCTGGTCGCCGGAACGGTTTGTTTTTGAAAAAAGGATGTAAACATGGCAATCCTCGATCAATCATTCATGGTTGTGGGAACGATGAGAGATCTAATCCTTGAGCAAGTTTTGATGTGACCCAGAGCGCTGCTCCGGTGGTATCCACGACCATATCACATAAAGACATCAAAGGGCGATACACTTCCTCCGCCCGCAGGAACTGGGTCCTGAAATAACGGTTGCAGAAATAAACCTGGTCGTATTTCTTGCGGTAATCGATATCCCGCCGCCACTTGCGTTTGAGCCGCACCGGATCGTCAGTCAAATAGACGATTTTCAACCCCACCCACTGGGCGATTTCGGGCAAATGGAAGGGGAAATTGCCTTCCAGGAAGATGATATCCGCCGGGTCAATTTGAATGGGTGTCTGCCCGGGTCGAAGATTTCCGTCGAGGTCGTGGCTCGAAGTGGTGGTGATGAAGTTGTAGCGCGGGATATTGACCGTTCGCCCCTGCATGAGATTTTGCAGGCTGTTGCGGAAAATCTCAAAGTGGATCACGTTCTGATCCAGTACCTTGCCGTCGCGAAAGCTGCCGTCCTTATAAAAGTTGTCCATTTCAATGGAAACGATGCTCTTGCCGCGTTGTTGAAACATCTCTTTCAGCCTTTGGGCAATTTCCGTTTTCCCTGAACCGGAAGGGCCTGCGAGGGTCATAAGAAAGGGAAGCGGAGCAGTCTCAACCAGTTTATGAACGATGTGCATGAACGCCTGGTCGATTTCCTCGTTTGCCGCAATGAACTCCCGCAGGCCGATGTCCTGGCGGCTTTCGAAGGTTCTTTGTTTTTTCTCGAAAAGTAAGCGCGGTTTTTCATTCAAATGCCCGCGGACCTCCGGAGGAAAATACTCTGTCCGAACGAAGAATAAAAAACCGCGAATATCAAAGTAAAACAGGTTGCCGATCCAGTCCACCGGGTAAGTACCGGTTACCAATCCTTTGAACAAAGTCTGCGCGAGTTGAACGATGGTTCGATCAAGTACGATATGATCTTCTCTCAGCGGTTTGAGTTGTATGCCGCTGAAGAATTTGTGCTGGCGAACGCGTGTTTCGATTTCCTCCACGCCCGGGAGAGGAACGCTTAACCAGCCGGATTCGGGAATAAGGTTGCCGAGTGCATAATCGAACTCATACCATTCAAGATCGTTGATCCCCGGACAGACCTTTTTCATTGCATCGAAAAGGATGCGGGAGAAAAGCCCGCGATCATTCAGGATCGAGGCATCGATCATCGTTTATCCTCCATAATAATGCTGACCCATGCCTAACACCAATGCATCGTATGCTTTTTTGATCCTGGTATAGTTGCCGTCGCGATCGAGGGCGATCCCGCGGCCGACGGCTGTGACAATTTGTCCAACTCCGATCGCGGCGATCTTGTGTTCGAGTTTTTCAAGCAGGGCGGGCGCACTGCCGGGTTCGGTGCTCCTGCCGTCGAAAATTAAATGAAGATAGACTTCCTGTAAACCCTTTTCACTCGCCATCTGAAGTAAAGCGAGAGGGTAGTCAATACAGCCGTGGGAGCTCTTTTCGGTGAGCAGTCCGATCAAATGCAAACTGGTCTTGCGCTGCAATACGCCGTCGATCGCATGAAGAAAGACCTCGTTTTTTGAAAAGGTGCCATCACCCAATGAATTATCGAGGCGCACATCGTCCTGCTCGATGATCCGCCCGGCGCCGATATTCAAATGTCCGGCCTCGGAGTTGCCGTTCTTTCCGGCTCGAAGCCCGACGTCTTCCCCTGCGGCTTGCAGTTGTGCAAGACCATACCGCTGCAGCAAACCATCCCAGATCGGGGTGCGCGCGAGAAATATGGGGTTGGTATCGTCGTCTTTGCCAATGCCCCAGCCGTCCAGGATGATCAGAAGTACCTTTCTTCTTTCTCCATATTCGTGATTTGCGATAAGGTTGTTTCCGGTCATGGAGTCCGGAACGTTCAAGCCCATGGCCGACAGTATTGTCGGAGCAAGGTCGGCAAGCTTACCGTTGGAAACACGTAAGGGTTTACTGCTTTTAGGGTCGATCAGGACCAGGGGCACCGGGTTCGCGGTATGAGAGACGTGCGGTTTTCCTTCCTCGGTGAAGAGCTGTTCAAGGTTGCCGTGGTCGGCGGTGACCGCGATCACGTAACCGGCGGTTGTGGCTGTTTTAACGACTTCACCCAGGTGACAATCAAGTGCTTCGGCGCATTGGATCTTGGCTTCACGATTCGATGTATGCCCGATCACATCCCCGTTGGCAAAATTGGTCACGATCAGGTCATAACCTGCCTGGATGGCCCGGGTGACTTCCCGGGTGACCTCGGGCAGGTTGAGCTGCGGCACCTGGTCGAATGGGATGCCTTTAGGCGAGGGGATGCGTTCATCTGTTTCACCATGAAAAGGCTGATTATTTCCACCGTTAAGGAAGAAGGTCACATGGGCGAATTTCTCGGATTCCGCGCAATGGAACTGGCTCAAGCCGGCGCGGCTGACCGCTTCTGCAAGCGTGCCCTTGATCTGCGAGGGCAGGAAAGCCACCGGCAGGTCCTTGAATTTTTCGTGGTACAGCGTAAGGATGACAAATTCGAGGGGAGCCAGGTTCAGGCGTTGAAAATGCGGAAAATTAATATCAGTGAAAGCCTCGGTCAGTTCGATCTCGCGCTCGCCGCGCCGGCAGCAAAAAATGACGCCATCCCCCGGGCTGATCACTCCGACGGGAGTGCCGGATTCATCGACGCGCACCAACGGCTCCATCGAGTAATCTGTTTGCCCGGCTGCATATGCCTGTTCGACAGCCCTGGCCAGTTGAATTCCTCCATGCGAGAGATCGTTTTTCATCTTCATCCCTTTCGCCTCACTCACCTTGAGCTGGCAAATGGTCTATTCCAACCCGCTCGATGTGGATAATTCGACTGTGCGAATCTTCTCCATGCACACCTGCGGGACCTTGGGGAAGAGCTGTAATAGCTCACTAAACTCGTAGATAACGGCATCCGGTTTGTTTTCTTCTGTGACTGATTCCTGCGCCAAATCCTCCGGACTGATCATGATGACGACCATGCCGAAGCCGGCGTTGCGCGTACCGGTCACATCACGCTGCAGGTTGTCGCCGACATAGACGCATTTGGCGGGTTCCGTTTCAGCGCGGCGTGCAGCTTCATAATAGATCTCCGGATCCGGTTTGCGTACGCCCATCACCGAGGAGAGCACCACGGATTTGAAATATCCGGCCAGGTTGTCGGCTTCCAGCCAATCCGGTATTTCCCTGGAGGTGATCACGTTGCTGATCAAGCCCAGGGTGTATCCACGGCGGTGAAGCTCGGCAACCACTTCACTGCCGTTTTCCACCATCACCCTGAGTCCCATGGACTGGCGATACTGGTAGGTCAATTCAAGTCCCAATGGGGCAACTTTTTCCGCCGGAAACTCCGGTGCCAACCAGCGCGTCCATAACTCCGACTCGGGAGCCTCTTTGAGGTTGGCAAAAGCCCACTTTCGGTATACCTTATATCGTTCGTCCACTTTTTGAATAAATGAATCCGGATCCTCATGCGTGCCCAACAGTTCAACGATCCTGCGCCTGGCTCGGGCTTGATGGTCTTCATTGGGCGTCAGGATGCGCAGGGTATTGCCGACGTCCAGGAAAATTGCTTCGATCTCAGGGTTCATTTTTCGGTCTTCCCTTATGAAGAATGGGTTATTTGCGGGGTGGAAAAATATCCAGCAGTTGGCGGGTTTCCTTGATGGCGTAATCCGGTTGATGTTCCCCACTCGGAGGTTCTTTTGCCAGGGTGGCAGGCTCTTCAAAGAGGATCATCATCCCAAATCCGGCTGCGCGCGTCCCATCCACATCGCGCACCGGGTTATCACCCACGTAAGCGCATTTGGCGGGTTCCACGCCGATATCGCGAGCAGCCATCCAATAAATTTCAGGGTCGGGTTTTCGATACCTTACTTTGGATGAGAGGATTACGGTTTTTAAGTATTTACCCAGACCCTCGCTTTCCATCCAATCCGGGATCTCGGTCTCGGTGATGGTGTTGGCAATGATGCCCAGTTTATAACCGCGGCGGTCGAGCTCAATGATGGTCGATTTGGCGTCATCACGCGGAACCCGTCGTCCGTCATGATCGCGCCACAAACGGGTCAGTTTGCCAGCCATGGGAGCGATCTTCTCATAGGGGTAATCGGGGAGGAGGTGGATGGTCCATAATTCCTTCTCTGAGGCTTCGACCAGCGTTTCCTTGGATGTTTTGCGGTGTTTTTTCCATCGGGTTTCGAGCTTTTCGAAGAATTCCTCTTCGGTTTCCGTGGTGCCAACCAGCGCCATTAAGTCCTTGCGGGCCTGGGCTTGAAACTCAGGCTCTTCCAACAGAATTCGCAACGTGTTGCCGACATCCAGAAAAATGGCTTCAATTTCGGAATTCATGTTTGCTCCTGAATGAAAGTATGGATATCTTGCAAAATAAGGAAAAATGAAATAAAACTTACATTTGTATATATTACGACATTACAAATTAAAATGCAAGAGATCGTTCAGGAGATACTATTTAGTCGAGAAATCCTCACGGCCTTGAGAATCTTCGATCAGTGTCCATATTCAATTCTTAAAATTTTCAACAATATCTAAAAAAGAGTCAATTTCCTGAGATAATAAACAAGGGGGGCAAAAATATTTATTTGTTGGAAGGTTGAATAATATGCACGAACTCCCACTTTTGATTAATATTACCATCGCTCTTGTTGCTGCATTTATTGGAGGAATTCTTGCCAAGCGCATCGGGCTTCCAACCATTGTCGGGTATCTACTCGCAGGCATAGTCATTGGTCCTTTCACCCCTGGATTTGTTGGAGATGTAGAAACCATTCAGCAATTGGCTGAGCTGGGGGTCATCTTTTTAATGTTTGGGGTCGGACTGCATTTTTCTCTGCCGCAGTTATGGCGGGTGCGGAAGATCGCCATTCCTGGTGCGTTGATCCAGACGGCGCTTGCCACATTGGCGGGTGTGGGGTTAACCCAATTGTGGGGATGGAGCCTTTCCGCCAGTGTTGTACTTGGTTTATCGATCTCGGTCGCCAGCACCGTGGTTTTGCTGCGCGGACTGATGGATAACAACCTGCTCAATTCTTCACACGGTCAGGCTGCTGTGGGCTGGTTGGTGATGGAAGACATTCTTTCGGTAATGATCCTGGTGTTCATGCCCGTATTGGTACCAGGCGAAAGTGGTTTTCAATGGGGAAGCATGGCCATTACTCTGCTTAAAGCCGCTGCCTTTGGTGTGATCATGTTCTTTGTTGGCACGCGGTTGATCCCCTGGATGCTCGAACGGGTGGCGCATATGCATTCCCGCGAGTTATTCATCCTGGTTGTATTGGTGGTTACGCTGGGTACAGCCATGGCGGCGGCGAACTTGTTCGGGGTTTCGTTGGCCCTCGGTGCTTTTGTGGCAGGAGCCATCATCAGTCAATCGCATCTCAGCCATCAGGTGGGTGCGGATGTTTTTTCTTTCCGTGAAGCCTTTAGCGTTCTATTCTTCGTCTCGGTTGGAATGCTGGTCAACCCTGTTTTCCTCTGGCAAAACCTGGGCCAGGTGGCAGCCCTTTCTGCCCTGGTAATCATTGGTAAATTAATCATTGTTTTGCTGATGTCATTTTTCTTTCCTCAACCGGTTCGTACCTTCGTTATCATTGCGGTCGGGCTGAGCCAGGTCGGCGAGTTTTCCTTCATTCTCGGGCAGGGCGGACTGGCAGCAAATTTGCTGACCTCCAACCAGTACTCATTGATCCTGGCAGCCTCGCTCATTTCAATGACAGCCAACCCATTTATGTACAGGTTGATCAAGCCGCTGGAGAAGCTGATGCATCGGATTCCCGCATTTCATGCCAAGGCAGAACAAAAGGTGCAAATTTTGGAACCTCCGGAAAAACCGCTCAAGGATCATGTTGTCATCGTTGGTTATGACCGGGTCGGAAAACACATGGTGGATGTGCTCACCTCTCTCAACATTCCGCTCATGGTGGTTGAGGAAGACGTGGATCGGATCTCAGAAATTCAAAAGCGGAACATAAAAGCACTTTTTGGGGATGCCTCCAATTCTGAAGTGTTGAACCAAACCAACCTGCCGTGTGCCCGGGTGCTCGTGTCCACCATTCCTGATGAAACAGCCACAGCCATGATCGTCACCAAGGCGCGCGATCTGGCACCTGAGTTGACCATTGTAGCGCGTTCTGCAACGCAGAATGGCGTGGGAGAACTTGCCCGGCTGGGTGCGAATTACATTGTCCAGCCTGAACTGGAAGGCGGGTTGGAATTACTGCATCACACCTTGCTGGAATTGGGATTCCCGCTACGCGAGGTTCACGAATATGCCCAGGCGGTACGACGTGACCATTACAATCTTGAGGTGATGAGCGCCGACGAGCACCGCACATTGGATGAAATGCTCCTGGCATTTGAAGGGATCGAGATTTCCTGGGTTAAGGTGGATGAAAACAGTCCACTGGTTGGAATTACGCTGGCGGGTGCCGGGATCCGAGCGCGGACGGGCGCCTCAGTTGTAGCGCTGATTCGAGAGAACACGCTTTACCCGAATCCGAAATCCAGCAGTATTTTCGAAGTCGGCGACAGGCTGGGGTTGATCGGTGAAAACGAGCAGATCGAAGCCGCCCGCCGGATTGTACACCCTGAAACGGGTGAAGCAGAAGCTTGAGATTTTGTGAAAGAAAAGAAATGAAACAAGGTCTGCAATTGAATTCTGCAGACCTTGTTTTTATCGGTGAACCGAAACTCAGCCTTAACCTTTCAACGAACCGGCCATCATACCGCGGATAAAGTATCTTCCAAGAAGGACGTAAACCAGCAAGGTGGGCAAAGCCGCCAGCAGCGAGGCGGCCATCTGAACGTTCCAGGCAATGATCTGACCGCCTGCCAGGTTGTTTAATGCCACGGTGACCGTCCAGTTCTTGGAACTGGTGAGCACAACCGAAAAAAGAAAATCATTCCACGCCTGGGTGAATTGCCAGATCAAGACGACCACAAAGCTGGGAAGGGAGATGGGCAGCAAAATGCTCCAGTAGATACCCAGCATACCCGCGCCGTCAATTTTCGAGGCTTCTACCAGTTCGTTTGGAATGCTGGCATAATAATTGCGGAAAGTTAACGTGGTGATGGGAATGCCGTAAATGATGTGGGTAAGGATCAATCCCGGCAGTCCTCCATAGAGATCGATCTTGTGCATAAAATCCACCAGCGGGATCAAAATGGATTGGTAGGGGATGAACATACCGAAAAGGATCAGCGGGAAAATGATATCGGCACCCTTAAACTTCCACTTTGCCAGGACATAACCATTTAGTGACCCCAATATGGAGGATATCACTGCAGCAGGGATGACCATGCGGATGCTGTTCCACAGGTATGGCTTCAAATGTTCGAAGGCTTGAATAAAATTGGCAACACTCAAGTGTTTGGGGAGGTTCCACATGGTTTTAATGCTGACTTCATCCAGTCCTTTCAGGCCGGTGACCAGCATTACGTACATGGGCATCAAGTAGAAGATCGCCAACAGGACCAGGGGAATATAGCTCAGGTAGCGGGTTTTGCTGCGGATCATAGCTGAGCCTCCCTTCGCAGAGAGTAGAACAAATATGGAATGATCAGAACTGCCACACTGATCAAAAGCAGGATACTGATGGCAGCGCCGCTGCCGTAAAGATGCGCGTCGAAGGTTGTGTTCCACATATAAATGGAAGGCATATCCAGCGCATATTGCTTGCCCACAGTGGCGATGATGAGGTCGAAGGTCTTGAGCGACATGTGCCCGAGAATGATCAATGCGCTTAATGTGACCGGCCGCAGCAGGGGCAACACAATATGTCGAAATATTCCGAGTTCCGTGGCGCCGTCCACACGGGCGGCTTCACGCAGTTCATCCGGAATGGCGCGCAGGCCTGCAAGGTACAGCGCCATGCAATACCCTGAGAGCTGCCAGACGGCTGGAATGGCGATGAATGCCATTCCCCAGCCGGGAGTGGCAGTATAGTTGCTGAACATAAAATCCAGACCTAGTTTATTAAAGAGCAGGTTGAGACCCGTCATGCGTGAACCGGTGGCAGGGTTCATCAACCAGCGCCAGGCTACACCGGTAACAATGTACGAAATAGCCATGGGAAACAGGAAAAGGCTCCTGAAAAATCCTTCCCCTTTTAATCCCTGGTCAAGCAGCAGGGCGGTGATCAACCCCAGAACCAGGGTGCCGACGATGAAGGGAACCGTGAATAGCAGTGTGTTGCGAATATCCACTTGAAAACGCGGATCGTTGGTGAGCAGGTTGATATAGTTCTTAAAACCCACCCAGGTATAATCGGGTAAAATGCCCTTCCACCCGGTGAACGATACCCGCGCAGTCCATCCAATGAAGCCGTAAATAAAGATTGCCACGGCCAGGATGGAGGGGGACACGAGTAAAAATGCTTGCCATTTTTCTTTTTTATTCCGCATGGAAAATCCTATGTGTCGAAAAAAGATTCAAAATGATACCAGATATAAATAATATAGACACTCAATGATTTAATTTATTGGGCGATACGGGATGATTCGATTGAACCCGGTCATCGGGAGAATCCTCTCCCGATGACCGTTGGATTCAAAAACTGATTACTTGCAAGGACCGGATGCAGCGCAGGAACTGACCAGAAGTGCTTGCAGTTTTGCGCCGTCCTTATCGGTCAGATAGGCACCGAAGCCATCATTGATAGCGGCTTTCCAGGTGTCGTTGGCAACCACGCCGTGCCACAATGATCCGACAACCTTGTCGGTCTTCCAGTCCGCCATGGCAGACTGCAGATAGACGTTGTACAGGGAGACGTCCGCATCGCTGCGAGCCGGGATGGAACCTTTAACAGGATTGAAGGCATCCTGTCCCTCTTTGGAACCGCAGAGGGTCAGCCACTTGATGGCGGCATCGCGGTGCTTGGCACCCACAGGCAGGTTGAAGCTGTCGGAGAGGAAGTCATAGGAACCCTTGGTTCCGGGAACTGCCATCCATGCGTAGTCAGTTTCAGGAGTGAGTCCCAGGTTCCCGCCTTCGGTCGTTCCGGCGAAGTATCCATCAGCCCAGTCGCCCATGATGTTGAAGGCTGCATCGCCATCGGCAACGAGTTTGGATGCGTCCTGCCAGGTCAAGGTCGCGTAATCTGTATTGGCATAGGAGAGAAGCTTGGCAAAGTTCTCGATGGATTTTTTGACACCTTCGCTTGCCCAATCCGACTCGCCATTCCACAGCGCGGTGTAGGTGTCTGCACCCACAGTGGCCAGCAGAACAGTTTCATACATATGGACGACGGTCCACTGTTCACCGAGTGCCAGCGGGGCTTCCATGCCGGCAGCTTTGAGGGCTTCGAGGGCAGCGAGGAAGCTGTCGAAGTTCGTGGGATCGGGAGCGGCAACATTGTACTGGGCTAGGACCTTGGGGTTGTACCACAACACATTGGCGCGGTGAATGTTCACTGGAACGGAATAGGGGTGACCATCCTGTGAAATCAAGGGGATGAGGGTGGCCGGGAATACATCATACCAGCCGTTTTCCGCATAGAGGTCATCCAATGGTTCCAACTGTCCGGCAGCCACATAGGTACCAATCATTTCCTGTCCGGCATGCCCCTGGAATGAATCGGGGGGATCGCCCGCGGAAAGACGGGTGGCCAGCACGGCCTTGGCATTCGAGCCGGCACCGCCGGCAACCGCCGCGTTGATGAACTTAATGGTTGGATACTTTGCATTCCAGATGGCGATCATCGCATCCAGTCCTGCGGCTTCACCGCCGCCCGTCCACCAGGAGAATACCTCCAACTCGGTATCACCAGCGGGAGCTTCGGTAGCGGGTGGGGCTGCCGGTGCTTCGGTGGCAGCAGGGGCTTCAGTGGCTACAGGCGCCTCCGTGGCTTTGGCGCAGGCCGCCAGTAGCAATGTGGCTACTAGCACGATTGCAATCACGATCGTAATTCTCTTGTTTGACATTCTTTCTCCTCCTCTGAGTATTTGGATAGGCTTATCTTGACATCGGTCTTGGAACTTAAGCCATATATTGATTATATAGTTCCGAATTTTAAATACAACTGTCTGTAAAGATTTGTTCCGATCCCCCTTTGATATTAAAAAGGTCGATTGAGAAATAGGAATACATGATCCTCGAGGTCCCCTTGCTGATATTTTTTATTTGACGTGTTGAACGTGTAACCTAATACAGTCTCAATTTGAAAATATTATTATTTCGTGCTAGACTTTAAGTACATCGACGACAACATCCACCGTTTTTGGAGCATTTTTATCCGACTTTGTCGCGGAGGATCGTTGATGGCAATGTAGTCCATAGAAGTTTTTAACAGCCCTGGTTCATAAAAAATATTGCACAACCCGGAAACGATGGCCGTTCTCCGGGTTGTTTTTTTCAAAAGGAGGTGAAGCATGAAAACCAGGATCTTATGCGCGTGCCTTGTCGTGCTCATCAGTGCTGCAGCCTGTACCAGTCAGCCTTCTGCGGCCAAACCCTTCAATAAGGAATCAAAAACCCTGATGACGGCCGGGCATTACTCACTTATATTTCTGCCCACTGGTTCCCACCTCGAGCGGATTATCCCCATGACGGGAAAGACCGGCGTATCCACAAACAAGAATAAGAGATGTGAGTTGCAAACGGTAGGTGTTCTTTCACGCTTTGGTCGTTCATTAATGCACCGCTGCTTGAATACCAACCATTAAAACGGGAGATAAGTCAATGATTTAAATAAACTGATGATTGTTTGCAGTCGTCGGGAGGGGGGGCAATTTTTTGATCAATATTGAGAGAAACGGGCGGATGCAATTTTTAAGGTAGAACAGGCTCTTCTAGTTCACAAAGAGTAATTTCCATTTACTTTGAGGGATTCACATAACTTGCCGAATTTCAAGACCATGGCGATCAGAAATAATAAATCCCAAAATATGCTACTTGTGATAAAATTTGGATTCCCGCAACGTTACATAACATACAACATTATTGATCAGGGATACATCTTTTATCTATAGGTAGTCATGAAAAAGAAGACCCTTTGGTTTACTGCGGCACTTGCCATTAGTTCTGTAATACTGTTTTTTCAAATTCAATCAAGTTTACCCGCATTCACAAGCCCAGATCTGGCAGCTTCCAGAGATCGACAAGCCGAGCCTGCACTGCAAAACAAGTTTAAATCTACCCAGGCTGTAAAGGCAGAACAGGTACATGTTGCAGTCATCAGAGGCAGCGATCAACTGGCATCTGCAACCGGAGGCGAGGAATTCATTCAGACTTCCATAAACGCGTCTGCCTTCACGTCCCTCCAGGCAGATTATTCCATCGCAAACACCCACAACGGTCAATTTCCATCTCTTGAGGAATTCGCTGCCGATGTCAGGGCACATGGCATGGGAGGACTTTGGGCGGATGGACTTTTCGCGTACCGATTCTATGCCGCCGAATGGGGTATAGTGCCGGATTCCTCAAATACTGCTTCATATTCCAGGTTGGATGGATATCATGGATTTTTCATTCATAATTACCTGGGCGGCAGTCGGTTGTATGCCGTGTCCGGTGGAATACGAGTCGCTGTGATCGGGACGGAGGGAATCGATTGGTATGAGATCAACGGTATCCATCGCTTTGCCGGAACGAGCACCGGGAACGGCTGTGAATATATTGCTCCATTTTATGACTGGAATGGGGGGAACTCTTACAGCGCTTTGGATCTTCTTAAAACCTACTATACCTCTCCTTTTGCAATCCAAACGTGTATCTGTACTGGAAATAAAAATGGGATGCTGATCCTGACGGGATCACCGATATATTAAGCGAATTTTCTGTTGCAGATTTCCAATGGTTGAATGTAACGGCACTTTACATCCTTCGAAATGGATAGATTTCAGGATTTCATATCGCCAAATTTAAAATTTGGTAAATATCGAGATTCAATTTAAGATTTGCCACTTGTTTGTGACGCGGACGACTGCTTCTTCTGTACATAGAAGTCAGTCGAAGCATAGAAAATAAAGATGCAGTCCTGACAATCGTTTATGCCAAGGAACCTTCATTCCACCTCACGCGATGCGGAAGTGAAACAGGTATTCTTTTGACATTTGTAATTATTTGGTAAATAAACAATCAATCTCTCAAATAAAAAAAATTTCCAAATAGATAATTCTTCTCTCAATTTCACTGGGCAATGGCGGAATGGTCATGCACAAAATGAGTTAAGTTATACTTAATTGCAGGCATAACTTCAATGATCATCGATCCAACAACCTGGACCTCATTCCACCAATATTGTGAAGGAGAAATTACGATATGCCCCTGAACGAAAGTGAATTGATTACCTTTGCGCAGCGGCTGGTGCGCGCGAAGAGCATTACCGGTAGCGAACAGGAAGTTATCAACGTTCTTTTCACCGAAATGATGAAACTTGGCTACGACAGGACCCGGGTGGACGAAACCGGCAACTTGATCGGCACCATTGAAGGGGAGAAAGACGGCCCGACCATTTTACTGGACGGACATTGCGACACGGTGGATGCGAACCCGCCCGACTGGAAGCACGCTCCGTGGGCGGCAGAAATCGAGAACGGCAGGCTCTACGGGCGCGGTGCGGCGGACATGAAGGGTTCGCTGGCAGCCATGATCCATGCCGCTGCTGCGATCGACCGCAGCCGTCTTGCCGGGCGGATTGCCGTCAGCGCCACGGTAACGGAGGAGAACGTGGAGGGCGGATCGCTACGCAGTGTGGTCGAGGCGGTCCATCCTGATTACGTGGTGATCGGCGAAGCCACTGAGCTCAACCTCAACCGCGGCGGGCGCGGACGGGCTGAAATCCAGGTTTCGACTTTTGGACGTTCCGCGCATTCCTCCTCACCTTCCGCCGGGCGTTGCGCAGTCACCGACATGATGCGTGTCCTCCAGGCCATCCAGAATCACAAAGACCCGGTCGATCCTTTCCTCGGCGCCGGTTCAATGGTGTTGACAGACATCATTTCCGAACCGTATCCCGGTCATTCCGTGATCCCTTATCGCTGCCGCGTCACATACGACCGGCGGCTGCTTCCCGGTGAGACCAATACAGGGATCATTGAGGTTCTACGAACCCTTCCCGGCCTCGAAGATATTCAATATGAGGTTGGGCTGGTTACGCAGGAAGAACGCACTCACACCGGGGTAGTGCTTGAGGGCGAGAAATTCTTTCCGGCCTGGATCTTTCCGGAAACCCATCCATTCGTGACCACAGCGAAACGCGGCCTGGAAGTGGCGGGTCTGACCCCCAGAATTGGCGGATACCGTTTCTGCACCAACGGTGCATATTGCGCGGGCGTGATGGGCATTCCCACGGTTGGGTTTGGCATCGGACGTGAAGAGGATGCTCACATTGCAGATGAATCCATCGCTGTGGCGGACCTGCTGACTGCCGCTCGCGGATACCAGGGTATCATCCAGGCTGTTTGTTCGTGAACTAGGCGAAATTCGCCCGAATTTCACCGACCCATTTCAAACTTATTTTTACCGATTATTGAGGTAACCATGAGAAACACGCATTTGATCTCCCGGGCTGAGGCGTTGACGGAATCGCGCCGCTGCCTGGGCTGTTATGATGCCCCATGTGTTCAGGCTTGCCCGGCAGGAGTGAATGTTCCCATGTTCATCCGCCGCCTGCTTGAAGACAACATCCAGGGCTCCGCGCACCTGATCTATCAGGCCAACCCGCTGGCGGTCACCTGCGGTTGTGTGTGCCCAACCTCAACCTTGTGCGAGGGCGCCTGTGTTTTAAAAGACCTCGGGCAAACCCCGATCCGCATCGGAGCGCTGCAGGTCTACGCTTCCAGTCAATATGAAGGGTTGGACGAAACCAAGCAAATCGACCGACCGGCAAAGGTCGCAGTCATTGGCGCGGGACCCGGCGGATTGGGCTGCGCGGTTCAACTTGCAAGATTGGGTCACCGGGTGCATGTGTTCGATCAATCAAAGACCCTCTCCGGTCTGGTCGAGAGGGTGATCCCGGCCCACCGTCTTCCGCGGGAAGCAGTGACACTGGATACGAAACGTATCCAGAATATGGGCATCATATTTCATTTGAACCAGAGGATCGACAAAACCCAGGCTGAGAAATTGCGCGCAGCTTATGACGCGATTTTCGTGGCTGCCGGTTTGGACGGGATCAATGCATTTGATGTGCCTGGTTTTGATTTGCCCGGTGTTTCCCCAGCCATGGATTATCTCGAACAAGCAAGCACGTATGCCAGGGGAGAAGCCGAATCTCCGCTGACTGGTAAAAAGGTGGCGGTCATCGGAGGGGGGAACGTCGCGCTGGACGCGGCTGTGGTCGCCAAACGGTTGGGTGCTGAACGGGTGATCGTCCTCTACCGGCGGACAATGGAACAGATGCCGGGTTGGGAAAGCGAATACCTGGAAGCGACCGCCCTGGGGGTGGAATTCCGCTGGTTAACCATCGTGGAAGAAGTGGTCGGCAACGGGGATGGGGTGAAAGCGGTAAAACTGGCATCCATGCGCCTGGGTGAAGCGGGCAGCGACGGTCGCCGCAAGGTGGAACGCGATCCGCAGGGAGAAAAATGCATAATGCAGTGCGACCAGGTGATCCACGCTCTGGGACAGACGCTTGACCCCGATATTGCTGAAACTTTTAGGCTAGCGATCAATCCGCACGGCACGCTTGCGGTGGATGCGGCAACGCATCGGGCAGGGGACTTGAACATTTTTGCCGGCGGTGAGTGCGTTAGCGGCGGCTCGTCCGTGGTGCACTCGATGAGCCAGGGGATGAAAGCTGCTAGACAGATTGATCAATGGTGGATGGAAAAGGCAGGTGCGGCATGAGAAATATCGATCTGGGGGTTCAGTTCGCCGGGGTAAATTTCATCAATCCGTTCATGATCGCGGCATCTCCATCCACCAACTCCAGGGAGATGACCGCCCGGGCTTTCGAAGCCGGGTGGGCAGGTGCGGTATTGAAAACCGTTTCGCCGGTGGGCAATCCCATACCGCTGGTGTATCCGATGATGTCCAGCCTGGAACCGGGAGCAAACATGCTTGCGCTGCACAATATTGACTTGCTTTCCGATAAACTGGCGAACGAATGGATGGAGGATGTGGCGTGGCTGAAAACAAGGTTCCCCGCTCACAGGGTCATCCTGAGCATTGTGGGTGAATCGAAGCAGGATTGGGTTAATCTTGTTCGGCAGGCAGAGGAATGCGGCGCGGACATGATTGAAGCCAGCATCTCCTGTCCGCAGGGTTCGATGGTGGAAGGTGAACAGGCGGCCGACGGCTGGATGATCAGCCAGGATGCTCACCTGACCGAGAAGGTTACCGGCTGGATCTGCCAGGCGGCTTCGAAGATTCCTGTGTATGTCAAAATTACTTCCGGCGTTACCGATATCCAATCCATTGCCCGGGCGGTGGAACGCGGGGGCGCTGCCGGGGTATGCGTGATCGACTCGATCGAGGGCATCGTGGGAGTCGACCTGGAGAGTTACTCGCCGCTGCCGTCGGTGCAGGGATTCGGTGCGCACGGGGGCGTGACGGGCAAGGCCATCAAGCCGGTTGCACTGCGCTGCGTGGCGGATATCTCCAGCACGGTCAGTCTGCCGGTGATCGGCGTGGGTGGCATCTATGACTGGAGGGATGCTTTGCAATTTGTCTTGCTGGGCGCCTCGGCATTGCAGGTCTGCACAAGCGTGATGCAGCGCGGTTTTGGTTTGATCGACAACCTGCTGGACGGCATGACGCGCTGGCTGGATCGAAAAGGATATTCCAGCCTGGAACAGGTGAGGGGGCAGGCTCAGCCGCATATCAAGGGGGTCGAGGAACTTTCACCGCGCGATGTAGTCCTCTCGCATATCGATCTATCGGCATGCATTCACTGCGGTTTATGTCATGTGACCTGCCGAGACGGCGCGCACGGTGCGATCCTATTCGCTCCCGACCGTATCCCCATTGTGGATGAAACACGCTGCGTGGGATGCGGTTTGTGCGCGCAGGTATGTCCGGTTGCGGATTGCATCTCCATGGAATTCATCCGCGCAGGAGAAATCGAATCCGGTAGTTGAATGAGTGGTCATCGCTACCTCACTCTGTATTATTCGTGGTGACTGGAGGTGTAGGAAATGGTTGAACTGTTCGAACTCCAATGCAACGTGAATGGTAATGAGATCAAGGCACAGGTTCCTTCTGAGTTGACCCTGATGTCTTTTCTACGCGATTACCTCAACCTGACGGGTACCAAGAACGGCTGCGCCAGCGGTCACTGCGGTGCCTGCACAGTGATTGTGGACGGTAAAGCGATACGTTCCTGCCTGGTGCGCATGGGCAAAGTCAAACCGGGTTCAAGGATCGAGACCATTGAAGGGCTATCCATTGACGGGCAGCTTCACCCGTTGCAGCATATGTTCATTCAATATGGGGCAGTGCAGTGTGGATACTGCACGCCGGGCATGATCATGTCTGCCAAGGCACTCATCGAGGCCAATCCTCAACCAAGCGACGAGGAGATCAAAACTCATCTGACCAGGAACCGCAACATCTGCCGCTGTACCGGATACACCAACATCATCCGTGCTGTGCGGGCAGCCGCCGAAGTGATGGCTTCAGGCGAGAAGCTGCCGCCGCTGGGCGACTGGGGAAAGGAGATCAAATCCACCCAGCTCCTCGAGGATGCCATTGGTAAGGTGACAGGCACCACCCGCTACGGCGGCGACATCAAAATGGAAGGTATGTTGTACGGGAAGATCCTGTGGTCTGAGCACCCGCATGCCGAAATTCTCAGCGTGGATGCCTCGGAAGCCCTGGCCGTGCCGGGAGTGAAGACCGTGGTTACCGCCTGGGATCTGAAAGGCATCAACCGTGCCGGAATTGTTTCGGTCAACCGCGACCAACCGGCCATTGCCGGGAATGGACAAAAAGCGCGTTACATTGGTGATTCCATCGCCTCCGTTTTTGCTGAAAGCGAGGCGATTGCAGAAGAAGCGCTAGAGAAGATCAAAGTGGAATACAAGGTGCTGCCGCCTGTATTGAGCTGGCAGGAGGCTGCCAAAGCGGACGCTCCCCTTGTGCACTCCAAGGGAAACCTGATGCATCACTGCCAGATTGTGCGCGGTGATGTGGATGAAGCTTTTAAACAATGTGCGGTGGTGATCGAGAGGGAATACGAAACCCCTCGCGTGGAGCACGGTTTCATGGAACCTGAATCGGGGCTTGCCTTTCCCAGCCATGACGGCGGGGTAACCGTCATGCACGGCTCGCAGAGCGTTTTTGACGACCGTTCGCAGATTGCCGAGGAACTCAACCTGCCCGAGGAAAAGGTGCGCGTGGTTCAGATTGCCCAGGGGGGATCCTTTGGCGGCAAGGAAGATCCCATTTTTCTGGCTCACCTGGCTTTGGGGGCACTCAAGACCGGAAGACCGGTGAGGATCGTGCTGACCCGTCCGGAATCGCTGCGGGTGCATGCTAAGCGCCATCCTGCGTGGATGTGGTACAAGACCGGTGCTGACAAGGATGGGCACGTGCTGGCGATCGATTATCGGGTGATCCTCGATACCGGCGCCTATATGTCGCTGGGTTTCGACGTGCTCGAAAACATGGTGGTCTTTGGCGCAGGCCCTTACTTTGTGCCCAACCTGCGCATGGACGGCAAGGCCTGGTACACCAACAATGTCCTGTGCGGTGCCATGCGCGGATTCGGTGTCAACCAGGTGGCTTTTGCGCTGGAACAAAACATGGACGAGATGGCTCGAGCCCTCAGCATCGATCCTTTCGAATTTCGCCTGATCAATGGATTGGAAGCCGGTATGCCCAGCGCTTCCGACCATGTGCTGGAATTGGGCGTAGCCGCGCACAAGGAAACCGTTTATGCTGCAAGAGACGCGCTAAGGAAGCTTGACCTACCCAAATCAAGCGGCAATAAAAAAATTGGTATCGGCGTGGCGTCGGCGGTGAAAAATGTGGGTTACGGGCACGATATCCCTGAAAGCGCCGGAACGATCATCGAAATGGACAAGACCGGATTGGTGACGATCAAGGTGTCACACCATGAATACGGTCAGGGAGGGTTGGCCGGTCAGGCCAAGCTGGTCATCAATGAACTGGGAATCCCCATCGAAAAGATCAAAGTGATCGGCCCGGATACGGAATTGACGATCCCCACCGGTGCCTCGACTGCTTCGCGGCAGACATTCTTGACCGGAAATGCCACGGTGATGGCGTGCCGATCGCTGCGCGACGATCTGTTTGGGCGTGCGGCGGAAATACTGGATGAGCCTCCGTACAAGTTGGCATTTCAGGATGATCGCATCGTCGATCCGCACAGCGGAAAGAGCGTTCCGCTTTCGGAACTGGGCGAAAAGTTTACATGCAGGCGCATCTATTATCCTCCGCGCACAGCTGCCATGCTCTCCGTGGGAGAAAAGAGCCGCTGGGGGGAGTCTGATTTCATGTCGCGCATGACGCACTGGGTCTATGCATACGGCACACAGGTTGCGGTGGTGGAAGTGGATGTCGAAAGCGGTGAGGTAAAGGTGCTCACCGTCATCGCCGCAGCAGATGTTGGCAAACTTCTTAACCGCATGATCTTCGACGGTCAGGTGCAAGGTGCTGTTGTGCAGGGTGTGGGATTTGCCCTCAAAGAGGAATACATTGTTGAGAACGGCATCAACCTGACCAATTCGCTGCACATGCTGCATCTGCCCACGGCGGATGACACGCCGTTAATTATCCCGGTGCTGGTCGAGGTTCCGCATCCCTTTGGACCCCAGGGAGTCAAGGGGTTCGCAGAAGCGCCTTCGCTGGCGACCGCCGGGGCGATCGCCAATGCCATTTATGATGCCGTCGGCGTGCGGCTGACATCCCTGCCGATGAAGAAAGAAAAGGTGCTGGCCGCCATCCGCGAAAAGCAAGAACTTTGACTTGATTTTAGATGAATCATGATTAAAACGCTGCCACCTCAGGCAGCGTTTTTGGATTGTCTACCGTCCAGCAACCACGCGGATCGATCAATCGGGATAACAGGGACGCAGGAGGAGTTCGCCGGACGGTTCTTGATCGACCAGGCGGCCGCTTTCAATAATGGGATTTCCGCGTAGGATGGTCGTTTCCACCCGACCGGCGACTTCCAACCCCTGGTAGAGGGAATGGTCGGAATTTGAGTGAAGCTTGCTGGCGTCGATATTCGAGCGTCCCCCGGGATCATAGATCACCAGGTCGGCATCACTGCCCTCCGCGATCACGCCTTTGCGCGGGTAAAGGTTGAAGAGTTTGGCCGGGTTCGCGGACATCAGCGCGACCATCTGTCCGATATTTATTTTCTTTGAGACAACACCGTAAGTGTATATTAAAGGAAGGCTGGTTTCGATACCCCCTGCACCGCCTGGGATTGCCCTGAAATCGTCCCCGCCCTTGGTCTTCTGCTCGATGGTATAGGGGCAGTGATCGGTGGCTATGGTGCTGATGCCGGCGGATCGGAGCGCCTGCCACAGTTTATCCTGGTCCTCCTGCCCGCGAAGGGAGGGGGCGAGGATGAAATATGCCGCAGCCGGTTTTCCCGTTTTGTACGACTCTTCAGTGAACATGAGGTAATGCGGGCAGGTCTCTCCACTTACTTTCAAACCGGAGAGGTGTGCTTCAGTGACCATCTGTGCACCTTCACGGGTATTGATGTGAGCGATATGGATGCGTGCATTGAGTTGCTTCGCATAGTCGATCACGCGCCGGGTGGCCTCCACATCGGCAATCCGGGGGTGCGCCTGTGGGTAGAAGCGGATGGCAGTGCTGTTGGCCTGTTCCATCCGGTGGATCGCCTGGTTGACCAGGGTACCATCTTCAGCATGGAAGCAGATCATGGTTTTCAAACTGCTGGAGGTTCTTAACAAGGTGAGGATATCCTCATCGGCGAGTTGAAAACCGGAATAGGCCATATAGATCTTGAAACTGGTGATTCCCCTGCCGGCAGCTTCTGCCATCTCTGCCAGAGTTTGCGCGGTCACTTTGCGGATGATGAGGTGAAAACTGTAATCCACATAGGAAACGCCCTGGGCTTTCCCGATTTCCTTGTCCAGCGCGGAAATGATGCCTGAATTCTCTTCCGGAATGACGTATTCAATGATGGTGGTCACACCTCCGAATGCAGCCGAGAGGGTGCCCGAGTGGAAATCGTCCACAGAATCGAAACTCTCAGAAGGCCACGGCAGGTGCACGTGGGTATCGATCAACCCCGGCAGGATGTATTTCCCTCCGGCATCAATGGTTCTCTCTGCCTGAAGATCAAGGTTGCTTCCAACCTGGCAAATCTTTCCATCCAGAACGGCAACATCGCTTTCAAATGGGCCGCTGGCATTTACGCAAAGACCATTCTTGATCAATAATTGAAGCATCTTGCCTCCAGAGATTCTATGTTGATGCAGTGATTGAACTGAAAGTAAGTCCCTTGATTAGCAATCTAACTCTAACTCAATAGCAAAAAATTCGCAAACGATTTCCGTTAACCCGGCCCTTGGACTCTGTGGGTGACCCCGGCTTTGGTCATTGACCGTTGGCGGCTCTGTCTAGTAAAATTGCACCAGTAGTGCAAATCGATTATTTTTGGTCATATTCTGTTCCATCGGATTTTCAATCCAAAAACCAGTAGAATAACATTCGGGTTATGGCGTTCAGAAGAATTGAATGCCAGCCATATTACGAGTGCACGATAACTGAGAGGAATAAATGGACGTCCAAAAAGAGATTAAAAACAGGGTTGCTGAAAAACAAAACGAGATCGTTCAATTTATGAGAGATATATGCGCCATCCCATCCATGGAATCGCAGATTGGACCTGTGGGCGAACGGATTCAGGCTGAAATGCGTAAACTGGGCTACGATGAAGTGCGTTTCGACAAGATGGGTAATACCCTGGGGCGCATTGGCAATGGGGCCAAGGTTCTGGTCTACGATTCCCATATCGATACGGTGGGCATCGGCGACAGGAACAATTGGAAATGGGATCCTTTTGCCGGCAAGGTGGAAGACGGCAAGTTGTATGCGCGCGGCGCGTGCGATGAAAAGGGCAGCACACCAGGCATGGTGCACGGATTGGCGATCGCACGCGACCTGGGTCTGCTGGAAGGTTTCACGGTCTACTATTTTGGCAACATGGAAGAGTGGTGCGACGGTATTGCCCCCAATGCCTTTGTCGAAGCTGACCCCAAGGTGAAACCGGATTTCGTTCTCATCGGTGAACCCACCATGATGAACGTCTACCGCGGGCACAAAGGCCGCATTGAACTGAAGATTACGGCCACCGGGCGCTCGGCTCACGCGGCAGTCCATTACACCGGCGATAATGCTGTGTACAAGATGATCTCGATCATCAACCTGATTCGCGAGCTTGACCGCCGCATGCGCTTTGGCATGGGACACCATCCAGTGCTCGGTAATCCATCCATTGCCATCACCGATGTGGAAGCCAGGACGAATTCCATCAATGCCGTTCCTGACCAGTTTACGATCTATATTGATCGGCGTGTCACCCTCAGCGAACCGCATGATGATGTCATTAATTTGATCAAGGGTCTGATCCCCGATTACCTGCAGAACGAGATTCATGTCGAGGAGTTGTTCTATGACACTCCTTCATATACTGGATATGTATTTCCGTTAAACAAGTACTTTCCGGCGTGGTTGTTGGAAGAATCGCACCCCCTGGTAAAAGCAGGAATGGATTCCATTCATGACCTATGGGATGAAGCGCGACCCCTGGGAACCTGGGATTTTTCCACCAACGGCACCTATTGGGCGGGAAAGGCTGGTATTCCCTCGATCGGTTTTGGGCCGGGAGACGAGCGGGATGCACATACACCCACTGAGAACGTTTCTCTGCAGGAAGTCGTGGATGCCACTGAGTTTTATGCCTATTTACCGAAGAAATTGAAGGAAATCCTGAAGTAATCTCAGGATGAGGATCATCGAAAACAAACAGCCGGCCAAACCGGCTGTTTTTGCATACCAAAGACAAAGCCATTGAATTTTTATGGATCTTATTCTTTCACTTCGTGTGAAAACACTTCACCTAGTTCCACTCCAAATGCATCTGCCAGGCGGAAGGCAAGCTCAAGGGAAGGCGAATACTTGCCTGCCTCGATGGCGATGATGGTCTGCCTGGATACCCCTGCTTTTTCCGCGAGCTCCTGTTGGGTCATTTCGTTGGCAAAGAAGCGCAGCTTGCGAATGTTGTTGGAAATTTCGATCTTTTTTCCCATGCTATACTCCCCCCCGGTAATAAATAAGCTGCGCCACGCCTTCACACAAAGAACCAACAGAGAACGAAATGTAGAAAATGTTAAGCATGACCTCGGGTGGGTAATTGAGAACCAGTGAAACGAGAGCACCCACAAAACCGATCCCGGCAATGGTAAAACCGACTCGCGAGGATTTCAGTTCGATGAGTTTATCTCTTTCATCTTCGACCGTCTCCAGCTTGATCGATTTTTCAATTTCCTTTTCGTCGCACTGATTTTCACGGATCGTCTTCTTCACCGCGATGGAAACAGAAAGCAGAATGTGAAAGACGATCTGAATGATGATGGTCACGCCGATGCCAATGCCGATGAAGATCAACATGGTGACTGCCCAAAATTTTAGGTCGCCAGGGGTAACCAAGCCCGCCTGGTATTTGTCGAAGGCATAGATGCAGTAGGCTGCCAATACCAACAGCCCTGAAAAAATGCTTGTGATCGTTCTTTTTTCCTGGTAAGACATTTTTACTCCTTTGAGATAGTAAATATTACTTGACATATAGTATCATATAATATACATAATGTCAAGTAAACATTACATTACAATAAAGTTAAAAATCTCCATCTCTTTTCCATCCTGCACTCAAGGTCAATTCAGAATCGTTTTGGTATTACCGGTGTGTCGGGAAAATTCTTACATTCAGATTTGGGTGACGGGAATCCAGGCAATTGATTGATCAGATTCAGATTCAAATAAAGCGTCACACACGAGGATAAGCGTGATGGCTTTCCCTTTTTGATTTTTATAGTCCCGGTTCAATTGGGTGTTTGATTCCTGTGTGTTTATGTGTGCGCCATACCATATGTTTCCGACCAGGTTTGTTCTTCCATCACTACGTTGGAATCCTGCAAAACGGAAAATACTATAGAGCCCATGAGAAAGATCCTTATGGCGTTGCCATTCCGAATCTTACTTGGGCTCGTTAATCAGTCGTTTCGAGATATATCCCAATAATGATCAGGTGAGCGTAGACAGTTGGTTACTCGGTCCACCCGGGGGTTTCGCAGGTATTGATATCCCCAGTCTGTAATCCGTCCAGCAGTGCCGCCTGGCGCTGGTCGGAGGATCCATGGGTCCAGGTTTCAGGGGAGACATACCCCTGCGTTTGGCTTTGAATGCGGTCGTCTCCCACGGAAGCCGCGGCATCCAGGCTCTGAGTGATTTCATCATTGGTCACTTGAGCCAGGTAACCGGTTTCGACCGCATGATTTACCCAGACCCCGGCCAGGCAATCTGCCTGGAGTTCGGTGTACACCGACATACTCTGCGGTCCCCGGCTGCTGGAGGTCTCCAATATTCCCAGCAGGTCCTGAACGTGGTGCCCGTACTCGTGCGCCAAAACATAGGCCATGGCAAACGGCCCGCCCTGGGCGCCAAAACGCGATTGGAGCTCGTCAAAGAAAGAGAGGTCCAGGTAAACATTCTGGTCAGTGGGGCAGTAAAACGGACCCATGGCGCCGGATGCGTAACCGCAAGCCGCCTCGGTTGCCCCGGAGAACAACACCGTCTGGGCTGGAGTATAGTCAACCCCCTCGCTGGCAAATGCATCAGTCCAGTAGGATTGAATGCTGTTGGTGTAACCCACAATGGCGCAATCCGTGCGGGTGTTCGCATCAGCTCCGGTCTGACATTCGGCAGCAAGGTCGCTGGTTTCGCCAGTATACGAATTGGGCTCTGAAGGTACGATGCCTACATTGGCCATATCACTGGGGTTGATCCCCAGTAGCAGGGCAACGATCAGGACGATGATCCCGATACCTCCGCCGCCGAAGGCGACCGTTCTGCCCACACTTCGCCCGCGGCGGTCTTGAACCTGTGAAGGGTCTAAACGTGAATTCTGATTAAAAGGCATTCTCTTCTCTCCTTACCCGGCATGCGATCAAGAGTCGGCAGTGGAGGATTTACAAATTTGTCTCAATAAAAAATGTGGTTTCGCTGAATCACCTTATGTGTCAATATTTATTTTACTTGTTTTCTGACCTAGAATGAAAAGGAAAAATTAACCTGCCATACTTGATCTTTCTGCTCCTGACGCAAGTAAGAATTCCAAAGACCATTGACCTTCAAACTGAGGGAGGATCACTTACGTGAAGTAGTAAACCAAACACCAACGTTTATTGGCACATAACATTCCACAGGTATCGGATTCTTCAGGCCTGGTCGCATAATCCTTTGGAAAAAAAACGGCATTACAAGAAAATGATAAAAACGCCCTCTCAAATGTCACTGCCTTCTCAGATCGAGCAATTCCCTGGCTTCGTTGGGAGTGGCAACCTCTTTGCCTGCCAGGTTAATGATCTGAGCCGCCCTGGTCACCAGCTGCGCATTCGACTGAGCCAGAACCTTGGGTGCAAAATAAACGTTGTCTTCCATCCCCACACGCACATGACCACCCATGGCAAGTGTAGCCAGCAGGATGGGAAGGTGTGCTTTACCAACCCCGAAAGCGCTCCATTGAGCGCCGGTGGGAAGCAACCCCTTGAGATATACCAGGTTCTCCACCGTGGCGGCAACCCCGCCGGCGGCGCCCAGCACAAGCTGATAGAACAAGGGCTCTTTCAACACCCCTTTTTCCAGGTAATACAGGGAATTGTAGATCATCCCCGCATCGAAGATTTCGATCTCCGGCCGGACTCCATTCTCCTGCATTGCCAAGCCTAACTTTTCGAGAAAAGCTGGAGGGTTGAGGAACAGGCTGTTGTGCATCCAGTTCATCGATCCGCAGTCGAAAGAAGCAATTTCGGGTTTTACCAGTGGAAGATGTGCCATGCGCGCTTCATCCGTCGCGTCCAAATCACCTGAGGTGGTGCAGTTGATGACGATGTCGCATTTCCTGCGGATCAAGGTCACCGTCTCAAGGAATCTGGCGCTGTCCATGCTTCCCTTGCCCTCATCATCCCTCATATGAAGGTGACAAATTGCCGCTCCTGCCTGCCAGCACTGGTAGACGTCCTCCGCAATCTCCGCCGGGGTCATGGGGATGTTGGGGTTGTCTTGCTTGCTCGGCCAGGCACCTGTGGGGGCAACGGTGATAATGGTTTTAATGGGCATCGGTTTTCCTGTCGTCATCGTTGATTCCAAGTATCGATTTTAATGGTGATCATCATTGAGTATATAAGAATTTCCGAATACCAGGTAAAAGAGGTAAAAATGGCGGATGAATCATTTTGGCAAAGTGTGCGGGTT